>NZ_KV834646.1:71086-249560 GCF_001837905.1 Streptococcus sp. HMSC076C09
CTGCGTCTTGCTCGACAATCCAAAAATAATTGAGGGGCTAGGACTTTTGTCCCAGCCTCACTTTTCTCACAGCGGAAAGTTCCAGTAGATGAATGTCTTAAATAATTAGAATTCATTTTTTTTACCAATGAATCTACTAGCTAATTTTATGTAAATTGTTTATCAATATCTTAAAAAGAGAACCTCTCGGTTCTCTTTTCATTATTTCTTGAAATCATAGTCTTTTAAGATTTCAATTTTTTCAATTTTGATATCTGTTTTTGGTTTGTCCTTATCATCAGTTTCGGCAGAGGCGATTTTATCGACCACATCCATGCCATCGATCACTTGGCCAAAGACAGTGTAGTTACCACCATCGAGGGTTGGATTTCCACCATTTTTATAAGCATCGATGATCTTAGCTGGGAAGCGGTCAGTTGGGAGTTTACTTGAAATATCATCCTTATTTTGGTTGATATAGAATTGACTACCATTGGTATTTGGACCAGAATTGGCCATGGCAAGGGCTCCACGAAGGTTGTAAAGGTATGGAGAATACTCATTTTCAAAACCAGTACCTGAATCTTTGGATTTGTCTTTGCCCTTCCAGATGGATTCGCCACCAGTACCATCTCCCTTAGGATCCCCAGTTTGGATCATAAAGTTGTTAATAACACGGTGGAAAAGCAAGCCATTGTAGTAGCCTTCTTTTGCGTGGGTCAAGAAGTTTTCAACTGCAAGGGGCGCATATTTAGGGAAGAGCTTCACAGTGATGTCGCCTTCAGTTGTTGTGATTTTAACTTCTGCTTCGTCTTCAGCCACTTCATTTGAGAGCTGTGGAAAAACTGCATTTTCATTGGTCATGGCATCGTTAAAATCTTTGCGCAGTTGTTCTAGTTTCTTTTGTTCTTCTTCAATTTTCTTTTGATCTTTTTCACTAGAGCTAGAAGTTGCTGTCTGCTCTGTCTTTTCTTTGCTTGAACTTGAAGAGTTAGCATCAGTCTTATTAGACGAACAAGCTGTCAAAGCCAAGCCGGAAAATAATAGTAGTGCGATTAATTTTTTCATATTCTTCCTTTCCAACATAGTTGTCTTTCTCTATTGTACCTTAATTTTGCGATACTTTCAAATCTGGACGGGATTCTCTATTTTCTGAAGTTGTTTCAAGATTGATAACATTTGATAAATCACTAATTAAGAAGGAAGTTGCATATAGATAGATAATTCGGTATGATGGAAGATAAGTTGATTTGGTGGAAAATGAACGAATTCCCTCAAAAACCGTATCATGAATAGGAGGCTACAAATTGGATTATAAAACTCTACGCAAAAACTATAGACTCTATATTAGATCTGCAGGCTTGTTAGCAATGCTTCTGATCTTTTGCATTGGATTAGTGGTCAGGGATAATCTTCTTCAGACTGCTGGCGTTTTATTGGTTATTGCATGCTTGATTTTATTCATCCAATTGCTCAAGAAAAGCTACACCAACAAGTGCAACACCTTGCTCCATGTAGACTTAGATTTAGCTTTTTGGCAGCAATACCTTCAGTTGAACAAGAATGTGAAAAAAGCTATTTCACAGATAGATATTAAGCTGACATCGGTTGCCTATTCTTTTATGATGGGAGATTTCGATACTGTCATAAAAGAAGCTAGGGAAGCACTTAGTCAGACGGATTATCCGCAGAAATATAAAAACTTTTTTGAAAGTTATCTCATGCGATCAACTGTCCTGACAGATCCTGATTTGTCTAGAGGAGAACTGGAGGGTCGGTTGAATGAATTGACTATCACAGACCCGACACTGGCTGAGAAAACAAGAAAGGTCTGTCTTGCCCTTTATGATTTAACCATTGCGCATCAAAGCAATGACTATTTCGAAGATTTAAGCAATGATTTCAAGTACCAGCAGTTGGAAATTATCTACTACCAAGCCTTGAATGCCACTCTTAAAGGTGATCAGCACAGAGCCAATGATCTCTTTCACAAGTTAGTTTCAGAAGATGAATCACTTTATATTGTTCGAAAGGCTAAACAATACTTGAAGGATGAAGGCAATCATCTGTAAATTCTCCAATCGAAATAGAGATTAAATGAAAGAACCTGAAAAACATAAGGAGTTGTTGGAAGATAAAAATGAAGAAATCAATCTTTAATGCCAATTTTTATGAGAGCCGTCGTTTGCGTCATGATGGCTTTATCGATTATATGGTCAAGGACACAAATAGTCGAAAAATCTACACAAAGCCATTTAGTATTGCGAGAAAACTATTCTCATTTATGGGGATTTTGTTCCTGTTTGGACTATCAGCAATAACCGATTCAAATATTGCCCATCCACAGAATGGCATGACTGTGAAAACTTGGGGCATCAATTTTTTGCCATTCTGGTTATTTTTCTTGTGCGGTTTTTTGTGGTATGCCATAAGTAAAGTCAATTGTAGAAAACAATACATTGCAAAAGTTCCATATGTTAGCATTCTAAATGGAAACTTGTATATAATATGGATGATATTGTTTGTTAATTTATTCTTTATTAGTGGTTTTGGGAGAACTTTAACCATTCCTGGTTTACTTGTAATTTATTCTCTAATTGGAATCATTGATGGGATGATTATTCGAAAAAGAATATCTTCAATTCGAACTCGATTATATGAAAAACAAACTGATAATGGTTCTCAATCTAAACAAATTCAATTAGTTACAGGATTTGCTGGAGGAATTGTTGCAATTTGGATGGTTTTAAAATTCTTTTTTCCACAAATCGGAGAAGTTAGAACCGATATTATAGGTGTAGTATCAGTGATTGGTATGATATTTCTAATGAATGTGATATTTTTGGGTATGTATTTTATATTACTTTTGCCCCATTCACTATATGGTTACTATCGAAATAAATATTCAGAAGAATATCGAGAGTTCGAAGGAAAATCACTGGAAGAGTGGTATGGTAAGAAGTACCTGAAAAAACACAAGGAGTTGTTGGAAGATAAGAATGAAGAAATCGATCTTTAAAGCCAGTTTTGAAGAAAGTCTCAATCTCGAAGACGATGGGTTTGTAAAGTTACAGCAAGAGCAACATGATAAGACAGCGAAATTTTTTAAGAATGGGCATGCTTCTCTTTGGTTTCGAATTCGAAGTTTTATTTTATCCCTTATTTTTCCTGTCGGTTTTAACTTCTTTCTGTTGATTGTATCAATGGAATTTCATGAAAGCAAGACGTTAACTCTTCCAATAGCTAAGCATGAATCCTTAACAGTAAATGTATTTTTAATCTTGGTTCTCATTTGGCTTTCTTTCGTTGTGATTGGAAAGTGGGTGAAACGAGCTTACCTGTTACCATATCGCTATCAGTTTCACGTTTTTACATTTTTGGTTTGGTTCATATTGGAAATAGATCTAGTTGTTTTTGACATTTTATTGGCCAATCTATCCACTGCAGAAATCATTGCCATTTATGGAATCATGATGATAGCAACTTACATGCTGTTTACAATTGCGTTAGCAGGATTAAGAAAACTTATGTATGCAGAGGCTTCGGAAGATACTTTCCTTAATAAGATCGCAAAAATGATTTCTCTTTATGGGATGGCTATTTTAGGAATAGGGATCATTATCAAGCATATTTTGGGAATCTTTTCATTAGATGTTTCAACTTCCATCAAGGCATTTGGCTTTTTATTGCTGTGGATCTTTTGTAATATAGTAGTGCTTGCTGTCAGTGCTTTTATAGGCTTACCATACTTCCTTCAAGCATATTACAAATGGAAATTTCCTGAAGAATACCGTGAATGGGAAGGCAAGTCTGTAGAAGAATGGTATGGGAAACAATACCTGAAAAAACACAAGGAGTTATTGGAGAATGAATAAGAATTTTAACCAGATGTCATTTGATGAATTGAAATGCTACCGTAGGGAAGGTCTATGGAGATCTTTGGGCTTATTACTGGTCATTACTTTAGTGATTACGGGAATGGTCTTGATGGAAGTGAACCATGTTTCTCCGTCCAATCAGAATCGTTTTCGGGTGATTGGGTTGACAACGGTCATTACGCTCTTTGGCTACCTGAAGCCTCTGATGGCGGTAAATCGTGTCATGCGAGACCATCCGGATTGGATTAAGAAATCAGGTTTCGGAGCAAAAATTCCCTTGCCTATGGCTTGGCATGTCAAAAGACTTTGCGTCCTTGGAGCGAGTCTACTGGTGATTGGAGTAGGATTTACCTCACTATATAAACCACAAGTCCAACAAACAAATGTACAAGATCAAATCGATATCATTCAAATGGATCATGACTTGGAAAGAGAGCAAAAATTCAACCAAGTTCTAGATACCATCACACCGGAGGATAAAAAATCTGAGTAAGAACCATTTTGGAATTTGAACATCATTGAATATCGTTCTAAACAGCTCTAAAGAACAGTACCCAATCGGTGCTGTTTTTTTACTTTATTTTGAAAAATTGAGGAAATGATTTTACTAGAGAACTGGCTTGGAAATGTGATATAATAAAGGTTATGGCAAACAATAATCAATCAAAAAAAACACGGTCGACGAGACGACTGTCCAAAGCAGAATTAGAAAGAAAAAAAGCGATTCATCGCATGATTGCGACCATTCTGATTAGTCTGGTTTTAGTTTTTGCGACCTTGAAATTGGGAGCAGTAGGTGTCTTGGCCTACAACTTGATCCGACTGTTTGTTGGGAGTTTGGCTTACTTGGCTATTTTAGCGACCTTTTTCTACCTCTATGCCTTTAAATGGCTGGACAAACACGAAGGGGTGATTTCAGGATTCCTAAGCTTCTTTGCTGGGCTTCTCTTGATGTTTCAGGCCTTCTTTGTATCCTCCCTTCATTTAGACAATAATGGGATCAAGGTCACCTTTTCAAGAATCATGGCAGACTTGATTCATCTGCGAGTGGAGAGCTTTGCCGGTGGTGGTATGATAGGTGCCCTTCTTTATGCTCCTATTTCCTTCCTCTTTTCAAATATTGGCTCTTATTTTATCGGCCTTCTCTTTATTGGATTGGGGATTCTCTTGATGAGTCCTTACTCCATCTATGATTTGTTTGAAAAGGGCTCGGAAGCCTTCCATTCTTCTATGGAAAAACGTAAAGAGCGTCGCGAGCAGAAATTCCTTGAAAAGGAAGCGAGAGCTGCTGAGGAAGCCGCGGCAGCTGAAAGAGAGCAAGAAGAAGCAAGTGCAGTTCTTCCAACTCCCCTTTCAATGGAAGGGCATCCTGTAGACCCTGAAACGGGAGAGGTGTTGGCGGAGGAGCCGTTCACAGAGTCCTTCCCAGAAGCCGAAATTGTCGCACCAACCACACCAGAGATCTACCTGCCAGATGAAGAATGGCCTGAAGAGCCTGAAGCATACGAAGAGTTTCCGGAAGCCGAAGAATTCGAGGACGATGGGGAAGAAGTTCAAGTAGATTTCACACCTAAGGAACTCCTTCAGTACAAGCTTCCAACGATTGATCTCTTCGCACCTGACAAGCCGAAAAATCAATCCAAAGAGAAAAACATCGTTCGTCAGAATATCCGCATTTTGGAAGAGACCTTTGCAAGCTTCAATATCAAGGCGACAGTGGAGCGGGCGGAAATCGGTCCTTCTGTTACCAAGTATGAGGTTAAGCCAGCTGTCGGTGTGCGGGTCAACCGCATCTCTAACCTAGCAGATGATTTGGCCTTGGCCCTAGCTGCCAAGGATGTGCGGATTGAAGCACCGATTCCAGGGAAGTCTCTGGTCGGGATTGAAGTGCCCAACTCAGAGATAGCGACCGTTTCCTTCCGTGAATTGTGGGAGCAGTCCAAAACAGATCCGGCTAAACTCCTTGAGATTCCTCTTGGGAAGGCTGTAGATGGCTCGGCTCGGACCTTTGATTTGGCCCGGATGCCCCACCTTTTGGTCGCGGGGTCTACCGGATCTGGTAAGTCAGTAGCGGTCAATGGGATTATTTCGAGTATCTTGATGAAGGCTCGTCCGGACGAAGTCAAGTTTATGATGGTCGATCCAAAGATGGTGGAGCTTTCTGTCTACAATGATATTCCTCACCTTTTGATTCCAGTGGTGACCAATCCACGCAAGGCTAGTCGGGCCCTGCAGAAGGTCGTTGATGAGATGGAAAATCGTTATGAACTCTTCTCGAAAGTGGGCGCTCGGAATATTGCTGGCTTTAATGCCAAGGTTGCGGAGTACAATGCCCAGTCTGAGATGAAGCAAGTGCCCCTTCCATTGATCGTGGTCATTGTCGATGAGTTGGCAGACTTGATGATGGTCGCAAGTAAAGAAGTGGAAGATGCCATTATTCGTCTTGGACAAAAGGCGCGTGCAGCAGGGATCCACATGATCCTTGCGACCCAACGGCCATCGGTTGACGTTATCTCAGGTTTGATCAAGGCCAATGTGCCTTCCCGTGTCGCTTTTGCGGTATCATCTGGGACCGACTCACGGACCATCTTGGATGAAAATGGAGCAGAGAAATTGCTCGGTCGCGGAGACATGCTCTTTAAACCGATTGATGAAAATCATCCGATTCGTCTACAGGGATCCTTTATCTCAGATGACGATGTCGAGCGGATTGTCAACTTTGTCAAAGAGCAGGCAGAAGCTGATTATGATGATGCCTTTGATCCAGGAGAAGTATCGGAGTCAGACTTTGATGGAGGTATGGGTGGCTCAGACGAGGGTGATCCTCTCTTTGAAGAGGCCAAAGCACTCGTCATCGAGACCCAAAAAGCCAGTGCTTCGATGATCCAGCGCCGCTTATCGGTTGGTTTTAACCGGGCGACTCGCCTCATGGAAGAGTTGGAAGCAGCGGGTGTGATTGGACCAGCTGAAGGGACCAAGCCTCGAAAAGTATTGCAACAATCATAAGGATAGGGAAAAAGGGCATATGCCCCACTCCCTTTTCTTTTTATAGAAAATAGAAAGTAGGACCAGATGAAGTTAGACACGATTCATCATATTGCCATCATTGGACGGGATCGCGACGCTATGTTGCATTTTTATGTGGACCAGTTGGGCTTTGCGATTGTCAGTGAGTATGACCGTCCCGAACGCGGAGATATCTTGATCAATCTCCGTCAGGGGCAGCTGACTTTAGAACTCTTTATCAAACCGACAGCCCCAGAACGGCCTAAGCTCCCCTTGCCCGAGCATGCGGGACTGCGTCATCTGGCCTTTCAAGTGGATGATGTAGAGGCCTATCTAGCTAGATTGGATCAGCTAGGTATTGAGAATACAGGCCTTCGCTATGATGATTTTGATGGCAAGAAGATGGCATTTTTCTTTGATCCAGAAGGATTGCCCTTGGAAATACATGAGTGAGGAAAGCAATGGTTAGATTAGAAGGACTCAGTCAGGAAGAAGTAGCCAAAAAGATCCAAGAGGGCAAGCAAAATAGGGTCACGATTAAGACAGAAAAAAGTATTGGGCAGATCATTCGAGACAATGTCTTTACTTACTTTAATCTGATTTTCCTGGTCTTAGCGGTCTTGCTGGTAGCAGTGAAGTCTTGGAACAATCTCTTGTTTGTCCCGGTCGTCGTGGTCAACTCCTTGGTAGGAATTGTGCAGGAAGTCCGCTCTCGACGGATCTTGCGTCAGATGCAATTTCTGCATATGAGTGAGGCGATCGTTCTTCGCGAAGGAAAAGAAGTCGCTCTACCGATCGATCAGCTGGTAGAGGGCGATCTGGTTCGTTTTCAAGCTGGAGATCAGATCTATGCGGATGGGGTCTTGCTGGAGGGCGAGCTAAAAGTCGATGAGTCGCAATTGACAGGTGAAGCCGATGAGGTCAAAAAAGGAGCGCAAGATGCGCTCATGTCAGGTAGCTTTGTGATTGCTGGTCAAGGACTGGCACGATTGGATAAAGTTGGGAACGACTCCTACATCAACCAATTGAGCCTGGAAGCCAAGCAGGTCAAGTCTCATGAGGAGTCCGATATGGTCCATGCGGTCAATCGCATTGTGGGGATCATTGGTCTCCTTATCATTCCGCTAGGTTCGCTCCTTTTTCTTCGCAGCTATATCAGCCTAGGCGATAGTCTCAAGCTCAGTGTGACTTCAACAGTCGGGGCCTTGATCGGGATGATTCCAGAAGGCTTGTATCTCTTGATGACCTTGGCACTGGCTCTGGGTGCTGTCAGATTAGCCAAGGAAAAGGTCCTGCTCAATAGCATGAAGGGGATTGAGACCTTATCGCGCGTGGATATCCTTTGTGTCGATAAGACAGGGACCATTACAGAGCCGGGTATGGAAGTAACAGAGATTCGTCCAGTTAAAGACGCTCAAGACTTGGAAGCTCTAGCTCAGTATGTAGAAGCTAGTATGGATCAAAACGATACCATGGATGCCATCCGTAAATTCCACAAGACACAAGTCAGCCAGCCTTGGGAGGCTCTCGACATTCAGCCCTTTACGTCTAAGAAAAAGTATGGGGCCATTGCCTTTGAATCTGGGATCTATGTATTGGGGGCTCCAGAATTTGTCTTACGAGAGGGCTTCTCTGAGCTTGAACAAGAGATAGCTCCTGCTACTCAGGCAGGGAATCGGGTCTTGGCCTTTGGGAAATATAAGGGAGAACACCTGGGAGAGACTTTAGAGGCTCCTGTAGACTTGGTAGCCTGGATTATTCTCTCCAATCCTTTGAGAAAAAATGCCAAAGAAACCTTCGCCTACTTCAAACAACAAGGAGTGACCATTAAGGTCATTTCAGGGGACAACCCAGCTACAGTTTCTGCCATCGCGCAAAAAGCAGGCATTAAAGGAGCAGAAGATCTAATCGATGCCAGAACCTTGCTGACGGAAGAAGACTTGCACCAAGCGGCGAGCCAGTATACAGTCTTTGGTCGAGTGACACCAGAGCAAAAGAAAAGCCTTGTAGAAGGCTTGCAGGCAAAGGGGCATAAAGTCGCCATGACTGGAGATGGCGTCAACGATATTCTGGCCCTCAAAACAGCGGATTGTAGTATTGCGATGGAATCTGGAAATGATGCGACCAAAAAGATGGCGCAAGTGGTTTTACTGGATTCCGACTTTGGAAAGATGCCGTCCATCGTGGCAGAAGGTCGGCGGGTGGTCAATAATATTCAACGATCAGCCAGTCTCTTTTTGATCAAGAATATCTTTTCCATTTTGTTGGCCATCTCAGTGACGCTTTTAGCCTTTACCTATCCCATTATGCCGTCACAGATGTCTTTGATCAGTGGTTTTACGATTGGGATTCCAGGATTCTTTCTAGCGCTTGAGCCCAATAGCGAGCGCATCAAAGGGCGCTTTATCGAAACGGTCTTTAAAAATGCGCTACCTGCTGCCTTGACGGATTTTATACTGATCTTTAGTTTGGTATTGCTCTCTTCAACATTTGGCATGAGGTCGGAAGAACTCTCAAGTGCAGCCATCTGCTTGATGGCCTTCGTTGGCTTTACCATTATCTATCAAGAATCCCAGCCTCTCAATCACTACAAGAGACTGGTTCTTCTAGGAAATATCCTAGCCTTCCTGGTTTCAAGTAGTATCTTAGGGAGATTCTTTAACATGAGCCCCTTGAGGCTTCAAACGCTGCTTATCTGCGCTATCATGGCAGTTCTTGCTCTCTTCTTGATTCAAGTATTCAAGAAACTAGTGGGCTGGTTCTTTCATCGAAAGAAATAAAAAAGAGAGTGGGACAGAAATCGGTAATTCGTTAGAATTCGATTTCGTCGTCCCACCTCCGCACAGTTGAGTAGGGCTGTAAAAGCTGATGAAATCAGCGTAGTAGAGCCCACTCAACCACTGCGTCTTGCTCGACAATCCAAAGAAAATTGAGAGGCTAGGATTTTTGTCCCAGCCTCTTTGCCATTAGATAAACAAACTAGCGGTTAAGATCAGATAGAGCAAGAAGGTAACTAGAAATCCAGCGCGCCAGAAGTATTTGATAAATTTCGGATAATAAAAACACTTTTTCTTTTTTAAGAAATAAATCGTTAGCCCCAAGGCCAAAAGCGAAAGGCTCAAGGCTAGCAGTGGTAAGAGGCTGTGGTAAAAGGCACTGTCTGAGATCAGGTAGTATTCCAAGGCAAATAAAGGAAAGGCAATATCGGTAGATCGCCATCCTCTTTTTTGGAGTTTAAAGAGGTGAACAATGATGCCACTCAGAATCAGCGTTAAAAAAATAAATAATACAGAAGCAACTTTGATTAACATAGCTTCATTCTATCATAAAACGAAAAAAAAGTTTACTATATTTTAATTTTTTCTTGCAAAAAAAGAGAAATCGTGTATAATAGAAAGGTATGCACAAAGCATACTTGTGGGAGGTAAAAATCTGTAATTACCGCCAAAACCACAAAGGAGGATTTAAGAAATGGCTAAAAAAGTCGAAAAACTTGTAAAATTGCAAATCCCTGCTGGTAAAGCTACTCCAGCTCCACCGGTTGGTCCAGCGCTTGGTCAAGCAGGTATCAACATCATGGGATTCACTAAAGAGTTTAACGCTCGTACAGCTGATCAAGCTGGTATGATCATCCCAGTTGTTATCACTGTTTATGAAGACAAATCATTCGATTTCGTTACAAAAACACCACCAGCTGCTGTTCTTTTGAAAAAAGCTGCAGGTGTTGAAAAAGGTTCAGGTACACCAAACAAAACGAAAGTTGCAACTGTAACTCGTGCACAAGTACAACAAATCGCTGAAACTAAGATGCCAGATTTGAACGCTGCAAACATTGAGTCTGCAATGCGTATGATCGAAGGTACTGCTCGTTCTATGGGATTCACTGTTACTGACTAATTGTAACAATCCTATTTGCCCGCAATACACTTGATCAAATGACGAGTGACGTGGGAGATGAAAATCGATATGACCACATTACAAGGAGAAAGATAAAATGGCTAAAAAAAGCAAACAACTTCGTGCTGCTCTTGAAAAAATCGACAGCACAAAAGTCTACAGCGTAGAAGAAGCTGTAGCTCTTGCAAAAGAAACTAACTTTGCAAAATTTGACGCAACTGTAGAAGTTGCATACAACTTGAACATCGACGTGAAAAAAGCTGACCAACAAATCCGTGGTGCAATGGTATTGCCAAACGGAACTGGTAAAACAGCTCGCGTACTTGTATTTGCACGTGGTGCAAAAGCTGAAGAAGCAAAAGCTGCTGGTGCAGACTTCGTAGGTGAAGATGACCTTGTTGCGAAAATCAACGATGGTTGGTTGGACTTCGACGTTGTTATCGCTACACCTGATATGATGGCTCTTGTTGGACGTCTTGGACGTGTCCTTGGACCACGTAACTTGATGCCAAACCCTAAAACTGGTACAGTAACAATGGATGTTGCGAAAGCAGTTGAAGAGTCTAAAGGTGGTAAAATCACTTACCGTGCTGATAAAGCAGGTATCGTTCAAGCGATCATCGGTAAAGTTTCATTCGATGATACTAAATTGGTTGAAAACTTTAAAGCTTTCAACGACACAATCCAAAAAGCAAAACCAGCTACAGCTAAAGGTACTTACGTAACTAGCTTGACTTTGACTACAACTCAAGGTCCTGGTATCAAAGTGGATGTTAACTCACTTTAATTGAAATGAAAAGCTGCCTTCGGGTAGCTTTTTTTGTACGCCATTTTTATTTGCTACAGTTGGTAAAACTAATCGGATGGAAAAAAGAAAATTTTGATGGATATGACTATATAAAAAACGTAATTTATGGTAAAATAATACAGATCAAAAAAGGAGAGAGAAAATGGTAGAACCTAAGTATAAACGTATCTTAATCAAGCTATCTGGTGAGGCTCTTGCTGGCGAACGTGGTGTCGGAATCGATATCAAAACTGTCCAAAATATGGCTCAAGAAATCAAGGAAGTTCACGAACTTGGAATTGAAATTGCCTTGGTGATTGGAGGGGGAAACCTTTGGCGCGGAGAACCTGCTGCAGAAGCAGGGATGGATCGTGTCCAAGCAGACTACACAGGGATGCTTGGGACTGTCATGAACGCCCTTGTGATGGCTGATTCGCTTCAACAAGTTGGCGTGGATACCCGTGTTCAAACTGCGATTGCTATGCAACAAGTTGCAGAACCATATATCCGTGGTCGTGCCCTTCGTCACCTTGAAAAAGATCGGATCGTGATCTTTGGTGCAGGGATCGGTTCTCCTTACTTCTCAACAGATACGACCGCAGCCCTTCGTGCAGCTGAGATTGAAGCAGATGCCATTCTCATGGCCAAAAATGGGGTCGATGGTGTTTATAATGCCGATCCGAAAAAAGATGCTTCAGCTGTGAAATTTGAGGAATTGACTCACCGCGATGTGATCAACAAAGGTCTTCGCATCATGGACTCAACAGCCTCTACTCTCTCCATGGACAACGACATTGACTTGGTTGTCTTTAATATGAATGAACCAGGCAATATCAAACGCGTTGTCTTTGGTGAAAATATCGGTACAACCGTATCGAATAACGTAGAAAAATAATAGAAAATAGAGGAAGATTATGGCAAACCCAATCGTAGAAAAAGCAAAAGAAAGAATGACCCAGTCTCACCAAAGTTTGGGACGTGAATTTGGTAGCATCCGTGCTGGACGTGCAAACGCAAGTCTTTTGGATCGTATTTTCGTAGAATACTACGGAGTAGAGACTCCTTTGAACCAATTGGCATCTATCACGATTCCAGAAGCACGTGTCTTGTTGATCACACCATTTGATAAATCATCTTTGAAAGACATCGAGCACAGCATCAATGCTTCTGACCTTGGTATCACTCCAGCCAACGATGGATCTGTTATCCGCTTGGTTATCCCAGCTTTGACAGAAGAAACTCGTCGCGACTTGGCAAAAGAAGTGAAAAAAGTGGGTGAAAATGCTAAAGTAGCGATCCGTAACATCCGTCGTGATGCTATGGATGAAGCGAAGAAACAAGAAAAAGCAAAAGAAATCACAGAAGATGAATTGAAAGGTCTTGAAAAAGAGATTCAAAAAGTTACGGATGACGCTGTTAAGCATGTGGATGAAATGACAGCGCACAAAGAAAAAGAATTGATGGAAGTTTAATCCATCCCAACCATTACAGGAAAGAAAGACTCAGTTGGCACTGCTGGCTGGGTTTTATTTCCATTATTCTTGTGAAGAGGCAAGAGGAAAGAAGGAAACATGAATACGAATCTAGCAAGCTACATCATGGGAATGGTCATCGATGAAAATGATCACTTCTATTTTGTTCAAAAAGATGGCCAGACCTACGCGCTTGATAAAGCAGAAGGCCCCCATCAAGTCGGAGAAAGTGTCAAGGGCTTTGCCTATACGGATATGAAGCAAAAGCTCCGACTCACGACACTTGAAGTCACAGCAACTCAAGAAAGCTTTGGCTGGGGAACGGTCACGGAAGTGCGCAAGGATTTGGGAGTCTTCGTGGATACAGGGCTTCCAGATAAGCAGATTGTTGTCTCACTAGATATCCTACCGGAGATCAAAGATCTATGGCCTAAAAAGGGCGATCGTCTCTATATTCGATTAGAAGTTGATAAGAAAGATCGGATTTGGGGGATCTTAGCCTACCAGGAAGATTTCCAGCGTTTGGCTCGTCCAGCCTACAACAATATGCAAAACCAAAACTGGCCAGCCATTGTCTACCGCTTGAAATTGTCTGGAACCTTTGTTTACCTTCCAGAGAATAATATGCTGGGCTTTATCCACCCAAGTGAGCGATATGCAGAACCACGTTTGGGAGAGGTCTTAAATGCCCGCGTCATTGGATTTCGTGAAGTGGATCGGACCTTGAACCTATCTTTGAAGCCACGTTCCTTTGAAATGTTGGAAAACGATGCCCAAATGATTTTGACCTATTTGGAAGCCAATGGAGGCTTTATGACCTTGAATGATAAGTCGTCTCCAGAAGAAATCAAAGCAACTTTTGGGATTTCAAAAGGTCAGTTCAAAAAGGCTTTGGGTGGTTTGATGAAGGCCAAAAAAATCAAGCAAGACCAGTTTGGAACAGAGTTAATCTAAGAGGAGGCTTATGCGAAAATCATTTTATACTTGGCTGATGACGGAGCGCAATCCTAAAAGCAATGCTCCTAAGGCCATTCTAGCAGATCTTGCATTTCACGAGTCTGCTTCTCCCAAGCATACAGATGACTTCGATGAGGTCAGTCGCTATCTAGAAGAGCATGCCAGCTTTTCCTTTAATCTTGGCGATTTTGATGCGATTTGGGAAGAATACCAAGCCCACTAGAGAAGGATAGGTCGAGGATGGTTTTTTCTCGGCCTCTTTGTTATAATAATAGAAAAACACAGGTAGAGAGGTTCTTTATTTGCAAGAACATTCAGTTGAAATTACATTAACGCATCCAGACGATCTCTTTCATTTGTTTGGATCTAACGAACGCCATCTCCGTTTGATGGAGCAAGAATTTGGGGTGACTATTCATGCCCGGACAGAAATCGTCCAAATCATTGGGGAAGAAGAAACCTGCGAGCAGGTTCGTCAAGTCATCCAGGCTCTTTTGGTCCTCGTCAACCGTGGCATGACCATTGGGACGCCGGATGTGGTGACCGCCATTACCATGGTGAGAAATGGTGAATTGGATAAGTTCATCGCTCTCTATGAAGAAGAGATTATCAAGGACAGTTACGGCAAGCCCATTCGGGTTAAAACGCTTGGACAAAAGATCTATGTGGATAGTGTCAAGAACCATGATGTCACTTTTGGGATTGGACCAGCGGGAACTGGGAAAACCTTCCTAGCAGTGACTTTGGCCGTGACCGCCCTCAAGCGTGGTCAGGTCAAGCGGATCATTTTGACGCGTCCTGCTGTAGAAGCTGGAGAGAGCCTTGGTTTCCTACCAGGGGATCTTAAAGAAAAAGTAGACCCTTATCTACGACCGGTCTATGATGCTCTTTACCAGATTTTAGGGAAAGACCAAACAACTCGGATGATGGAGCGGGAGATTATCGAGATTGCGCCTTTGGCTTATATGCGGGGACGGACCTTGGACGATGCCTTTGTCATCCTCGATGAAGCGCAAAATACCACCATCATGCAGATGAAGATGTTTTTGACCCGTCTTGGTTTTAACTCTAAGATGATTGTCAATGGAGATACTAGCCAGATTGACCTTCCGCGAAATGTTAAATCCGGCTTGATTGATGCTCAGGAGAAATTGAAGAACATTTCTCAAATTGACTTTGTGCATTTCTCTGCCAAGGATGTCGTTCGTCATCCAGTAGTAGCAGAGATTATCCGGGCCTACGAGCCAATCCCAAATCCAGTGCTCAAAGAAAAACCGGATGTGGAAGAAGAAGCAGAATAAAAAGGCAAAGATCTTCGGATCTTTGCCTTAAATTGACGATAAAATCATCTCCTGGCCTTTCCTTAGGTGAGAACGGAGGTTAGGTGAAATTATCCAGTGGATGATTTCAGCAATCCAAGAAGTTCCATGACTAATAATTGAGCCTAAGGTCTCAATTATTCCGAGTGCTCGAAACTAAATTGTTTCAAGCACTTTTCTCACGGCGGAAAGTCTCTAAAGATGATTTAAAAAACTCAAAATAACTTGTTTTTTCGATGGTAATTCTTTAAATATATGATAGTTTAAACCAATTCATCAATTGGTGTGAAGTCACGCTCTAAACCAGTAGCAACGGGTTGGCTAGTGATGTGACCTTGGTAAGTGGTGACCCCTTGGCGCAGGCCTTCGTCGAGGGAAATTGCCTTGTGGAAGCCATTGTCAGCTAGGGATTCGACATAAGGAAGTGTAACATTGGTAAGGGCGATAGTAGAGGTACGAGCGACAGCCCCTGGGATATTGGCAACGGCATAGTGGAGTACGCCATGTTTTTCGTAAACTGGCTCCGTATGCGTTGTGACACGGTCTGCTGTTTCGATAACACCACCTTGATCAACGGCCACATCGACGATAACTGAACCGGGACGCATTTGTTTAACCATATCGTCTGTCACTAATTTAGGAGCTTTAGCACCAGGAATCAAGACAGCACCGATGACAACATCGGCATCACGGACGCTGGCTTCAATGTTAAATGGATTGGACATAAGGGTTTGGATTTGGTGACCAAAGACATCTTCCAGAACTGCCAAACGCTTAGCACTGATATCTAAGATGGTCACTTGGGCACCAAGTCCAAGGGCGATACGAGCCGCGTGGGTTCCAACGACCCCGCCACCGATGATGGTGACTTTTCCTTTGGGAACACCTGGCACCCCACCTAGGAGGACTCCTGATCCACCTTCTTGTTTGGTCAGGAAGTGAGCACCGATTTGCACGGCCATCCGTCCAGCAACCTCACTCATTGGCACCAAGAGAGGCAATTGTCCATCAAGGTCACGCACCGTTTCGTAGGCCACCCCAGTTGTTTTAGCTGCGACCATAGCATCTGCTAATTCAGGTGCGGCAGCCATATGCAAGTAGGTGAAGAGCAAGAGGTCTTCGCGAAGGAAGCCATATTCTTCAGCGAGGGGTTCTTTGACTTTGACCACCATCTCAGCTGCCCAAGCTTCTGCAGCAGTTGCAACGATGGTTGCCCCTTGCTTCGTGTAATCTTCATCCGCAAAGCCAGAACCAAGTCCAGCATTTGTTTCTACCAAAACGTGATGACCTTTCTTCACCAAGCTTTGTACACCTGCAGGTGTCAAACCGACCCGATTTTCGTTGTTTTTAATTTCTTTAGGAATTCCAATGAGCATTTTTGCCTCCTTGCTCAGATTTAGGTGTAAAAAGGCCATTGGTGTGAGATTGCTCTCTTGACTCAATGACCTTTTCACTCCTTATCTGATTGTTTTGATTGATTTTATTGTATAGAAAAGTGGGTTAAAAAGCAAGAAAAATTTGAGCTTGCCTTCCTTTAGGTTATTTGCTAAACTAATCCCTAAAGAAGGAGTGTCAAATGGAAAATTTATATGTGAAGTTAGCGGCTTATCGTGAAGTGGAGACAGAGCGTTTGCACTTGCGTCCGGTCACTCTTGAAGACGCACCGGCTATGTTTGAGTATGCTTCTGATGAGACAGTTACGCGCTATACCTTTGCAACCAATCAAAGTCTAGAAGAGACGCGTAATAATATTGCCCTCTTTTACCTAGCGAGCCCACTTGGAAGATGGGGGATCGAGCTCAAAGAAAATGGAAAATTTATCGGGACGATTGATTTACTGGATTTGGATCTTTGTCTGAAGAAGGGGAGTATCGGCTATGTTCTGAATAAAGACTATTGGAACCAAGGTCTTGCGACAGAGGCTACTAAGGCAGTCATTGCCTTGGCTTTTGAACAGTTAGGGATGAACAAGCTCATTGCTGTTCATGATCAGGACAACCCAGCTTCTGGACGGGTGATGGCCAAATCAGGGATGCGGTTTTCTCACGAAGAACCCTATGCGATGCTAGACCTGCATGAAGAAGGACGAATGGTGACGAGAGTTCATTATGTCCTCACGAAGGAAGAATATTTGGCAGAAAAATGAGTCAGGATATTGACAAAAGACCTATCTCCATGATATAGTAGATAGGTACTGCTGGTTTAGCTCAGTCGGTAGAGCGCATCCATGGTAAGGATGAGGTCGCCGGTTCAATCCCGGCAACTAGCATAGCAGAAGAGAGAAGCTTAGAGAGGATCTAGGCTTCTTTTTTTGCGAGTCCATCTTCAAAAGTCCGCTTTTTTCAACAATTTTCAAAAAAACGTTGACAAGCAAGGAAATACGTGGTAAAGTTAGAACAACAAAGAGAAAGGAGAAAACCATCATGAACAAAGTAGATGTTTTGATGACACAATTGAATACACACCTTCTCCAATCTCAGTTGAGTTCGATGTAAACTATAAATGGAACCCAAGATGGAGGAGTTTGTCTTGGGTTTTTTGTATGCATTTTTACCTGCCTTAACTGAATTGGTGATAGGCATCAGAAGGCCCAAGTGTGGACTGAGACTGCTCTCAGCTCCTTGCTTGGGTTTTTCTGTGCCATTTTGAAAAGGAGAATATATGATCAGAGCTATTTGGGAGTATATCAGGGAGCGCAAGTGGCGATATGTGAAGATCGCTATGGTCCTGATTCTTTATGATTACACCTTATTGATCCCGACGCAAGTCATCCAGCGTTTAGTGGATCATTTGAGTCAGCAGACGCTGACACAGTCCAATTTTGTATGGGATATGGTCCTCTTGGTAGGATCAGCCATCCTCAATTACCTGACGGCTTTTTATTGGCAGTTGCGACTTTTTCAGTCGTCAGTCCATTTCAAGGCGACCCTTCAGGGACAAGCGTTTCGTAAGTTAGTAGCTATGCGGCGTCCCTTTTTTGAGAAATTCCGTTCAGGAGATCTCTTGACGCGCTTTACGACAGATGTGGATGGGATGGCCGATATGGCTGGTTACGGGATGATGGTGCTCCTGTTTGGCGGTGGCTTGTTTGCCTTTATTATTCCGACCATGTTTTTCATTTCTTGGCAATTAACCTTGATTTCCTTTATTCCCATGATCTTCCTCGTCGTCTCTACCTATTTTTTGAGTAGAAAGCAGGAGGAGTATGTTGAGCAAAACCGGGAAGCGGTCGCTCAGTTGAATGATGAAGTCTTGGAGTCCATCGAAGGAATTCGGGTCATGCGGGCCTATAGTAGACGGGACCAGCAGGTCAAACAGTTTCAGAAAAAAACGGCCAGTCTATCCAAAACGGGGGATAAAATTGCCTCTATCCAGTATTCTTTTGGACCTTTAGCCCTGTTGTTTATTGGATTCTCGACGGTCTTGCTCCTACTATTTGGAGGCCAGTCCCTGGCAAGCGGGCAGTTGAGCCTTGGTAAGTTATTGGCTTTACAGCTGTATTTGGTCTTTTTAATTGAGCCTATGTGGATGATGGCGGACCTGATCTTGGTCTACCAGACAGGTCAAATGTCCTATAAAAAATTAAAAGAAGTGATTGATGAGACAGATGATCTGGAGCCAGATGGTCCTCACTACTTAGAGCAGATTGATTTGGTGCAGTTTAAGGACTATTCTTTCAGCTATCCTGGTGCTGAGCGAAAGAGCCTGTCAGGCATTGATTGGACCATTCAGAAAGGACAGACGGTTGGAATTGTTGGTCGTACCGGTGCAGGAAAGACTACCCTGGTTCGACAATTCTTGCGGCAGTACCCAGTTGGTGAGGGAGAATTCTTGGTCAACCAGCAACCGATCGTGGATTACAACCGACACTCCATCGAAGAAAAAATTGGCTATGTTTCCCAAGAACATATTTTATTCTCCAAGTCTATCCGTGAGAATATAGCGCTTGGTAAAAAAGGAGCCAGCCAAGAAGACTTGGTGGAAGCAGTAGCCCAAGCTGCTTTTGCGGATGATCTCGAACGGATGTCTCAGGGAATGGACACCCTGATCGGTGAGAAAGGGGTCTCTGTATCAGGTGGTCAAAAACAACGGATCTCCCTGGCGCGTGCATTCTTAAGAGATGCTGAGCTCTTGCTGTTAGATGATTCCCTTTCGGCAGTAGATGCTAAGACTGAACAGGCCATTATTGACACGATTCAAAAGGAACGAAAAGACAAGACGACCATCATTGTTTCTCATCGCTTGTCTGCTGTTCATCAGGCGGATTGGATCATCGTCTTGGATCAAGGTCGTATTGTAGAAGAAGGTAGGGCTAGTGATTTATTAGCTCAAGAGGGCTGGTATTATGAACAATACCAACGGCAACAAAAACAGGAAGGAGAATAAGATGAAAGTATTGAAACGATTATTATCGAGGATCACGCTTTATCCAACTGTCTTTCTTGCTGGCTTTATTTGCCTCTTACTAGCCACCATTTTTTCTGAATTGTCACCCTTTCTTCTCCAAAAGATGATCGATGGGCCTTTGACCGCACTGACCCACGGTGGCGGACAAGGGGACTTGCTTCAGATGGGAAGATTCTATCTCTTGGTCTTGAGCCTGGGGCAGCTGATTAGCTACATGGGCAATCGGATCTTACTGCATGGAAGTAATCAAGTAACCGCTAGTCTGAGAGACCAAGCCTTTCAAGTCATGCAAGGACTGCCTATTTCTTATTTTGATGATAAGCCGGCTGGGAAGATCGCGACAAGAATTGTCAATGATACAGAGACCTTGCGGACCCAGTTTTATAACTCTTGTATGATTTTAGTCATCTATTTGGTACGCTTTCTCTTTATTCTAGGGATTCTCTTTTACCTGAGTCCTATGATGGGACTTCTCTTGTGTTTGGTCTTTCCGATTTTCTACGGGATCCAGTATCTCTACAAGGTCATGACGGATCAGCCTATGAAGGATTTCTTTGATGCGCGAAGCGAGGTCAATACCCAGGTCAATGAACTCTTGCATGGTGCCAGTATGATTCAACTATATCATCAAGAGCCTGGTGTGGTGGAGGAGTTTGAAGCTACTACTCAGAAAATGTTAGGAGCCAATGATCGAATCCTCTTAGCCGATTCCATTGCTTCTTGGACCTTGACGGAATTGCTCAAGTTTTTAGTGATTGCGGGCATTTTGACCATTGCTGGGATTTCTTTCCTAGAGGGCAATATTGGTGTGACGGCTGGTTTCTTATTTATCAATATTAACTATGTGATTAATCTATTTGATCTCATGGCCAATCTCAGTCGTCAATTCCCAAATATTCGGCGATCCTTAGAAACGGGGAGCCGCGTCCTTGCTTTCTTGGACCAACCCTTAGAAGATGATGGTGCATCGGAACTGAAGATAGAAAAGGCTCAAGTCGTGTTTGACGACGTTCAATTTGCCTATGAAGAAGGTAAGCCAGTTCTGCGTGATATTGCCTTTCAGGCTAGTCCAGGGCAAACCATCGCTCTTGTGGGTCATACTGGATCGGGTAAGTCTTCGATTATGAACCTGCTCTATCGTTTTTATGATCCTCAAGTAGGAGTGATTTTGATCGATGGTCAAGATATTCGCCAAGTCTCTCGCGAGAGCCTACGAAGCCACATGGGGATTGTTCTGCAGGATCCTTATCTATTTACAGGGACCATTGCTAGTAATGTGGCCATGAGTCAGGATCACATTGATCGGGATGCGGTCCAAGATGCCTTGAAAAAAGTCGGGGCTTGGCCCTTTGTAGAGCGCCTTGAAAAGGGAATCGACCATCCAGTCGTAGAAAAAGGATCCGCCTTTTCAAGTGGCGAACGCCAATTGATTTCCTTTGCGCGAACGCTCTATATGAATCCGCAAATTCTGATTTTGGATGAGGCAACTTCTCACATTGATACGGAAACAGAAGAAATCATCCAGAAGGCTATGGCAGTCCTGCAAAAGGGCCGGACCACCTTTATCATTGCCCATCGCTTGTCCACTATTCAAGATGCGGATCAGATCTTAGTCTTATCCGAAGGACGCATTGTGGAGCGTGGTAGACACGAGGAACTGGTTGCACAAGGCGGGATCTATGCCCAGATGAATGCCATTCAGCAAACAGTGGTGTAAGATTGTCCTGTAAAGAAAAAGTTTGAAAACCAGCCTGTATCTAGTATATAGGCTGGTTTTATGCTATAATGAAGTGATAATAGTGAGGTGATCCAGATGTATATTGAAATGGTAGATGAGACTGGTCAAGTCTCTGACGAAATCTTAAAACAAACGCAAGAAATTTTAGAATTTGCTGCTCAAAAAATTGGGAAAGAAGACAAGGAAATGGCTGTGACTTTTGTAACCAATGAACGCAGTCATGAACTAAATCTTGAATACCGTGATACGGATCGTCCGACGGATGTCATCAGTTTAGAATACAAGCCAGAGATGGAGATTTCTTTTGACGAGGAAGACCTTGCAGAAAATCCAGAATTGGCAGAGATGATGGCGGAATTCGATACCTATATTGGGGAGCTCTTTATTTCAATTGACAAGGCGCGTGAGCAAGCCGAAGAATATGGCCACAGCTTTGAGCGCGAAATGGGATTTTTAGCAGTGCATGGTTTTCTTCACATCAATGGCTATGATCACTATACGCCGGAAGAAGAAAAGGAAATGTTTGGCTTACAGGAAGAGATTTTGACAGCCTATGGACTCACAAGACAATAAGCGAAAATGGAAAAATCGAGACTTCACTTCAAGCCTGGAGTTTGCGATAACAGGAATTTTCACTGCAATCAAAGAAGAGCGCAATATGCGCAAGCATGCCTTATCAGCCCTTGTAGCAATTCTTGCTGGTTTGGTATTTAGGATTTCTGCGACAGAATGGCTCTTTTTATTGCTCAGCATCACCTTGGTGATTGCGTTTGAAATTATGAATTCAGCCATTGAAAATGTGGTGGATTTAGCTAGTAACTACCATTTCTCCATGTTGGCAAAGAATGCCAAAGACATGGCAGCTGGAGCAGTCCTCGTCGTTTCAGGCTTTGCATTACTAACAGGACTGGTGATTTTTGTGCCCAAATTCTGGGCCTTGGTATTTGGATAAGAGGGAGACTTCCCTCGTGAAAGGATAATATGACATTTAAATCAGGTTTTGTAGCCATTTTAGGACGTCCCAATGTTGGGAAGTCAACGTTTTTGAACCACGTCATGGGGCAAAAAATTGCCATCATGAGTGACAAGGCGCAGACAACGCGCAATAAGATTATGGGGATTTATACGACGGATAAGGAACAGATCGTCTTTATCGATACCCCAGGGATTCACAAACCCAAGACAGCCCTTGGAGACTTCATGGTGGAGTCGGCCTATAGCACTCTTCGAGAAGTGGATACCGTTCTCTTTATGGTCCCAGCAGATGAACCGCGTGGGAAGGGCGATGACATGATTATCGAACGCCTCAAGGCTGCTAAGGTGCCGGTTATTCTTGTGGTCAATAAGATCGACAAGGTGCACCCTGACCAACTTTTGGCGCAAATCGATGACTTCCGTAGTCAGATGGATTTCAAGGAAATCGTGCCGATTTCAGCCCTCCAAGGAAACAATGTTTCGCGTTTGATTGATATTTTGAGCGAAAACTTAGAAGAAGGTTTCCAATATTTCCCTGCTGACCAAATTACTGACCACCCAGAGCGTTTCTTGGTCTCTGAAATGATCCGTGAAAAGGTCTTGCACTTGACGCGGGAAGAAATTCCCCACTCTGTTGCCGTGGTCGTGGATTCCATGAAGCGGGATGAAGAAACCGATAAGGTTCATATCCGTGCAACCATCATGGTCGAGCGCGATAGCCAAAAAGGGATTGTCATCGGAAAAGGTGGCGCCATGCTCAAGAAGATCGGGACCCTTGCGCGTAAGGATATCGAGCTCATGCTAGGGGACAAGGTCTTCCTAGAAACCTGGGTGAAAGTCAAGAAAAATTGGCGGGATAAGAAATTGGATCTTGCCGATTTCGGATACAACGAAAAAGAATATTAAGAAGAGGTGGGCAGAAGCCTGCTTCTTGTTTTTGAAAGGAGTTCTATGCCTGAATTACCAGAAGTAGAGACGGTTCGACGCGGTCTTGAGAAATTAATTCTTGGAAAAACCATTCAGTCAGTGGAAGTAAGGTATCCTAAGATGATTCAGACGGATCTAGATGCTTTTTGTCAAGATCTTCCAGGTCAAGAAATTCGGGCCATGGGGCGCCGTGGGAAATACCTTTTATTTTATCTGACGGATCTGGTCCTCATCTCGCATTTGCGGATGGAAGGCAAGTATTTCTTTTATCCAGACGAGGTTCCTCTTCGCAAGCATGCCCATGTCTTCTTTCATTTCACAGATGGTGGTACTCTGGTCTATGAAGATGTCCGCAAGTTTGGGACCATGGAAGTCCTAGTACCTGAGCTTGACGACAGCTATTTTTTGGCGAAAAAAATTGGTCCAGAGCCGACGGAAGCGGATTTTAAAGAACCAGCCTTCCAAGCAGCTCTTAAAAAATCAAAGAAACCCATTAAATCAGCTCTTTTAGACCAAAAATTAGTGGCCGGTCTGGGCAATATCTATGTGGATGAGGTCCTTTATCGAGCCAAGGTTCATCCAGCTCGTTTGGGTCAAAGCTTGACTGCTAGAGAAGCCAAAGCCGTTCGCAAAGAAACGATTGCTGTGCTTGCTCAAGCTGTTGAAAAGGGTGGCTCCACCATTCGCTCCTACAGCAATGCTTTTGGAGAAGACGGCACCATGCAGGAAGAACACCAGGTCTATGGAAAAACAGGCCAGCCGTGTTTGCGCTGCGGGACGCCGATTGAGAAAATTCAGCTGGGGGGACGTGGAACCCATTTTTGCCCTCACTGCCAAAAGGAGAACTAGATGGCGAGAATCATTGGATTAACAGGAGGGATTGCTTCAGGAAAGTCCACTGTCACCTCCTATTTGAGAGAAAAAGGCTATCCGGTTATTGATGCTGATCGAGTGGTCCATGACTTGCAAGCACCAGGAGGAGCCCTCTACCGTGTCTTAGTAGATCATTTTGGGAGAGAGATCCTTACCAAAGAAGGAGAGCTGGACCGCGTCGCTTTGGGTCAGCGGATCTTTTCAAATCCTAGTGAAAGAAACTGGTCCAATCGCGTCCAAGGCAGGCTTATTCGTGAGGCTCTAGCTGAGGTAAGAGATAGACAAGCTGCACAATCCGGTCTCTTTTTTATGGATATTCCTCTCTTAATCGAGCAAGGCTATGAAGAGTGGTTTGAATCTGTCTGGTTGGTAGCTGTGTCAAAAGAAACCCAGCTCAAGCGCCTGATGGAACGCAACCACTTATCGGAACTGCAGGCCCAAGAACGCATCGCGTCTCAAATGACGCTAGATGAAAAAAGAGCCCATGCAGATCTGGTTCTAGACAATAATGGCGATCTAACGGCCCTCTATGCCCAATTAGATGTAGCCCTACAACAATTAGAAAGAAGATGATTTTATCACAAGAGAAATCAATTGGCGTAAAAATCTATATATTGCCTGGATCGGGTGCTTTTTCATCGGAGCCAGCCTTTCTTTAGTCGTTCCTTTTATGGCCCTCTTTGTGGAAGAGTTGGGTGTTACGGGCAAGGCTGTTCCCTTTTATGCTGGCATAGCCGTTGCGAGTTCTTCTGTAACCTCTGCGATCATGTCTCCCATCTGGGGGAGCCTAGCCGACCGCTATGGTCGAAAACCCATGATGCTTAGAGCTTCCATTGCCATGACGCTGACCATGGGAGGCATTGCCTTTGTCCCATCCGTCTTTTGGCTCTTGGTCCTACGCTTGCTCAATGGGGTCTTTTCAGGCTTTGTCCCCAATAGTACAGCCCTGATTGCCAGTCAAGTTCCCAAGGACCAATCTGGCTATGCCCTAGGGACCTTGTCGACCGGTGTCGTGGCTGGAACCTTGATGGGTCCTTTGATTGGGGGACTCATTGCCGAAAATCTAGGAATGCGCAATGTCTTTCTCTTGGTCGGCTTCTTCTTATTTTTGGTTTCCCTCTTAACCTTCTGGGGCATTGAGGAAGACTATGAGCCCCTTCCAAAAGAAGAACAAAAATCCAGTTGGCAGTTGCTCAAATCTATTCAGCAGAAGGATATTCTCTTGGGCCTCTTTTTGACCAGCATGACCATTCAAATGATCGCTCAATCTATTTCTCCGATCCTGCCTCTTTATGTGCGAGCTTTGGGACAAAGAGATAACCTGATCTTTGTATCGGGGATGATTGTTTCAGCTATGGGAGTCTCTAGTATGCTCTTTTCAGGTTGGATGGGAAAACTCGGAGACCGAATCGGGAATCACCGGCTCTTATTAATCGCCCTTCTTTATAGTGGCTGTCTCTATATCCTTTGTGCCCAAGCGCAATCACCCCTTCAATTAGGGATTTTACGCTTCCTCTTTGGGATCGGGACAGGAGCCCTACTACCAGGAGTTTCTGCATTATTGAATCGTTTAACCCCTCCTGAAGGGATTTCTCGGATCTTTAGCTACAACCAGCTCTTTTATTACTTAGGTGGTGTATTAGGGCCAATGATGGGATCGAGTATTTTCATGCATTTTGGCTATCATTGGGTATTTTACGGTACAGCCCTTTTGGCCTTTACCGATTTGATGTTCCTCTTATTCTTATTTAGAAAGTATTTGAAAGTGAGAGACGTACGTGCGAATTAAAGTTCAATTGACCTGCACCAGCTGTGGGAGTCAGAATTATTTGACCAGTAAAAATACCAAAACCCATCCTGAAAAGATCGAGGTCTTGAAGTATTGTCCCAAGGAAAGAAAAGTAACCTTACATATTGAATCAAAATGATTTTCATGGTATAATAGTGAGGATTTTAAGGAGTTTTGAATATGAGCGGAGCATTAACAACTATTTTACTAGTATTATCAGTATTGATTATTATCGCAATTTTTATGCAACCAACAAAAAACCAATCGAGCAACGTCTTTGACGCAAGCTCAAATGACTTGTTTGAACGTTCAAAAGCGCGCGGGTTTGAAGCCGTGATGCAGCGTTTAACAGCTATTATGATCTTCTTTTGGTTATTGATCGCGATGATCTTAATGGTACTTTCTAGTAGATAAGATAGGCTCAGACAATGTCTTTGCCTATTTTTATTTTGCAAAACGATGATTATAAAATTAGATAGAAAAAAGGAGGCTGGATAACCAGCAAAAAATTAATGAAAACAGATATAAAAGAATATTTACAAGAGCATGACAAAGCCCAGATCAATGATCTGGCAGCAGCTCTAGGAAAAGAAGGATCTAAGGATTTTCGTGACTTGGTCAAAACCATCTCTCTGATGGAACGCCGTCATGAGTTGAAATTCGAGGATGATGGCTCTCTTCGTTTGGCTCAAAAGAAGGCCCCAGCCATT
Organism: Streptococcus sp. HMSC076C09; assembly: GCF_001837905.1. Lineage (NCBI taxonomy): Bacteria > Bacillati > Bacillota > Bacilli > Lactobacillales > Streptococcaceae > Streptococcus > Streptococcus sp. HMSC076C09. The sequence goes on from NZ_KV834646.1 coordinate 97,801, forward strand.
ACCCTCAAGGGGCTCTTTCATGCCCATAAAAATGGCTTTGGCTTTGTCAGTTTAGAAGGCGAAGAAGAGGACCTCTTTGTTGGTCGAAATGATGTCAACCACGCCATCGATGGGGATACTGTTGAGATCGTCATTACCAAGGTAGCAGACCGAAACAAAGGAACGGCAGCAGAAGCTAAGATTATTGATGTCTTGGATCATAGCGTCAAAACGGTTGTTGGACAAATTGTTCTGGATGAGGAAAAGCCCAAATATGCCGGCTACATTCGTTCGAAAAATCAAAAAATCAGCCAGCTGATCTATGTGAAGAAGCCAGCCATCCAATTGGAAGGGACCGAAATCCTCAAAGTCGAAATTGATCAATACCCGAGCCGCAAACACAATTATTTTGTGGCGACTGTGCGGGATGTGGTCGGTCATGTGACAGATCCAGGAATCGATGTCTTGGAAGTGTTAGAATCCATGGACATTGTCTCAGAATTTCCAGAAGAAGTGCTGAAAGAGGCTGAGCAGGTTCCAGATGCACCGTCTGCAAAGGATTTAGAGGGGCGGTTGGATCTGCGAGAGGAGATTACCTTTACGATCGACGGAGCGGATGCCAAAGACTTGGACGATGCGGTCCATATCAAGCCGCTCAAGAACGGCAATTTTGAGCTGGGGGTTCACATCGCAGATGTCTCTTATTACGTTACAGAAGGCTCAGCACTTGATAAGGAAGCTCTAAATCGTGCAACTTCTGTCTATGTGACTGACCGAGTAGTACCCATGTTACCAGAGCGTCTCTCTAATGGGATCTGTTCTTTAAATCCAAATGTGGACCGCTTGACCCAGTCTGCCATCATGGAGATTGATCCTCATGGCAAGGTAGTCAAGCACACCATTACCCAAACAGTGATCAATACGACCTTCCGAATGACCTATAGTGACGTCAATGATATCTTAGCAGGCGACGAAGAAAAGGCTCAAGAGTTTAAGAAAATTGTCCCAAGTATTCATCAAATGGCCACCCTGCATGGTATTCTAGAAAGCATGCGGATTCGCCGAGGAGCCCTCAATTTTGATACCAATGAGGCTAAAATCCTAGTCAATAAAGAAGGAAAACCAGTTGATATCGTCCTCCGTCAAAGAGGAATTGCGGAGCGGATGATTGAGTCCTTTATGTTGATTGCCAATGAAACGGTGGCGGAGCACTTTACGCGACTGAAACTGCCGTTCATCTACCGGATCCATGAAGATCCAAAGGCAGAAAAAGTACAGAAGTTTATCGATTATGCTTCCAGCTTTGGGATCCAAATCTACGGAACGGCTAGTGAGATGAGTCAAGAAGCCCTACAAGAAATTATGCGCAAGGTCGAAGGAGAACCCTATGCAGACGTTCTCTCAATGATGTTGTTGCGCTCGATGCAACAGGCCCGCTACTCAGAGCACAACCATGGCCACTATGGGCTTGCTGCTGAGTTTTATACCCACTTTACCAGTCCCATCCGTCGGTATCCGGACCTGATGGTTCATCGAATGGTGCGCGAATATGGAAAATCCCAAGAAGTGGCTGAACACTTTGAACAAGTCCTTCCAGACATTGCCAGCCAATCCTCTAGTCGGGAACGCCGGGCTATTGATGCCGAGCGCGAAGTAGAAGCCATGAAGAAGGCTGAATACATGGAAGACTATGTTGGTGAAGAATACGATGCCGTGGTTTCCAGTGTGGTAAAATTTGGCCTCTTTGTGGAGTTGCCCAATACGGTTGAAGGTTTGATCCATATTACTAATCTTCCTGAATTCTACCATTTTAACGAACGGGATCTAACCCTTCGCGGAGAAAAATCAGGAGTGACCTTCCGTGTCGGTCAGCAAATCCGGATCAAGGTAGAAAGAGCCGACAAGATGACAGGAGAGATTGATTTCTCTTATATTCCAAGTGAATGGGATGTCGTCGAAAAAGGTCTCAAGTCTAAAGGACGTGACCGAGATGGCAATCGTAGAGATCGCAGACGCAAGGACAAAAAAGTTTCTAAGGGATCAACCGCTAGAAAAGATGACAAGCGGAAAGATTCTTCCTCTAAATCCAAAAAGAAAAAAGGGAAGAAACCATTTTACAAGGAAGTAGCAAAGAAAGGAGCCAAACATGGCAAAGGGCGAAGGAAAGGTAGTCGCGCAAAATAAAAAGGCGAGACATGACTACACCATCGTGGATACGATTGAAGCAGGGATGGTGCTGACGGGGACAGAGATCAAAAGTGTCCGTGCGGCACGCATTAACTTGAAAGATGGCTTTGCACAAGTAAAAAATGGCGAAGTTTGGCTTAGCAATGTCCACATTGCCCCTTATGAGGAAGGCAATATCTGGAACCAAGATCCAGACCGTCGTCGCAAGCTCCTTCTTCATAAAAAGCAAATCCAAAAGCTGGACCAAGACACCAAAGGGACCGGAATGACCTTGGTGCCTTTGAAGGTCTATCTCAAGGACGGCTATGCCAAATTGCTTTTGGGGCTCGCTAAAGGGAAACATGATTATGACAAGCGTGAATCCATCAAGCGTCGGGAACAAAACCGGGACATCGCACGGGTCATGAAACAATACAATACACGTTAAAGAAAAAGACAGTTTTGAAACTTGTTTCAGATCTGTCTTTTTTCTTGGAGATGGGCTCTCCTTTTTCCAACTTGTAAAAAGGGGCTTTTTTCTGTATGATAAGGGTAGTGAAAGAAAAAGGAGAAGCAGCATGACACAAAAATTGATCGCCTACAAACGCATGCCTATCTGGACTAAGGATAGCATGCCAGAAGCTCTTCAAAGAAAGCACAATACCAAGGTAGGAACCTGGGGGAAGATTACAGTTTTAAAAGGTCAGTTACGATTTATTGAATTGACCGAAGAGGGGGAAGAAATCGCGAGCCACCTATTTGAAGCAGGAGCAGAGAACCCCATGGCTGAGCCCCAGGCCTGGCACCGTGTGGAAGTAGCGACGGACGATGTGGAGTGGTACTTGGAATTTTACTGTGAGCCAAAAGACTATTTCCCCAAAAAATACAATACCAATCCTGTCCATTCAGAAGTGCTAGAAGCAGTGGGAATTGTCCCAGCTGGAAAGGCGCTGGATCTAGGATGCGGGCAAGGTCGAAACGCCCTCTTTTTGGCCCAACATGGCTTTGACGTAACAGCGGTGGATCAAAATGAACTGGCTCTTGAGATCTTACAAAGTATTGTCGCTGAGGAAGATCTAGAGATGCCAGTGGGACTCTATGATATCAATGCTGCAGCTCTTACCCAAAACTATGACTTCATCATATCGACTGTGGTCCTCATGTTTTTAGAGGCTGATCGGATTCCAGCGATTATCCGCAATATGCAAGAGCATACCAATCCAGGTGGTTACAATCTCATTGTCTGTGCCATGGATACGGAAGATTATCCTTGCCAGATGCCCTTCTCGTTCACCTTTAAAGAAGGAGAATTGGCGGAGTATTACAAGGATTGGGAATTGGTCAAGTACAATGAAAATCCAGGCCATCTCCATCGTCGAGATGAAAATGGCCATCGGATTCAACTTCGATTTGCAACCATGTTGGCAAAGAAAAATAAAGAAAAAGCAGGATGTTAAGATCCTGCCTTCAGATTGAAGACAAAGTCATATAAAAAACCTTCCTTAGGTGAGTACGGACGTTAGGTGAAATTATCCAGTGGATGATTTCAGCAATCCAAGAAGTTCCAAGACTTAGTTTTGAGCCTAGGGTCTCAAAACTCCCGAGTGCCTGAAATGTTATTGTTTCAGGCACTTTTCTCACAGCGGAAAGTTTCGGTATTTTCTTGAATCGATTTAAAAATTGGAACTCATTTTTATTTTTTTTTGCAAAATCGCTTAACTTATTTTACTTTAAAGTAATTTGTCTACATTCTAAAAGTAGGATGTTAGGATCCTGCCTTTTTGCTTTCTACAAACAAGTTGGACAAGGTGATCTGAATGTTGTTTATTTGCCAAAAAGAAAAACCTTCTCCATAAAGGTAGGAGAAGGTTGGGGAATTTAGTTCCAGTTAGCAAAGTCGCAGACGCTGAGAATGATCGTCCCGATTTCGATTGGCTCTTCCTTGGCACCGGATTCTAACCAGGTCACAATTACAGATTCAATCGTAGCGATGAAAATTTCTAGCCCATACTTGTATGGAACTTGAAAGTCTGAAATGATGTGTTCTTTCGCATGGGGAGTATCGTCTAGTGCATGGAGGGTAAAACTTCTTACCAATTTACGGAAGTCCGAGCAGCAGGATTGGGACAACGCATAAATAAAATCATAATTCTCTTTAATAGCAGTCAAGACATTGAGAAAGTTCACCTTGACAGGGCTTCCTTCAACGAAGAGGCTATCCAATTCTTGCATCATGTCCATTTTCATTTGCTCAAACATGTCGTATTTATCGACATAGTGCAAGTAGAAGGTCCCGCGGTTAATCCCAGCGGTTTCAGTTAATTGTCGAATAGTGATGCTTTCAAAAGGTTGTTGCAAGAGGAGTTTTGAGAGCGCATTTCGTAAGTCTGACTTGGTTGTTGTTTGTCTTTGGCGTACCATATGTTCCTTTCTGTAGTTGTATAAATTTATTCTTATTTATTTGACGTTAAAATAATTTATAGGTTAAATAATTTCACGACACTAACAAAGAGCATTATACTCCAAAAGAATAAATTAGACAACAATTCTCATTTTTGTACAGATAACGAAAAATGTACAAAAATTTTAAAAGTTTATGAGTGACGGGCACTGACAAGATTTTGTGAAAATCTCACAATAATTAGTGATTTAAAATAATTCCCTCCTAAAAAAATGGTCAGGAAATTTTTAGGAAATGGAGGAGCAAGATGGAAAAGGGAGTGTAATAAACCAAAAGAGGCTGGGACAAAAGTCCTAGCCTCTCAATTATTTTTGGATTGTCGAGCAAGACGCAGTGGTTGAGTGGGCTCTACTACGCTGATTTCATCAGCTTATACAGCCCTACTCAACTGTGCGGAGGTGGGACGACGAAATCGAATTCTAACGAATTACCGATTTCTGTCCCACTCTCTCTTTATTTGATAAAAGTCGTCACGATCAAATTGAAATTTAAGATAGTTAAGACAATCGCAACGAGATAGCCTAAGAAAGTATTCCATTTCGCATTAACATGTTCTCCCATGATTTCCTTGTTGGAGGTGAAATAAACCAGAGGGAAGATGGAGAATGGAAGAGCCGCTGATAGGAAGACTTGAGAGTAGACTAGAAGGTCGTCGAGGACATGTTCCTGATCTCCAAATAAGATCGCAACGATGATGACAGGAAGAAGGGCAATGATCCGAGTCATGAGACGAACGACCCATTGTGGCAGGCGGAATCTCAAGAAACCTTCCATAACGATTTGACCGGTTAGGGTCCCAGTAATGGTTGAATTTTGACCACTAGCTAACAAAGCGATGGCAAAGAGAGTGGACAAGAAAGGACTTGCGATGGCACCAGCAATATGGTTATCCTTGAGGGCATTGTACATGCTAGAGAAAGCACCAATCTTATCTCCGTGCCCGAAGAAGAGGGCCGCTCCAAGAATCAAGAGGAGGGAGTTGACGACGAAAGCCAAACTCAATTCAATATTTGAATCCCAGGTCATAAAGCGCACTGCCCGTTTGATATCTGCTGGATCCTTATAATCAACTTTTCGCGTTTGCGAAATGGAAGAGTGGAGGTAGAGGTTGTGGGGCATTACCGTTGCCCCGATGATTCCAAGTGCCAAGGTCAAGGCTTCATTTCCTTTTGGAAGCCCAATTCCCAGTACTTCTTTTTGAGGCAGGAATCCAGCAAAGATTCCCCCGATATCTGGTTTCGATAGGAAAACCAGATAGCCGAAAATTGCAAGGATCGTGAGGATCAAGGTTGAAACGATGGCCTCGATCTTTCGAAATCCTAGATGCATGAGCCCCAATAAGAGGAAGACATCAAAGATGGTGATCAGAATGGAAAAAAGCAAGGGCCAGCCAAAAAGAAGGTGGAGGGCAATCCCTGATCCGATGACTTCTGCTAAATCTGTCGCCATCAGGGCAAGCTCGATCACAATCCAAAGGGTATAGCGAAGCCATTTTGGCAAGTGATGGGCGGTTGTTTGGGCCAGGTCCTTACGATGGACAATTCCTAGTTTACCAGCCATTTGTTGCAACTGCATGGCGATTAAAGAGGAGAGAAGAACCACTGATAAGAGTAGGTAACGGTATTGGGCCCCTCCGACGACACTAGTAATCCAGTTTCCCGGATCCATATAGCCGACAGCTACTAGACTTCCTGGTCCTGAAAAGAGCAGGAGGGTCTTCCAAAAAGGGATGCCTTTTGGTACGTCAATAGATTGGTTGATTTCTTGAAGTGATTTCCTTTCAAACTGTTGTAAACTCATGATGAGCCTTCTTTCTAAGAATAAATCAATTTGTCTCCATTATAGCATAAAATATATAATAGTTCATGATAATGAGAGGTTTCTTGCCCTTTTTAGTGAAAAATCATTTGAAAATCAAATAAATAGAAAAAAAGGAACTTCCTATAAATAGTTGTTTCAGGCTGAAAGATTTTTGAGGCTTTGTTATAATGGAGAGAAGGAGAAGATCATGACTAAAATTGCTTTACTTTCAGATATTCATGGAAATACGACAGCTTTGGAAGCTGTCCTTGAGGATAGTCGAAAAGCCAAGGTGGATGAATATTGGCTCTTGGGTGATAGTTTGATGCCTGGAACAGGCAGACGCGCCCTTTTGGAGCTGTTAGAGGAGCTTCCTATTACGGTGAAAGTCCTTGGAAACTGGGAAGATAGTCTTTGGCGCGCCATGAGGGGGATGTTGGATGAGACTAGATCAAGCCATCGCTACCTTATGCGCCAGTGTCAATATATTCTTGAAGAAATCACGCCTCAGGAAATTGAAGCCATGCAGGAAATGCCCATGCAGGTCCATAGAGAAATCGCCGGTTTAAAGATCGGCATTACCCACCACTTACCCGATAAGAATTGGGGTCGGGAATTGATCCACATTGGTGAGCAGAAGGATTTTGATCGCTTGGTGACAAATCCGTCTTGTGATATTGCAGTCTACGGACACATTCACCAGCAGTTTTTTCGCTACGGGACAGGAGGAGAACTGATCATCAATCCTGGGTCGATCGGTCAACCTTTCTTTTTGGAAAAGAATCTTCGCAAGGATCTTCGGGCCATGTATGCCATTCTTGAATTTGATCAAATGGGGCTAAAAGATATCGATTTTAGACGGGTGGATTATGATGTGCAAAAAGAACTCCAACTTGCTAAAGACCTCCATCTTCCTTATTATCAAGTGTATTATGAAAGTTTGGTCAATGGCATTCATCATACCCACGATCATGAGCTACTTCATGAGATTGAGCAGAGAGAAGGTCATGATCGAGAAATCGATGCTTGGTTAGAGGACTTTTTTCAATAGTGTAACTGTTGACATTACAACAAAAACTAGTATAATAAGGGTAGTAAGAGTCGTCTGTTGACAATCGTCCAATGGATGTCACTTTTAGAACAGGCAGAAAGGAGAAAAGACATGCAAATTTCGAGTCGGTTTACCATTGGAACCCATGTACTAGTGATGATTGCCCTAAAAGGGGACTGTACCAAGGTGACCAGTGATATGATTGCTGAGAGTGTTGGGGTGAACCCGGTCATTATTCGAAAGACCTTGTCTCAGTTAAAGAAAGCGGGATTGATCCATGTAGCGCGTGGGACAGGAGGAGCTGAACTCGCTAAAGCAGCAGATGAGATCAGTCTGCTGGATATCTATCAAGCGGTCGAATGCTTAGGTTCGACAGGCCAATTATTTGGTTTCCATGAAAACCCCAATCCAAATTGCCCAATAGGTCACAATATCCATCATGTCTTAGATGGGAAGCTCGAAGACATTCAGACTGCTATGGAAAAAGAGATGGCTCAAACCAGCCTAAAAGAAGTCGTAGAAGACGCGCAGAAAAGAATGGACCTCGAATCGGTTTCATAAGAAAAAAGAGAGTGGGACAGAAATCGGTCATTCGTTAGAATTCGATTTCGTCGTCCCACCTCCGCACAGTTGAGTAGGCTGTAAAAGCTGATGAAATCAGCGTAGTAGAGCCTACTCAACCACTGCGTCTTGTTCGACAATCCAAAAAAAATTAAGAGGCTAGGACTTTTGTCCCAGCCTCATTTTTTATATTTATTGACGAAACATTCTGTTTGCTGCGACTTGGATCTACAAAAGGATTAGTCAAAGTAAAGCAAGTCTTTGCTGGTTTCTGTAAAGAGTCCAAAGCCGTCTTTTGTGACATAGCCGCAGTCTTCGATACGGACTCCGACTTTACCTGGGATATAGATCCCAGGTTCGACTGAGAAGCACATGCCTTCTTCAAGCACCAGGTCATTTCCTTCCATAATAGAAGGGAATTCATGCACATCCATACCGATACCGTGTCCAAGGCGGTGGTTGAAGTATTCACCATAGCCAGCTTTTTCGATGACGCTCCGTGCAGCACGGTCAACGTCATGTGCGGTTACACCAGGTTTGATCATATCGATGGCTGCTTGTTGAGCTTCTAACGTCAAGTGGTAGATTTCTTTTTTGAAATCATCCGGTTTTCCAACCGCGACGGTACGGGTCATATCTGATGCATAACCATTGACCATACAGCCAAGGTCAAAGAGCAAGAGAGCATTGTTTTCGACTTTATTGCTTCCAGGAATTCCGTGTGGGTTAGCTGCATTATTCCCCGTCAAGACCATAGTTTCAAAGCTCATTTCATAGCCCAAGCGTTTGATGCCAAAGTCGATTTCTGCCACGATATCAGTTTCCGTTTTATCCAGTGAGATGGCGTCAAAACCCATATTGACAGCCTTATCTGCGTATTGACCGGCCACCAACATCTTTTGGATCTCATCAGCAGATTTGATCAAGCGCATGCGGTTAATCCGTGGTGTTAAGTTAGTAAATTCCGCTTTTTCAAAGACAGTGCGCAATCCATTGTACTTGGTCAGAATCAAGTTATCATATTCAAGTGCAACAGTTTTGGCATCTGGTTTAGCGATAGCCCCTTTAATCTTTTCCCAAGGGTTTTCAGAATCTACATAGCCAACTACTTGGAAATCGACAACTGCAGTCGCCCGTTCCACTTCAAGTGCAGGAACGAAGAGAAGGGGTTCGTGGTCTGTATAGACGAACAAGAAGAGTTGGCGTTCGTGGGGATCACTGTAAAATCCAGTCAGGTAATTGATCGTGACAGGATCAGATACAACAGCGACGTCTGTTTTTTCAGTTTCAAGAAATTCGACGATTTGATCTAATTTAGACATAATGCTACCTTCTTTCTATGGATCTATTTTGTCAAATTTTCCCCAAAAAAGCAAGAGTTTACAAAATTTTACCAAAATACTTGAAAGTGTTTACAATCCATGATAAAATAGGATTAATTAGAGAGTGAAAACGAAATTTTCAATAATGAAAGGAAATCTTATGAATACAGACGATACAGTAACGATTTATGATGTCGCCCGTGAAGCAGGGGTTTCAATGGCAACCGTTAGTCGTGTAGTGAATGGAAATAAGAACGTTAAAGAAAATACACGTAAAAAAGTTTTGGAAGTGATCGAACGCTTGGATTACCGTCCAAATGCTGTTGCGCGTGGTCTTGCTAGCAAGAAAACCACAACAGTCGGTGTTGTGATTCCAAACATCACGAATAGCTATTTCTCTACATTGGCTAAGGGGATCGATGACATTGCGGAAATGTACAAGTACAACATCGTCCTTGCAAATAGCGATGAAGACGATGACAAAGAAGTTTCAGTAGTAAACAACCTCTTTTCAAAACAAGTGGATGGAATCATTTTCATGGGCTATCACTTGACAGAAAAGATTCGCTCAGAGTTTTCACGCTCTCGGACGCCAGTCGTCCTTGCTGGGACAGTCGATGTAGAACACCAATTACCAAGTGTCAATATCGACTACAAGCAAGCGACTGTTGATGCTGTTGCACAATTGGCAAAACACAATAAGAAAATTGCTTTTGTAAGTGGCCCATTGGTGGATGATATCAATGGAAAAATCCGTTTGGCTGGCTATAAAGAAGCTTTGAAAACGAAAAAATTGAGCTACAGCGAAGGACTTGTCTTTGAATCGAAATACCGTTATGATGAAGGTTACAACTTGGCAGAACGCATCATTGCGTCAAAAGCAACAGCTGCTTTTGTGACAGGTGATGAATTGGCTGCAGGTCTCTTGAATGGCTTGTCTGATCACGGTATCAAAGTACCAGAAGACTTTGAAATCATTACTAGTGATGATTCACAAGTAACACGTTACACGCGTCCAAATCTATCAACGATTGGCCAACCCTTGTATGACCTTGGTGCGATTAGTATGCGTATGTTGACCAAGATCATGCACAAAGAAGAGTTGGAAGAACGCGAAGTGTCGTTGTCTCATACGATCAACCAACGTGGAACGACGAAAAAATAAGGATTAGTAGACTAGAGTCTCGACTTGGGAAGACGTGTTTACTAGTCTGAGAGGTTAGAACAAAACTGTTCTAGCCTCTTTTTTATACTAGAAACAGGTAGAGACTTGCTGGGCACTCTTTATTTCGGTATAATAGAAGGTATGAAAGTTTTACTGTATTTAGAAGGAAAATCCGTATTACAAAAATCAGGAATTGGTCGAGCCTTGCAGCACCAAATGCATGCGCTGGATTTGGCTGGGATTCCGTATACGACAGATATTTTAGGGGATTATGATGTGGTGCATATCAATACCTATGGCCCACGGAGTTTCCTTTTGCTCCATGCAGCAAAGCGTCGTGGAAAGAAAGTCATCATGCATGGCCATTCAACCCGTGAGGATTTTGAAAATTCCTTTATCGGGTCTAACTTTTTTGCGCCCTTGTTTGGGAAGTATTTGGCTCACATGTACCAAAAGGCAGACTATGTGATCACGCCATCTGAGTATTCTAAACACTTGATTCAGTCTTATGGGGTGACTACACCGATTATCGCGGTCTCCAATGGAATTGATTTGGAAAAATACAAGAAGGATCCGAAAAAAGAAGAGGTCTTCCGCAAGCATTTTAATATCCAAGAAGGCCAAAAGGTTGTCATCTGTGCAGGGCTTTATTTTAAACGCAAAGGGATTGAAGATTTCGTAGAAGTGGCCCGTCGCATGCCGGATGTGCGCTTTATTTGGCTAGGTTCTATCAACAAATGGATCATTCCGCGTAAGATTCGTCGTATCGTGGAAAAGGATCATCCGAGTAATGTGGAATTCCCTGGCTACTTCAAGGGAGCGGTCTTCCAAGGGGCTATGACAGGTTCAGATGCTTTCTTCTTCCCATCTTATGAGGAAACAGAAGGAATCGTTGTTTTGGAAGCCTTGGCCAGTCATCAGCACACGGTCTTGCGGGATATTCCAGTATACAATGGCTGGATTGACGAGACGTCTTCTGAATTGTGCCATAATGTAGACGAATTTGTGGATTCCTTGAACAAGGTCTTGAACGGACAAGTAGACAAGCGGGAGGCTGGTTACAAGGTCGCCGAAAGTCGTTCGATCGACTTAGTGGCTTATCAATTGGTCGAAGCCTATCAAACAGTTTTGGAGATGTAAGATGCGTGTAGGATTATTTACAGATACCTATTTCCCGCAAGTTTCGGGAGTGGCGACCAGCATTCGGACGCTCAAAACAGAATTAGAAAAATTGGGTCACACGGTCTTTATCTTTACGACAACGGATAAAGATGTCAACCGCTATGAAGATTGGCAGATCATTCGGATTCCAAGTGTGCCTTTCTTCGCCTTTAAGGACCGCCGCGTTGCTTATCGTGGCTTCTCAAAGGCGCTTGCCATTGCCAAGCAATACCAGCTGGATATTATCCATACCCAGACTGAGTTTTCACTGGGCCTTTTGGGAGTGTGGATTGGACGCGAGTTGCGGATTCCAGTCATTCATACCTACCATACCCAGTATGAGGACTATGTCCGCTATATTGCAAGAGGCATGGTCATTCGCCCAAGTATGGTCAAATACATTGTCAGAAGTTATATGAATGATCTGGATGGCGTGATCTGTCCAAGTGAGATCGTCTATGACTTACTTCAAAAGTACAAGGTCAAGGCAGAAAAACGTATTATTCCGACAGGGATTGATTTGGCTAAGTTTGACCGGCCGGAAATCACTCCGACAGAGACAGCTGCTCTTCGTGAAAAATATGAAGTCGCAGAAGATGAAACGCTCTTATTGAGCCTGTCGCGGGTTTCTTATGAAAAGAATATTCAGGCTGTTATTGCGGCTCTTCCTGATGTCCTCAAGGTCAATCCAAAAGTTAAGTTGATCGTTGCTGGAGATGGTCCTTATTTGGATGATTTGAAAAAACAAGCGGCGAAACTGGGGATTTCAGATGCGGTTGTCTTTACAGGGATGATCCCACCAAATGAGACAGCTCTTTACTATAAGGCGGCTGACTTCTTTATTTCAGCTTCAACGAGTGAGACGCAAGGGTTGACCTATTTAGAGAGTATTGCAAGTGGTACTCCGATTATCGCTCATGGCAATCCTTATCTCGATCATGTGATTGATGACCCTATGTTTGGAAAGCTCTTTTATGAGGAGAGCGATCTGGCACAAGCGATTCTTGAAGCGATTGACGAGATGCCTGCAATTGATGAGACCAAGTGGGCAGAAAAGATTGATGATATTTCTGCAGCAACCTTTGGCCGTCGGGTCTACGAATTTTACCTGGATAAAATCATCTCTAAAGACTTTTCAAATGATTTGAATCCTGAGCAAAGCCGGGTTAAGCGGATGTCTAAGACCATTGTGAAAATCCCGACCAAGGTGATTGCTCTTCCGGTCAATGGATCTGTGAAGATGATGAAGGCTTCGGTCAAACAAGTGAAGAAAATCCGTAAAATCACGCATTTCTTTGATTGAAAATGAAATTTTTTCTTGCAAAATTTTTCAATCGTGCTATAATAACTGACAGAGACATATCAAATCTAGGAAATCTGATAGAGAGCGCGTGGGGCTGGAAATCGCGTAGAGGATAGGTTTGGGACTACTCGTGATTCTTTTATGCAAACATAAAACGGTGGCTACGTTAGAGCCAATCAGAGGTGTCCCTCTTTTTTGAGGAACATAAATGAAGGTGGAACCACGTTGCGACGTCCTTTCGAGGAGGTCGCTTTTTTGATTTCTTAATGAAGAAATCTAAAGAAGAGATGATTCCAATGTTCAAAGACACCTCCCACCCATTTAGCTACTAAAAACTTTATAAGGAGAAAATCATGATTCAAATTACTTTCCCAGATGGCGCTGTTCGTGAATTCGAATCTGGCGTTACTACTTTTGAAATTGCCCAATCAATCAGCAATTCCTTAGCAAAAAAAGCTCTTGCTGGTAAATTCAACGGCAAATTGATTGACACAACTCGTGCTATCACTGAAGACGGAAGCATTGAAATCGTGACACCTGATCACGAAGATGCTCTTCCAATCTTGCGTCACTCAGCGGCTCACTTGTTCGCTCAAGCAGCTCGTCGCCTCTTCCCAGATATCCACTTGGGTGTCGGTCCAGCCATCGAAGATGGTTTCTACTACGATACAGACAACCAAGCTGGTCAAATCTCTAACGAAGACCTTCCTCGTATCGAAGAAGAAATGAAGAAAATCGTTAAAGAAAACTTCCCATCTATTCGTGAAGAAGTGACTAAAGATGAAGCGCGTGAAATCTTCAAAAATGATCCATACAAATTGGAATTGATCGAAGAACACTCTGAAGACGAAGGTGGTTTGACGATCTACCGTCAAGGTGAATACGTGGATCTCTGCCGTGGCCCACACGTTCCATCAACAGGCCGCATCCAAATCTTCCACCTTTTGAATGTGGCAGGTGCTTACTGGCGTGGAAATAGCGATAACGCTATGATGCAACGGATTTACGGTACCGCTTGGTTCGACAAGAAAGATTTGAAGAACTACCTTCAAATGCGTGAAGAAGCTAAAGAGCGTGACCACCGTAAACTTGGGAAAGAGCTGGATTTGTTCATGATTTCTCAAGAAGTTGGTCAAGGTCTTCCATTTTGGTTGCCAAATGGTGCGACCATCCGTCGTGAGTTGGAACGCTATATCGTTGATAAAGAAGTCGCAGCAGGCTACCAACACGTCTACACTCCACCAATTGCTTCTGTAGAACTTTATAAGACTTCAGGTCACTGGGATCACTACCGTGAAGACATGTTCCCACCAATGGATATGGGGGATGGAGAAGAGTTTGTTCTTCGTCCAATGAACTGTCCTCACCATATCGAAGTTTACAAACACCATGTGCACTCTTACCGCGAATTGCCAATCCGTATCGCTGAAATCGGTATGATGCACCGTTATGAAAAATCTGGTGCCCTTACAGGACTTCAACGTGTGCGTGAAATGTCTCTGAATGATGGTCATACCTTTGTGGCTCCAGAACAAATCGAGGAAGAATTCAAGAAGATCCTTCAATTGATCATCGATGTGTATGAAGATTTTAACTTGACAGATTATCGTTTCCGCTTGTCTTACCGTGATCCTGAAGACAAACACAAATACTTTGACAACGATGAAATGTGGGAAAATGCTCAACGTATGTTGAAAGCAGCCGTTGATGATATGGGTGTTGAGTACTATGAAGCTGAAGGGGAAGCAGCCTTCTACGGACCAAAATTGGATATCCAAGTGAAAACAGCTCTTGGTAAAGAAGAAACTCTTTCAACGATCCAACTGGACTTCTTGCTTCCAGAACGCTTTGATCTTCATTACATTGGAGCAGACGGGGAAGAACACCGTCCAGTTATGATCCACCGTGGGGTTATTTCAACTATGGAACGCTTTACTGCGATCTTGATTGAAAACTACAAGGGAGCTTTCCCAACCTGGCTTGCGCCACACCAAGTAACCCTCATCCCAGTATCGAACGAAAAACACGTGGACTACGCTTGGGAAGTAGCTAAGAAACTTCGTGACCGTGGTGTCCGTGCTGATGTAGATGAACGCAATGAGAAAATGCAGTTCAAGATTCGTGCTTCTCAAACTCAAAAAATTCCTTACCAATTAATCGTTGGGGACAAGGAAATGGAAGAGCAGGCTGTAAACGTTCGCCGTTATGGTCAAAAAGAAACAGAAACCATGCCGGTAGATGCATTTGTAAAATTGATTCTTGCAGATATTGCAAATAAATCTCGTGTTGAGAAATAAAACGATCACAGTCTGATAAATATTTTTAGTAAGAAAAAGCAACAACTATTTCAGTTGTTGCTTTTTCTATTTTGTTTAACCTGAGCTAGTAGTGATCGGTCAAACCACTACAAATAGTATCCCCATCAACAATCCTTTCTATCCATGAACTTTTGGATATAGGATATCCTCCCAAGATTTGCTTCCATGAGTTAGATAAGTTGACTATCCTCAATCCTTGTCTGCTTCATTTTCTTTTACGAGATCGTTTTGTGAATCTTTTTCAGAGAGTTTTTGATCGATATACTTGTCAATGTTTTCGTAAAATTCCTTGGTCGTCTCACTATCTAATTTTGTCGAATTATGGACTTGATTGACTTTCAATTGAACAGATTGAATACCGTAAGAGTCTTGTTTTTGGCGAATGGTTTCTAATTCTTCTTCTGAAATCGGATCTCCAACAACTGTCAAGACCAATTCATTGCTACTTGACTTGTAGACTTGATTAATGATCGTATGATTAGAGAACTCTTTGCCTACAAACTGTTTAATCCCTTCTTTTCGTGCTTGATCCATCGTCAGAGTGACTGCTGAATAGCTGGCTGGAAGAACCAATAATACAATCAAGGATATCAGCCCAATTCTCATTTTAATGTTTAGCTCTTTAAATGAACTTAAAGGAGATTTTCTCATCATAATTCTTGTTCCAACAATATTGATTAGCATGATAAAGACACAGTTGATCAAGAAAAGATAGAGAGCCCCAAATAAAAATCGTACATTTCCATTAGTTAAACCATAGCCTGCAGTGCAGATAGGTGGCATCAGAGCTGTTGCAATGGCTACTCCTGGCACGATATTGTTTGCTTCTTTTTTTCTTGAACCAATGACACCTGCTATCCCACCCGCAATAGCAATGAGAACATCCCAAATGGTTGGAGAGGTTCGTGCAATCAATTCGCTACTTGCATAAGATAAGGGAGAAATCCAGAAATATAGAGTCGAGACAAGCAAACTGACCAATACTTGAGTAAATAAAACCCCTAGAGATTGCTTGATTAAACGCGTATCAAAAATAGCTAAACCAAACCCCAGTCCAATAATCGGTGTCATAAGAGGGGAAATCAGCATGGCTCCAATAATGACAGCTGTTGAATTCATATTTAGACCTATAGAGGCAATAAAAATCGAACACATCAAAATCACTGTATCTCTTAATCGAACATGAAGGTCATCATATAGTTTCTCGCGGAATTCACGTGTTGAATAGTTTCCGGACATTGGTTACTCCTTTTATTTCATATAATCTTGTTTCTGCATGGATGATGGTAGAGAGACGTATGTCCAATTTGACATATTCTTAATTTTCATTTGTAATTCTTTTGAACATTATCTTTTAAATATCTATCAATCCATCCTTGATATTATATCAAAAAATTTACAGTCTTTCTCTGAAGAAATCAATTAATTTAAAAGATAGAGAAAGGAAGAAATTTTAGATTCCTTATTCAAAGAAGAAAGATCGGTATCTCCTCTGAAAGTAGATACCGTTTTAATGTTTAAACATGATGAGTTTGTAGCAGAAATCCTAGCTGATGTCGCCAACAAATCACGTGTTGAGAAATAATGAAAAAATAAAAAGATTGAGGATAAAACAATCTAAAAAACCTTCCTTAGGTGAGTAAGAACGTCAGCGAACTTCTATGAAGTTCCAAAACTCCCGAGTGAGAGTGGGACAGAAATCGGTAATTCGTTAGAATTCGATTTCGTCGTCCCACCTCCGCACAGTTGAGTAGGGCTGTAAAAGCTGATGAAATCAGCGTAGTAGAGCCCACTCAACCACTGCGTCTTGCTCGACAATCCAAAGAAAATTAAGAGGCTATGATTTCTGTCCCACTCTCATTTTTCTCACGACGGAAAGTTTTTAATAAATGATTCATTCATTCTAGCAAGTAGGAAATTAACTTTTTTTAGAATCACTCAAGTGATTTTATCTTTTACCTATCATTCGTTTTTTCTGAGACTGAGATTTTAACTTCTCGGCCTTTTTTACCCTTTCTTATTGGAAAGTCCAGCAATTGAGGCTCCACATTTCTTCATAAGTTTGATATAATAAGAAGATAGAGATTGATTAGGAAAAGAAGCATTAGAAACAGGTATGTAAGATGAAAAAAATATTAGTAGTTGATGATGAAAAACCAATTTCAGATATTATAAAATTTAACATGGCAAAAGAGGGTTATGAAGTCTTAACAGCCTTTGATGGTCGGGAAGCTTTAGAGGTCTTTGCGGCTGAAAATCCGGATATTATTATTCTAGATTTGATGTTGCCAGAGATTGATGGCTTGGAAGTAGCGCGGACGATTCGTAAGACTAGCAATGTGCCGATCATTGTCCTATCTGCTAAGGATACGGAATTTGATAAGGTCATCGGGCTTGAAATCGGGGCGGATGACTATGTAACCAAACCCTTCTCGAATCGGGAATTGCAAGCGCGTGTGAAAGCCTTGTTGCGTCGTTCTGAGTTTGCGGCTGATCCTCAGCTTGAAAATGAGGCCGATACGGAAATTGTCATTGGTGATCTTCACATTCTTCCAGATGCCTTCTTGGTTCAAAAAGGCAACAAAGAATTGGACTTGACCCATCGCGAATTTGAATTGCTCTATCACCTTGCGACCCATGTCGGTCAAGTGATGACTCGTGAGCACCTTCTTGAGACGGTGTGGGGCTATGATTACTTTGGTGATGTTCGGACAGTAGACGTGACGGTTCGTCGGTTGCGTGAAAAAATCGAGGACACACCGGGACGTCCAGAATATATCTTGACCCGCCGTGGTGTCGGATATTATATGAGAAACAATGATTGATCAACTAAAACAATTTGTCATGTCGTCGAACTTTGTCTTTGTTCTGATTACGGTTGGGTTTATCATTGTGGTAGCCTTGCTTCTCCTAGAAAACCGTAGGGACAATATCAAGCTCCGACAACTAAACGCCAAAATTAAAGATCTGATTGCTGGGGATTACTCTGAAGTGGTCGACATGCAAGGAAGCCCAGAGCTGACCGATATGACCAACAGTATCAATGATCTATCTGAGGTCATTCGTCTGACGCATGAAAACCTAGAGCAGGAAACCAAGCGGCTGACTAGTATTCTAGCCTATATGACAGATGGAGTGCTTGCGACCAACAGACGGGGTCAGATCATCATGGTCAATGAAATGGCAGCCAAGCAATTGAATGTCAATCCGGACGAGGTTCTCAATACCAGTATTTTAGATTTGCTTTCGCTTGGAGACGACTATGATCTGCGAAGCTTGATTACTGAAGTACCAGAGTTAACCATCGATTCCCAGGATGAAAATGGGGAGTACTTAAGCCTTCGTGTGCGCTTTGCCTTGATTCGTCGCGAATCAGGTTTTATCTCTGGTCTGGTAGCTGTCTTGCACGATACGACAGAGCAGGACAAGGAAGAACGGGAACGTCGCCTCTTTGTCTCCAATGTGAGTCATGAACTGCGAACACCTTTGACCAGTGTGAAATCCTATCTGGAAGCTCTAGATGATGGCGCTTTGTCAGAGCCAGTGGCACCAGATTTTGTCAAGGTTTCACTGAATGAAACCAACCGCATGATGCGTATGGTCACAGATCTTTTGAGCTTGTCACGAATCGATAATGAAACTAGTCAGTTGGACATCGAGTTGACCAACTTTACGGCCTTTATTACCTTTATTTTAAACCGGTTTGATAAGATCAAGAGTCAATCGCAAGAAGATACCAAGAAGTATGAACTGATCCGTGAATATCCAATCACCCCGATTTGGGTTGAAATTGATACGGATAAAATGACCCAGGTAATCGACAATATCTTGAACAATGCCATCAAATACTCACCCGATGGTGGGAAAATCAAGGTAGGGATGAAAACAACAGATGCCCAGTTGATTATCTCTATCTCAGATGAGGGCTTGGGAATTCCCAAGAAAGACTTGCCACGCATTTTTGATCGCTTTTACCGAGTGGATAAGGCGCGTAGCCGGGCCCAAGGTGGGACTGGTCTGGGCTTAGCCATTGCTAAGGAGATCATTAAGCAGCACAAAGGCTTTATTTGGGCCAAGAGTGAATATGGTAAGGGATCTACCTTTACCATTGTCTTGCCGTACGACAAAGATGCGATTAAAGACGACTGGGATACAGAAGAGGAAGAATAAGGAGTCAATGACAGAAGAGGGATTTAAGTACAGTATTTTAGCTTCAGGTTCTAGTGGAAATTCTTTCTACCTTGAGACACCAAAGAAAAAACTGCTCATTGATGCAGGTCTATCAGGGAAAAAGATTACAGGACTATTGGCTGAAATTGATCGCAAACCAGAAGATTTAGATGCCATTCTGATTACGCACGAACACTCAGACCATATTCATGGTGTGGGTGTTTTAGCGCGGAAATATGGGATGGATCTATATGCTAATGAAGCCACTTGGAAGGCTATGGAAGGCACCAAGTATCTAGGAAAGGTCGATGATGCTCAAAAGCATATCTTTGAAATGGGCAAGACCAAGACTTTCGGAGATATTGATATTGAGAGCTTTGGCGTTAGTCACGATGCTGCAGCCCCTCAATTTTATCGCTTGATGAAGGATGGGAAGAGCTTTGTCATGCTGACGGATACGGGCTATGTGAGCGATCGCTTAGCAGGAATCGTCGCGGATGCGGATGGCTATCTAATTGAGTCCAACCATGATGTAGAAATTCTTCGAGCAGGTTCGTATGCTTGGCGTTTGAAGCAACGGATCTTATCTGATCTGGGCCACCTTTCTAATGAAGATGGTGCAGATGCCATGATCCGGACCTTGGGAAATCGCACCAAGAAGATTTATCTGGGGCATTTGTCAAAAGAGAACAATATCAAAGAATTGGCCCATATGACCATGGAGAACCAACTGGCTCGAGCAGATCTAGCTGTCGGTCATGATTTTGAGGTGCTGGATACATCACCAGACACTGCAACTCCATTGACGAAGATATAAGATAGAAAACCACCTGCGGGTGGTTTTTTATATGTCTATTTGAGGAAATCTATATCTAGTAATGAATTTGCTCTTTAGCCAAAATTCGTGTATGATAGGAGTACTTTATCTCAAGAATAAATTAATGGAGAAATGTTAATTGTGAAAACATATATCGGTTATTTGGATTCGAAATGGATTTATTTTGATGAAGAAAACGAAGTATTTCAATATAATGATCAAAAAAATACTTCCAATTGGATAATGGTTGCTGCTCCACTTGCAGTCTTTCTTTTAAAAGGAATTGCAAGTGTCTTAAATTCAGCCTTTGGGGGATTACCGTATACGATCAATTTCGGTATCGCAATGATTGGAACTCTGATAGTTTTCGGAATGTTGATGATAGCGAAGGCGAGAAAAAAAGATCTGAGAACTGGTTGGAAAACAGTTATTTTGAAGGAAAAAGAGCGCAAAACACTTAGAGCAAAGGTGCTTGCAATTTTTATTATGAAGATTCTTTTTGTTTTTTTAGGGATTTTTTTCTTGGTTACTTTTATCAGAGAAACTGATTTTTTGTGTCTGATGATCTACCTTCTTGCTTTTGCTTGTGTGATGCATTTTCATCGGGAAATTAAGACCAGAAAGATTCTTAAACTATTGAAGCGTCAAACGGGATCATCCGGACAATAATTCCATCAAAATATGTAATACTGCAATAGACTGAAAACATTGCATCTTTGCTAAGTGATTTAATGGTAGATAATATGGGTCAAGAAATTTTGGGTGGTCAATGATTTATAAAATCCTTTGATTAATTGACATGTAAAGAATAGTATGGAACCAATCGGAATGGTAGTTAGATATTATTCAATCACTAGAAAGGAAAAATAGAAATGAAAAAGTTGATGAGATCCAAATTAGTCCAAGTTTTATTTCTTGTAATTGCTATCACAGGAGGTGTTCTTGCATATAGCGCTTATCGTAAGCATAAACTGACTCAGTTTGTCATGTGGAGCCCGAGAGCAAAAATTATTGATTATGAATTTATTGCTAATCATAAAGCGGTAGCAATTAGCTGGGATAACGAAGCTGAATTAAAGGAAGCGAAAGAGGCTAAGAAATATGATCCTCGTATTGACATCAGAAATAATAGAGTTGAGATGCATGGTGAACGTTTTATTATTCGGCAGAGTTACAAATTGAAGTCGGCAGCATATAAGTACTGGTTAAGTGAAAAGGATAAAGTTCCTTATTTAAAGAGTAATATCCCTGAAAAAGGAGAATACTGGTTATTAGATGTTTACGATACAAAAGACAATACGATTAAACAAAAAACTTATGATGTGTTTAAGATGGTGAGGGAATATAATAAAAATTATGTTCCAATTAATGTTGCGGATTCCCCAAAATTGTTACAATCTGAAGAAGGAAAAACTTATTTGCCTATAAAGATGGCAGTGAATAGTAAATCAAACTCAAAAACTTTTATTGGTATCATAGATATAGAAACGGGGAAAATTATTTCTAAAACATCATCTGGAAAAACAGGTAAGGACTTTTATGATGTAAATCAAAAAGCATGGCAAAATAAAGAAGGTCTTGAGGATTTACTCAATAAATATGACAGACTTTCAAACCAACATTTTAATTTTGTATGGTCAGCGTTTTGGTTTACTAAAAAAGTTCAAACAGATTCTTTAGCAAGCAAGTATCCAAAAGTATATGATATATTGAGTAAAGATTCGCTATCTGAATTGTATTTCCTTGGAAAAGAAGACGTTCGTTTTAAAATCTCTTTTTTGAAATTGGTTGTTCCCAAAGATACCAATATCTTTAAGAACCTAACTATTCCTTCAACTAGTTCGAAAGATGGAAAAGAACATATCTTTCAAAGTGAAGAAGAGTTTTTAGAGTACTACCAATCAAATTTGGGGGAGAAATAAATGTCAACTAAAATGCTACTGTTTTGGCTCTCAACTCTAGTTATCTTTTTAGCCTTAGTTTTTTTGAGTGGTACTTATTTTTATCTTTATTTCCGTGATAAAAAGATGGTTCGGCTTGCTACATCATCCATCAAAGGAACTATTGTGGGCTATAATCGCTTTAGAGGGGGAAATCCTCCGATTGTGGAATACAAGGTAAATGGCGTTGCTTATAAAAAATCCTTTCGTTATTTCTTCATTAGGACGGTTTCAACCCCATGGGGACCTAAACAGGCATCCTACTTTCACACAAGAGAAGAGATGCTAGCCAATTCGATTACCTTTTATCGAAATTCATTTGTTTCTTTTAATACAGCTCTTCAGACCCAATTTCCACTATGTTCTTCGATGACGGTTTGGTATGATCCTGAAAAACCAAGTAGAGCTTACGTGGAGCGTTATTGCGGTGTGAATCGCTATTATAAATGGGCTGGAATCCTTTATGGGATCTTGCTCCTTCTAGTCTATGCTGTTGTGTTAGTAGCTTTTTCTAAAAATTGAGAAAGGATTAGTAAAAGTTAGTAAGTCAACTATGAAATGGCTTTTAACAAAAAAATCATACAAAGGAGAAGTAAATGCGCCTTGTTTATCTTACGATTGGTTTTGTGTCTTTGGGATTAGGAATTATTGGGATTCCTTTACCGATTTTACCGACGACCCCATTTTTACTGCTGTCTATGGCCTGCTTTGCTAAAAGTTCCAAACGCTTTGAAAAGTGGCTCTACCAAACCAAGCTTTATCAAACCTATGTAGCGGATTACCGAGAGACCAAATCGATTGCCAAAGAACGGAAGAAATGGATCCTTCTTCAGATCTACATTCTGATGGGGATTTCGATCTATCTGGCTCCGATTATTTGGGTGAAGCTTGCTTTAGGTGCTTTGACGATTTTTATCACCTATTATCTCTTAAAAGTGATTCCCAATAAGTCCGAAAATCAAACAGAAGAAGATCCTGATTAAAATTGGAGAATTCAGGCCCTAGAACTAGGAAAAGAAGTGCGTTCGTGCTTCTTTTTTGGTATACTTAAGAGTATGAATTTATTAGAAAGTAGGCTTCCCATGGAGAAATTACAAGCCCTGTTATCGGAACGGTTTCAGATCGTTTTTTCAGATAGCAGTTTATTAGATACAGCTTTTACGCACACCTCTTATGCCAATGAGCACCGCCTCTTAAAAATTTCACATAACGAACGTTTGGAATTTTTAGGAGACGCTGTTCTTCAATTAGTTATTTCCGAATATTTGTATAAGGAACACCCAAACAGACCGGAGGGAGATTTGTCCAAATTCCGTTCTATGATTGTCCGTGAAGAAAGTCTGGCTGGTTTTTCTCGAGATTGCCACTTTGACCATTTCATCAAACTGGGCAAGGGCGAAGAAAAATCTGGTGGTCGGGACCGCGATACGATTCTTGGCGATTTATTTGAAGCTTTTTTAGGTGCTCTTTTACTGGATCAAGGAGTGGAAGCAGTCAAACGCTTCATCTACCAGGTCATGATTCCAAAGGTTGAAACGGGTCAATTTTCTCAAGTCATTGACTACAAGACCCGCCTGCAAGAACTGTTACAGGTTCACGGAGATGTGGAGATCCAATACCAAGTGGTTAGCGAGTCCGGTCCAGCTCATGCGAAAGAGTTTGAAGTAGAAGTATTCGTGAACGGTCAAACGATGGGACATGGTCATGGTCGTTCCAAGAAGTTAGCGGAGCAGGAAGCAGCCCGCAATGCAGTTGAAACGAGGAATGATGGGCCATGTATCTAAAAGAGATTGAAATCCAAGGCTTTAAATCCTTTGCGGATAAGACAAAAGTCGTATTTGACAAAGGGGTCACTGCCGTTGTAGGGCCTAATGGATCTGGAAAATCAAATATCACGGAGAGCTTGCGCTGGGCCCTGGGGGAATCTAGTGTCAAGAGTTTACGTGGGGGCAAGATGCCCGATGTCATTTTTGCAGGGACAGAATCGCGAAAACCGCTGAATTATGCCTGTGTCACAGTTGTCTTAGATAACCAAGATGGTTTTATCCAACAGGCAGGGAAAGAAATTCGTGTCGAACGGCATATTTATCGTTCAGGAGACAGCGAGTACAAGATCGACGGCAAGAAAGTACGTCTCAGAGATGTGCATGATCTGTTCATGGATACGGGATTGGGACGTGATTCCTTCTCTATTATCTCCCAAGGACGGGTAGAGGAGATCTTCAACTCCAAACCGGAAGAACGCCGGGCTATCTTTGAAGAAGCTGCTGGTGTCTTGAAATTTAAGACGCGGCGTAAGGAAACCGAGACCAAACTCAACCAAACCCAGGAGAATTTGGACCGTCTGGAGGATATCCTCTATGAATTAGAAGGACAAATCCAACCTCTTGAAAAGCAAGCGACTGTCGCTCGCCGTTTCTTGGAATTAGACCAAGAACGGCAGGTTCTCTTGCTGGATGTTTTAGTTGCTCAAGTCGATTTGACAAAGGACCTTTATGAAAAGGCTGATCAAGAAGAAAAGGCCATTCAAGAACAGTTGGCTTCTTATTACCAACGTCGTCAGGTCTTAGAAGAAGATAATGTACGTATCAAGAAAGCCCGCCATCAGTTGGATGAGAGTTTAGCTGAGGACCAGGCCAGCTTACTTGAGGTCACTCGTTTGATCAGTGATTTGGAAAAGCAAATCGAAGTAGCTAAGTTGCAATCGAGTCAAGCAGCCCATAGTCGTAGGGAAAATCTTGAGCGTCTGGATGCTATTTTGGCCCGTCTGGAAGAAGCGAAAAATGAGCTGGCTCAAAAACAAGAGACGCTAGCTGTGCTTCAACAAAGACTGACAGAGAACCGTCAGCAACAAGAAGAGTTGGAAAAAGAATTAGCCAACTACGAAGAAGATCCGGAACAAGTCATTGAGCATCTACGAGAGCAGTATGTCGCGCTTTTGCAGATGGAGGCTGAAAAATCGAATGAGCGAACAGCCATTGAGAGTCGGATCCAAGCACTCCTGCAAGAATCTAGCCATCGTCAAGAGGATTTGACCAAGGCACAAACAAACTTTGAAACTGCCAAGGAAAAAGAAGTCCGACAATTGGAAGAATTGGATCAGGCACAAGCGACGGTCAAAGGTTTACTAGTAGAATATCAAGAGCAATTGGTAAAAGTGGAGCAGGCCAAAGCTGCCTACCAAGAGGCTCAAGCTGCCATGTTTGACTTGATGGATGAGAGCAAAAACAAACGGGCGCGGATCAATAGCTTGGAAGCCATTCAGAAGAACCATAGTAACTTCTATGCAGGCGTCAAGAGCGTCTTACAAGAAGCAGAACGTCTAGGAGGCATCTGTGGGGCTGTTAGTGAGAATTTGAGCTTCTCAAAAGACTACCAGACAGCGCTTGAAATTGCTCTGGGAGCTAGCAGCCAACAGATCATTGTCGAGGATGAAAAGGCTGCAACGCGAGCGATCGATTTCTTGAAACGCAATCGCTTGGGACGGGCAACTTTCCTTCCACTAACGACCATCAAAGCTCGTCAACTATCCCCTCGGAATCTGGAATTGATTCAAGCCAGTGCAGGATTTTTAGGAATTGCGAGTGACTTAGTGACCTATGAGCATCGTTTTGAACAGATTTTCCAAAACCTGCTTGGCGTAACGGCCATCTTTGATACGACGGAGCATGCGCGTGAGGCGGCCCGTAAAGTCAACTATCAAGTTCGGATGGTGACCTTGGATGGTACTGAATTGCGGACCGGAGGATCATATGCCGGTGGTGCCAACCGTTCCCAAAATACGGTCTTTGTCAAACCAGAATTAGATAGTTTGAAACAGGAAATGCAAGCTCTGGATGCTCGTTTGAGAGAAGCTGAGCAGGAGGTAGAGACCAAGGACAATCTGCTCAAGCAGGCGCAAGAATACCTGGCTTCCATTCAAAGCCAAGGTGAGCAAGCGCGCCTGGAGCAACAGAGGGCCCAATTGGCTTACCAACAAAGCCAAGAACAACTGCAAGAAATTCAGGAACTCTTGGAAGCTTTGAAGTCAGAATTGGCAACAGATGCGACCCAAACTCTCCAAGAAGAGCTGGAGTCCCTTACTGAGCAATTGGCAGAAATTGAGCTTCATAAAGAAAACTTGAACCGCGACATTGAAACCATGAAGTCGGACAAAGATGTTCTGCAACAAAAGGTACAAAACCTGCAAGAGCAATTGGCAGAATTGCGACTCCAACAGACGGAATATAAGAGCCAACAAAGCTACGAACAAACAGATGCTCGTCGCTTGGAAGAAACGATCTCTCAGTTGGAAGTAGAAGAGCATCAGTTGCAATTACTGATTGAACAAGGCGATGCCCAAGTTCAGACAGTGGATGTGGAGCAGCTAGCCAATCAATTGGCACAGGCGCAAGCCAAGAAGACAGATTTGGAACAAGGAGTCATTCGGAAACGTTTTGAGCTGGATGATTTGGAAGGCCAGGCCGAAGATGTGGCAGAACAGATGGAACAAGCGCGCAAGAAAAACGAAGAGTGGATTCGTCAACAAGCCAAGGCTGAAGCGACACGTGAAAAGCATGCAGACCACTTGAACAAGCTCTTAACACAAATTATCGATGAATTCATGCAAAGCTTTGACCAAGCCAAAGAACAGGCCAAACCTGTTGAAAATCTTGCGGCAGCTGAAGACCAGCTCAAGAGCATCGAAAAAGACATTAAGGCACTTGGTCCAGTCAATGTGGATGCGATTGAGCAATACGATGAAGTGAAGGGACGCTTTGATTTCCTTTCTAGCCAGCGGGAGGATGTCTTGGCTGCGAAAAACATGCTTCTGTCGACCATCAACGACATGAATGACGAAGTCAAGGAACGCTTTAAATCAACCTTTGAAGCCATTCGTGAATCCTTTAAAGTCACTTTCCGTCAAATGTTTGGTGGGGGTTCTGCTGATTTGATTCTGACAGAGCAGGATCTTCTGACAGCTGGGGTTGAGATTTCTGTGCAGCCACCTGGTAAAAAGATCCAATCCTTAAACCTCATGAGTGGTGGAGAAAAAGCCTTGTCAGCCTTGGCTCTCTTGTTCTCGATCATTCGTGTCAAGACCATTCCATTTGTCATTCTGGATGAGGTAGAGGCTGCCCTGGATGAGGCCAATGTCAAGCGTTTTGGAGACTACCTCAACCGCTTTGATAAGGAAAGCCAATTTATTGTCGTGACGCACCGGAAGGGAACCATGTCAGCTGCAGATTCCATCTATGGAGTGACCATGCAGGAATCTGGGGTTTCTAAAATCGTCTCAGTAAAATTGAAAGACTTAGAAAATGAAGAATAATGATATCAAATTAATCGCTACGGACATGGATGGAACCTTTTTAAATGACCAACATCAGTACGATCAAGACCTTTTACGCAAAGTGTTAGCAAGCTGCAAAGAAAAAGGCATCTATTTTGCTGCTGCAAGTGGCCGTGCCCTCCTTTCTCTCAAATCTCTCTTTAAAGGATTTGAGGACCAGATGATTTTCATTGCTGAAAATGGTAGTGTGGTAGAATTTCATGGAGAAGATCTCTACGAAGCGACCATGTCTAAAGACTTTTATTTGGGTGTTTTTGAGGTTTTGAAATCCTCTCCTTATGCAGACCCGAATAAACTGCTTTTGACTGGGAAAAAAGGGAGCTATGTATTAGAAACAGTAGATCCCGACTATCTGGCCTTGAGTCAGCACTACAATGAAAACATTCAAAAAGTGCAAAACCTAGCAGATATTCAGGATGAAATCTTCAAATTGACCACCAACTTTGATGCAGCTCTAGTACTTGAAGGTGAGCAATGGGTCACTGAGAACATCCCCGGTGTCAAAGCGATGACGACAGGTTTTGAATCGATTGATATTGTCCTCGATTATGTCGATAAGGGAGTGGCCATTACCGCCTTAGCGGATAAACTAGGGATCTCGATGGATCAGGTGATGGCTTTCGGGGATAACTTAAATGACCTCCATATGATGCAAGTCGTGGGTCATCCTGTAGCGCCAGAAAATGCACGTCCTGAAATCTTAGCGATTGCTGAAAAAGTCATCGGCCACCATGCGACTGGTTCTGTCCTACGCTACATGGAGGAAATTGTATGAGTCAGATTTCCTTGATTGCGCTGGATTTAGATGGGACCCTTCTCAATTCAGAAAAAAAGATCTCCCCTCGCAATAGAGCAGCCCTCGCTGCTGCACAGGCCCAAGGTGTCAAGGTGGTTCTAACCACTGGTCGGCCCCTGAAAGCCATGGATTTTCTTTTGGAAGAATTGGGAACAGAAAGCCTCAAAGAAGAGTATACGATTACCTTCAATGGTGGCTTAGTGCAGCGAAATAATGGAGAGATTCTCTCAAAGGTTGTCTTGGCACCAGAAGATGTCGCAACCATTCATGATGAAACAGCCCGTCTAGGCCTTCCGCTGGATGCTATCAGTGAGGGAACGGTTTATGAGATTCATGCAGATCGAAAGTCTCTCTATTCCCTTTACAATCCCTACCTGAACTTTATTGAAACTGATTTTAAAGACCTGCCATCCACGATTTCCTACAACAAGTGTGTGACAGCAGTCGATCAAGACTTTTTAGATGCAGCGATCAAGCAGATCAAGCCGGACTTATTTCAAGACTATGAAATTTTTAAATCTCGGGAAATGTTGCTGGAATGGTGCCCTAAAAATGTTCACAAGGCGACAGGTTTAGAGGCACTGGCAGCTATTTTGGGCCTTAAGGCAGATCAAGTCATGGCCTGTGGAGATGAAGCCAATGACCTGTCTATGATCCAGTGGGCTGGACTAGGGGTTGCCATGGGCAATGCGATTCCAGCAGTGAAGGAAGTTGCAGCGCTTGTGGCCCCTGTGACCAATGACCAAGATGCTGTCGCATGGGCGATTGAAAATTATGTGCTAAAGGAGAGTGAATAAATGGGATTATTTGATCGTTTATTTGGAAAAAAAGAAGAAACTGAAAAAGTGCTTCCGTCTTCGGAAGAAGTGACGGAAAGTACTGAGGTTGAAGAAACTGTCAAAGAGGAGCCGGCGGCTACCTTAAATGACAAGGAAGAGCAAAAAATCGCTGATATGGAGGCTTATTACCAAGAGCTCAAAGCGCGAATTGCAGCCACTCATCAACCTATTTCAACCGTTGCTCAAGAAGAGCCGGCAGAGGAACCTCTTGTTGAAGAAATAGTGACTTCAGAGACTCATGAAGACCAAGCAGCAGGAGAGGAGTCTCCGGTTGTCTTTGAATCCGCTCAAACAGAAACAAGTTCTGAAGAAGTTTCACCTGTAGCTGATGAAACGGAAACTGAGCCTCTTAAAGAAGCAGATGAGATTGATGTTATAAAACTGGAAGAAGAGTCACCATCACCGGACGCTGAGCCAGTAGAAGTGAGCACGACAGAAGAGAATATTCCAGAACCGGAAGCATCAGAAGCGATCGCTGAAGTAGAGGAAACTTCAGAAGTAGCGGAAGCCGAGTCTAGCTTTCCTGAAGGACAAGCTGCATCAGCTATGGAGGAAAGAACTGTTGAAGAGGCAGAGGGGCCAATTCAAGATGAGGTCGCACCTCAGCAAGAAACCATCCAGGAAAAATATGATCGTAGCTTGAAAAAGACACGGACTGGATTTGGCGCACGCCTCAATGCCTTCTTTGCAAACTTCCGTTCAGTCGATGAAGAATTCTTTGAAGAATTGGAAGAACTCTTGATCATGAGTGACGTTGGGGTTCAAGTGGCCTCTAATTTAACCGAAGAGTTGCGCTATGAAGCACGCTTGGAAAATGCCAAAAAACCAGATGCTCTCAAGCGCGTGATTATCGAAAAATTGGTAGACTTGTATGAAAAGGATGGCCAATTTAATGAAGCCATTCGTTTTCAAGATGGCCTCACGGTTATGCTCTTTGTCGGGGTCAATGGGGTTGGTAAAACAACCTCTATCGGGAAGTTAGCCCACCGATACAAACAAGAAGGCAAGAAAGTCATGTTGGTTGCAGCAGATACCTTCCGTGCAGGAGCAGTGGCTCAACTGGCAGAATGGGGGCGCCGAGTAGATGTTCCAGTTGTAACAGGTCCTGAAAAATCAGATCCTGCTAGTGTTGTCTTCGATGGAATGGAACGCGCGATGGCTGAAAATATCGATGTTCTGATGATTGATACGGCTGGTCGTCTGCAAAACAAGGACAACCTTATGGCGGAGCTTGAAAAAATCGGCCGGATTATCAAGCGGGTGGTACCTGATGCTCCGCACGAAACCTTGCTTGCGCTCGATGCTTCGACAGGTCAAAATGCCTTGGTGCAAGCCAAAGAGTTTTCAAAAATTACGCCTGTGACAGGGATTGTATTAACAAAGATTGATGGAACGGCTCGAGGTGGGGTTGTTCTTGCGATCCGTGAAGAATTGGACATCCCGGTGAAGTTGATTGGATTTGGAGAAAAGATCGATGACATCGGACCATTCCATTCAGAAAACTTCATGAGAGGTCTCTTGGAAGGCTTGATTTAAAGTCGAATAAAAAAGACAAATTGTTGGAAGGACAATTTGTCTTTTTTGTTTCCTTGCGCTATCAAAAAACCACCCGAAGGTGGCTTACTTTAATTCTTAGGTTCAGGTTTCCAAACCCACTCTGCTCCGTAGTCTGCAAGGAGATCATCGGATGCAGTTGGTCCCATGGATCCTGACTTGTACTCATAGAGCGGTGCTCCATTTTCAGCCCATAGTTTTTCGATCCGGTCAATCAATTGCCATGAAGCGCGGACTTCGTGCCAGTGGCTGTAATTGGTTGAGTCATTGTTTAACACGTCGAAAATTAATTTTTCATACGGCTCTGGGGATGCTCCAGTTGCGGTCGCATCTGTCTCGTAGTCAAAGGAAATCGGTGCGATACTGAACTTTTCACCGACCTCTTTTCCGTTGATACTCAATGAGAAACCTTCATTTGGTTGGATATAAATGGTCAAGACATTTGGTTGCAAGCTATGTCCAAAGATGGAATCGGTTTGCTTGAAGACCACATTGACCATGGTTCCTTTTTGCGTCAAGCGTTTTCCGGTACGGAAGAAGAAAGGCACACCGCGGAAGCGATCGCTATCAACAAAGAACGTACCAGAAGCATAGGTCTCCGTAGTAGATTCAGGGTCGACATTGGGCTCACTGCGATAAGAGATATCTTTTTTCCCTTCGATCGTACCTGAATGGTATTGACCACGGATAAAGAATTTCTTCAATTCGTCATCTGTTGGATTGTGCAATTGCTCAAATACTTTTACTTTTTCAGCCCGAATCGCATCCTTGGTAAAGGTAGCTGGTTTATCCATGGCAAGCAAAGACAAAAGCTGAAGG
Organism: Streptococcus sp. HMSC076C09; assembly: GCF_001837905.1. Lineage (NCBI taxonomy): Bacteria > Bacillati > Bacillota > Bacilli > Lactobacillales > Streptococcaceae > Streptococcus > Streptococcus sp. HMSC076C09. The sequence goes on from NZ_KV834646.1 coordinate 129,355, forward strand.
GTATGGTTTTGCACCATATCACGAAGGGCCCCCGAGTGATCATAGTAGCCACCGCGTTCTTCAACTCCTAAGCGTTCAGCAAAGGTAATTTGGATATTGTCAATAAAATTTCGGTTCCAGAGATTATCAAAAATAAGATTTCCAAAACGAATGGCAAAGATATTTTGGATCATTTCTTTTCCAAGGTAATGGTCGATCCGGAAGATTTGTTCTTCATCAAAGGTTTCTTCCAATTCCTTGTTGAGCTGACTAGCCGTTTCTAGGTCAGTACCGAAAGGTTTTTCAACGATCAAGCGCTCAAAGCCTTGCCCATCCACAATGCCTTCTGATTTGAGGTGTTTGGCAATGGTTCCAAAAAATTGAGGAGCCATGGACAAGAAGAAGACCTTGTTGTGTTCCGTTTGGTATTTCTCATCCAAGCTGTTTTGTAATTCGCGCAGAGCGATGTAATGTTCGGTATCATTGACATCGTGGCTTTGGTAGTAGAAATGGCTAGCGAATTCTTGAGCTTGTTGAGGGCTATCGGCCAGATCTGTGATGGATTCTACCACGACTGATTCAAAGTATTCCTTGCTCCATGGTCTGCGGGCTGTTCCGATAACTGCAAAGTGTTCAGATAGATTTCCTGATTTATAGAGTCTAAAAAGGGATGGATAGAGTTTGCGCTTAGCTAAATCTCCACTGGCCCCGAAAATGGTTACAATAACTTTTGAAGACATTTAAGTACCTATTTCCTATTTTATTAACCATATTTTACCATAAAATCTACAAGATTTCTTTGATGGAATCGTTGTTCCGAATATTTTCCGCTTGGATTAGAGGATTTGAGAGGAAAGCATAGAAAAAGCTAGAACCAATGTGGATTCTAGCTTGAACAGTTATAAGATGTTTGGATCTACAACGGAAGCTCCATCAGAATACGCGGTAGACATATGGATTGGCCGGTTTCGTAATGGTCTGGCAATCGCTAATGTGGAGGACAGGCAAGCTTTGCTTGAGTTGCTTGTGGTATTCAATGGACAAGGTTCCTTTCGCATGGATCCAGGTATTGTTTTCGAAATGCTGGGGAGCACCGGTTGTTAAGAGACCGTAGACGCCGGAATCTGCGATACAGTGAATGATCCCAAAGCGAAAGATAAATTGGCTGTCCTTGTTATTGGGATCATTGTAAACAAAGCCGGTCAGCTCGATCGTCTTTCCTGCAAATTGGTCAGGATAATCATAAAGTACTTCCATGACTTCCATGTAATTCTCAGTGGTCACCTGGATCACTTTTTTATCAACATATTTCTTTGCCGCCTGCTTCATTTCTGACTCATAGGCTGACTTGGTAAAATAGCTACTAGTATCTGGTTTGAGATACTGGGTTGTTGTCCCTTCGTCCTGCTGGATTTCCTTGGAAGATCCAGCCGCAACCGGGAAGTGGTAGCCTTTGGCAGAAACTGTTTGGGAATCCAGTGTCACTGTAGGGAAAAATAGCCCGACAAACAAAGGAATACAGAGCAAGAAAATACTCGCCACTTTTGCCCAGAAGCCAGAAAGATGACTGTGGATCTTCATCTGCTTGACCCAGATGATCAGCTGCACAAGAGCTAAAACAAAGGACAAGAACATGGAAATATAAGCCAAGTAAGAATAGTGTAAGTTGATGTATTGATTGAGCTTACCAGATAATTGCAGGTACATGGTGAGCTCAAAATAGCCAGCTAATATCAAGAAACGAATCATAGCACCACCCCCACAAACCAAGCATAAAGGAGCACAACTCCACTAACAATTCCGATAAATTGCCAGATAAAACGGGTCTTGAGATAATTTTTCATCATGAGGAGATTTTTGACATCAAGCATAGGCCCAATCACCAAAAAGGCAAGAACCGGCGCTACTCCAAAACTCGTCAGAAGAGAGGATCCAACAAAGGCGTCCGCCTCGCTACAAAGTGAGAGGAGAAAGGACAAGAGCATGAGAAGGAGAATAGCAATAACTGGTGTCGCGCTGATCGAAGTGAGGATCCGTGTTGGGACATAGACTTGGACGAGGCTGGCAAAGAGGCAACCAAATACCAGGTAACGTCCCGTATCAAAGAATTCATCAATGGCTTGTACCAAGACTTGGAAGAGCTTTTGACCTTTGCTCAAGTCCCTAAAATCATGTTCATGTACAGCCTTACGATGTTCTTTTTGGATCGAATCTGTCTGAATAAAACCAAGAAAGATCCCTAGCACCGTTGCGACCAATAAGGAACCAAGGGCGCGGTAGAGGGCCATCTTGACAGAATTCCCAAAGGCTGAGTAGGTCGCAAAGAGAACGATAGGATTGATGACCGGTGCTGTCACCAAAAAGGGAACAGCAGTATAACTTGGAACTTTCTTTTCTAGAAAGCGATTGATAATGGGAACAATCCCACATTCACAGGAAGGAAAGATAAAGCCGATAAAGGTCCCAAAGAAGATCCGCCCAAATTTATTCTTGGGAAGAAAGCGGTAGACCCTCTCGGGGGTGATATAGACCTCAATAATCCCTGAAATGATACTTCCGATTAGGACAAACGGTAGGGCCTCGATAATAATCGAGAGAAAAATAGCCCCAGCCTGCAAGACGCTAGAGGGAAGGTGTTGAAAGAATGTCATTACTTAGCCTTCTTTGCTTCTTTAGTGGTAGCAGTTTCTGCCTTCTTTTTTTCTTCGGGGAATTCGACTGTTTTTTCTACATCTGGAAAACTTGCAAAGTTTTCAAACATTTTATCAAGATCATCTGTTTTTGAGAATTTAATAGCCATTGTTGGGCCTCCTTTTTATTTTCTTTCATTATAACAAAAAGGAAAGAGCAAGGGGGAAATGGAGCATAAAAGGAAAGAACCATAGGGTCAAAATTATTCTCTGAAAAATCCCTGAAACAGAGACCAGAACAGGCGCTCTCACCCTTGATGGCAGCAAAATATGCTATAATAGAGGCTATGGATAAATATGAAAAAATAGCCCAAAAATTGGGTGTTAGCTTAAAACAAATCGATACCGTATTGAGTCTGACCGCAGAAGGCTCAACTATTCCTTTCATTGCCCGCTATCGAAAAGATATGACGGGAAATTTAGATGAAGTAGCGATCAAGGCCATTATTGACCGGGACAAATCGTTAACGGCTCTGACTGAACGAAAGGAAACTGTCCTTGCTAAGATTGAGGAACAAGGCAAACTGACAGAGGCGCTCAAGCAGGCTATTGAGGCTGCTGAAAAATTAGCGGATGTCGAAGAGCTTTATCTCCCATATAAGGAAAAACGGCGGACCAAGGCGACGATTGCCCGAGAAGCAGGACTTTTCCCCTTGGCACGCCTCATTTTGCAAAATAGTCCAGACTTGGAAGCAGAGGCTCAGAAATTTACCTGTGAGGCCTTCCCAACTGAAACAGCGGCTTTAGCTGGTGCAGTGGATATTCTGGTAGAAGCTATTTCAGAGGATACCCAATTACGGGCCCTCACTTATCAAGAAATTCATGGGCATTCCCTCATGACGTCAACCTTGAAGGATGAAAGCTTAGATCCTAAGAGAACATTTGAAATCTACTATGATTTTTCTGAGAAGATTAAGAATATGCAAGGCTACCGGACTCTAGCTCTCAATCGTGGGGAAAAATTGGGCGTTCTTAAAGTAGGATTCGAGCACCATTTGGATCGGATCATTCGTATTTTTGAGGCTCGTTTTAAAACTAAAAATGCCTATGTCGATGAAGTTATTCAACAAGCGGTTAAGAAAAAAATCGTTCCTGCGATTGAACGTCGGATTCGGACAGAGTTGACGGAGGTGGCAGAAGACGGAGCCATTCAATTGTTCTCTGAGAATCTACGGAATCTATTGCTCATTCCTCCATTAAAAGGGCGCGTGGTCCTTGGATTTGACCCAGCCTTTCGGACCGGTGCTAAACTAGCCGTTGTCGATGAGACAGGAAAGATGCTTGCCACCCAGGTCATCTATCCAGTTGCTCCTGCAAAACCAGCTCAGATCGAGCAGGCTAAAAAGGATCTATCCTCCTTGATCAAAGAGTTCGGAATAGAAATTATTGCGATTGGAAATGGAACCGCCAGCCGTGAAAGTGAGGCCTTTGTCGCAGAGGTGCTTCATGACCATCCAGGAGTTCGCTATGTTATTGTCAATGAAAGCGGAGCCTCTGTCTATTCAGCTAGTGAGTTGGCCCGTCATGAGTTCCCAGAGCTAACCGTTGAAAAACGCTCGGCCATCTCCATTGCCCGTCGCTTGCAAGATCCGCTAGCAGAATTGGTGAAAATCGATGCCAAATCCATCGGTGTCGGTCAATACCAACACGATGTCAATCAGAAAAAACTGACAGAAAGCTTGGATTTCGTGGTAGATACTGTCGTCAACCAAGTTGGGGTCAATATCAATACGGCTAGTCCCTCTCTCTTAGCCCATGTAGCAGGACTCAATAAAACCATCTCTGAAAATATTGTGAAATACCGGGAAGAAGAAGGAATGATTCTTTCACGAGCACAGATTAAAAAAGTCCCTCGTCTCGGCGCCAAGGCTTTCGAGCAAGCGGCTGGATTCTTACGCATTCCTGAAAGTAAAAATATCTTGGATAATACCGGCGTTCACCCTGAAAGTTACAAGGAAGTTGAAAAACTTTTTCAACTTCTTGAAATTACCGACCTCGATGCATCAGCTAAGGAAAAATTAAAAGCTGTGAACATAAAGGAGATGTCTACTCAGCTGGATCTGGGACCAGAAACCCTGAAAGATATCATTGCGGATCTTCTAAAACCAGGTCGCGATTTGCGGGATTCCTTTGATGCACCCGTGCTCCGTCAGGATGTCTTGGATATTAAAGACCTGCATATTGGCCAAAAATTAGAAGGGGTTGTGCGCAATGTGGTTGACTTTGGAGCCTTTGTCGATATTGGCATTCACGAAGATGGCTTGATTCATATCTCCCATATGAGTAAGCAGTTTATTAAGCATCCAAGCCAGGTCGTCTCAGTAGGTGATTTGGTAACCGTTTGGGTGAAGAAGATTGATGTGGAACGCGAAAAAGTCAATCTCAGTTTGGTAGCTCCGAATGAATCTGACTGAGTATGTACGCCAAGTATCCCTAGAAGATTTTGGGAGAGAATTCCGTCATCGAGCAGAGTGGAATTCACGTCTTCAAACCACTGGAGGTCGTTTCTTTCCCAAGGATCGACACCTTGATTTCAATCCGAAAATATACCAAGTTTTCGGGGTAGAGGTCTTTCGCAAAATCGTACGCCACGAGCTCTGCCATTACCATCTTTACGATCAAGGTAAAGGCTATCGCCACAAAGATCTAGACTTTAAACAACTCCTCCAGCAAGTGGACGGTCTTCGTTTCACACCTCCTCTACCAGATAGAACTGGGCGAGTCAAGCGGATCTATCTCTATCAATGTCCCCATTGTGGCCAAGAGTATAGACGAAAGCGAAAAATCGATCTGAAGAAATATGCCTGCGGTCGCTGTCGCAGTCGCCTGCAATTTCTTGAAATGAGACAAGTGTAAGAATCAGTCTTTAGGCGGATCTCTTTCCAGTTCGACTCTGCTAAAATAGGTCTAACTAGAAAGAGGAAAATCAAATGACATCATCATTTTACAAATTAAAACGACATCGCCTGGTTTCAGGTGTGCTAGCTGGCTTAGCTGATAAATTTGGTCTGAGTGTAACTCTCCTACGCTTCTTGTTTATTCTTTTTACGGTTTCTCATGCCTTTATCGGTGTGATTATCTATTTACTGTTAGATACGACCTTGCCTTATAAGGACGAGGAGGAGCAGAAAATGTTTGACTATGGCCCTCGACCTCGTCGAAGAAAAGAGGCCGAACCCATCCATGATCAGAATGATAGTCCATTTTTCTAAAAGGAGATTTGAGTGAAGCAGAAGTTCTATTCCCTTGCTTTTATTCTATATCTCTTCTTCAGTTTTATAGGACAGTTTTTCATTTTAAATCGTTTTTTTGGTGAAGGAGTTGGAACAGTTTTGATCGGAATGCTCCTTTTTCCACTGGGCATTTGGAATAGTCTCTTCTACCTCTTGTTTCTGCCAACAGAAATGGCTAGAAAGCCACAAATTTATCGGTTTTCGATTTTATTTCTGCCGGTTTTGTATCTGGTTTTCTCCTTGTTGGGGGGAGGACCTGCCGTCTTTATGCTCGGATTGATCGCATTCCCTTCAAATGCGGTGGTCTATGCGGTCTCTACCGGAATCAAATCCATGATTACAGATTACTTGCATGGTGAAGGCTAGATCATTCTTCATATGTTCCCATCATTTCCTAGAGGTTGGAGACCTTTGTCTTCGCCTCTTTTTGCTTGCCTTAAAAAGGAGTTGAAAATGGATCTTTCAAATGACACTTCAGGCTCTCGTCTGAAGAGAAAATCTGCTATAATAGAGAGAGAATTTGAAAAGGGAGAATGATATGGCAGTTACTGTTCGCGATATACAGGAAAAGCTTCGTCTATCGGTTGTTTATGGGGATGATAAACTCCTAAGCAAGGAAATTACGACTGCGGACATTTCACGTCCAGGTCTTGAAATGACGGGCTATTTCGACTATTACACACCTGAGCGGATTCAGCTTGTAGGAATGAAAGAATGGTCCTACTTGGTGAAGATGAGCTCTCACAACCGTCATCAGGTCCTGCGCAAGATGTTCCAGCCAGAGACACCTGTCATCATTGTTGCGCGGAATTTAGAAATTCCAGAAGAAATGTTGCGAGCTGCTGAAGAGAAGCAACTAGCCATTTTGAAGAGCAATGTTGCAACCAGTCGTTTATCTGGAGAGCTTTCTAGCTATTTGGATAGTCGGCTAGCAGAACGTACGAGTGTACACGGTGTTCTGATGGATATTTATGGGATGGGTGTCTTGATCCAAGGAGATAGCGGAATCGGAAAAAGCGAGACAGGTCTGGAACTTGTCAAGCGGGGGCACCGCCTCGTAGCAGATGACCGAGTCGATATCTATGCGAGAGATGAGATGACTCTTTGGGGAGAGCCAGCTGAAATCCTACGCCACTTACTAGAGATCCGTGGTGTAGGGATTATCGATGTCATGAGTCTCTACGGAGCCAGTGCTGTCAAGGATTCTTCACAAGTCCAAATCGCTGTTTACTTGGAAAATTATGCTAAGGATCAGGTCTATGATCGTCTTGGTAATAATGCAGAAGAGTTGGAAATCGGTGGCGTGACCATTCCTCGGATTCGCATCCCTGTGAAGACTGGTCGGAACATTTCGGTCGTGATCGAAGCAGCAGCTATGAATGTTCGGGCTAAAGAAATGGGCTATGATGCCACCAAAACCTTTGAAGAACGTTTGTCCCAGTTGATTAGTCAAAATGAGGTGAAGGAATGAATCCAGTAGCCCTTCAATTAGGTCCGATCAGTATTCGTTGGTACGCAATTTGTATTGTCTCTGGCTTGATTCTAGCCGTTTATCTTTCTATGAAAGAAGCGCCCCGTAAGAAAATTAATCCAGATGATATCATTGATTTCATTTTGATTGCCTTTCCGCTTGCGATTGTGGGGGCCAGACTCTATTACGTTATTTTCGAATGGGGTTACTATAGCCAGCACCTGGGTGAGATATTCGCTATCTGGAACGGAGGAATCGCGATTTATGGTGGCCTCTTGACAGGTGCCCTTGTCCTCTATCTATTCTCTCGTAGACGCTTGATTGAGCCAATTGATTTCTTAGATATTGCGGCCCCAAGCGTCATGATTGCACAGAGTATTGGTCGCTGGGGAAACTTCTTTAACCAGGAAGCTTATGGAACTGCTGTTAAAAGTCTCAACTACCTACCCTCTTTTATTAGAGATCAAATGTATATAGACGGCAGTTATCGTCAGCCAACGTTCTTATATGAATCCATTTGGAATCTGCTAGGATTTCTTTTGATCTTGATTCTTCGTAGGAAGCCACAATTTTTGAGGCAAGGTGAGATCACAGCCTTTTACCTTATCTGGTATGGTTTTGGTCGGATGATCATCGAAGGAATGCGGACGGATAGCTTGATGTTTGCGGGCTTACGTGTTTCCCAGTGGTTGTCGATGATCCTGATTCTCGTTGGATTCGCCATCATCATCTACCAACGTCGCAAAAAAGCCCCTTATTATGTAGAAACAAAGGAGTAATATATGTTTATTGAAATTGCATACGGCCTCTTAGGCCTTGCCTTAGTAGCGCTTGTCATTTATATGATTTTTTTCCTCTCAAAGATTGGAAAAGTTGTAGATGAGACGCAAAAAACGATCCAAGTTTTGACATCAGATGTCAATGTCACCTTGCATCAGACCAATGATCTATTGGCAAAAGTCAATGTTTTAACGGATGATTTGAATCAAAAAGTTGCAACGATTGACCCACTCTTTACAGCCGTGGCGGATCTTTCAGAGTCTGTTTCAGATTTGAATGATCAAGCCCGTCAATTGAGTGTCAAAGCGGTGTCAGCTGGTGAAAAAACAGTGAAAGCCTCTATCGGATTAAAAGCGATTAAGATGGCTTCAAAATTATTTAAATAGAATCGAGGAAGAATATGGGACGTTTATCTAGTTTATTAATTGGTGTGATTTCAGGTGCTTCAGCAGCCTACTATTTATCAACAGAGCAAGGAAAGAAAGTCACTAAAAAAGTGGTGCGCTTCGTAAAAGATTATCAAGAAGATCCTCAAGAAGTACATGAATCGGTGAAACAAACTGCTAAGGATGTTTCAAAACAAGCAGCAGAAGTGATCCAACAAACCAAAGAAAAAGTTGGTTCTGGAGAAATTACGACAGGAACTGTTTTGGAATCTGTCAAAGAAAAGACGCAAGATGTGGTTGAAAAATCTCAAGAAGTCTATCACTCATTTAAGGATAAACTTCAAAAAGAAAATCTAAGGGGCAATGACTTGGTTCAATCCATTCGCAAACAAACAGAATCAGAAGACATCGTGTTAGAGTTGGATGAAAAAGATTCTGAAGAAGCAGCTGAAGAAGAAACAAAAGAAGTATAAAAAAATGAGGCTCACTGAGCCTCATTTTTTTTGGAAGGTAAGATGGAAATTGGCAGTTAAGTTTTGTCTTCCAACTGTTATTTCAATTAATAAAATTCGAGTAAATAAAAAAATCAGGCAAACCTGATTTTTATTTTTTTCGTTTATTGTAGTAAATTCGGAACCCTTGAATACTAGCAAAGCTAGAACCAATCGCTAAAGCAAACGCAAAGAAGGTATTCATTTTCGTTGCTAAAAAGACAAAACTAAATACAACCGTCAACACACAGAAAATAGCAATATTTAAAAAATATAGCAATTCACTTAATTGAGGTGCGGGTTCAACTTCAGGAGCATAGTCCTGAATAGGGGTTTCTTGGGTTTGTTTGGTTAATTCGATATAATCGAATTCTTCATCATAGTGTCTTAAATTTCTTACGGGCATTTTCTCTCTCCTAACAGTACTCTATTATTCTATCATGAATTCAGGTATATAAATGTTACAAAAATGTTACAAATTTTACAAAATGAATAAATTTTTCTAGAATATCGGAATTTTTGTTATAATGGTTCTATGAAAAATATTATTATTACAGCAACAGCAGAGAGTGTTGAGCAAGCGCAAGCCCTGATTGATGCAGGGGTTGACCGAATCTATGTCGGTGAAAAAGATTACGGATTACGATTGCCTCAAACTTTAAGCTATGACGAAATAAATCGAATTGCCCAACTGGTCCATGCTGCTGGCAAAGAATTGACAGTAGCTGTAAATGCACTCATGCACCAATCGATGATGGATTCAATCAAGCCTTTCCTAGATTTTCTAAAGGAAATTCAGGCTGATTATATTACTGTCGGAGATGCGGGCGTTTTTTATGTCTTGAAACGAGATGGCTATCCATTCAAAACCATCTACGATGCCTCAACCATGGTCACTTCTAGCCGCCAGATCAACTTCTGGGGAAAACAAGCAGGAGCTTCTGAAGCTGTTTTGGCTCGTGAGATTCCATCTGCCGAATTATTCGTAATGGCTGAGAATCTTCAGATTCCAGCAGAAGTCTTGGTCTATGGTGCTAGCATTATCCACCATTCGAAACGACCTCTTCTTCAGAATTATTACAACTTTATCAAGACAGAAGAATCTGTGACCAAAGATCGCGATCTGTTCTTAGCAGAACCAGGAGATCCCAATTCTCATTATTCAGTCTACGAGGACAAACATGGAACCCATATCTTCTCAAACAATGACTTGAATATGATGACCAAATTGTCTGAGTTGGTAGAACATGGCTTTGATCATTGGAAACTCGATGGTGTCTACTGTCCGGGTGAAAACTTTGTCAAGATTACAGAGTACTTTGTCAAGGCCCGTGATTTGATTCAAAAAGGAACATTTACACAGGATCAAGCCTATCTGTTTGATGAAGAAATTCGCAAATTGCATCCAGCTAATCGTGGTTTGGATACTGGTTTCTATGATTATGAACCAGATCGTGTAAAATAAAAAAAAAACTAGGGCTTCTTCGTTTGTGAGTTTTCCTTTTTCAGGGAACGAAGAGGCTATTCATTATATCGACAATCTTGTAAATTGGAGAAAACATGACAAATACAAAAAAACGTCCAGAGGTCTTGGTACCTGCTGGAACATTAGAAAAATTAAAAGTTGCCGTTAATTATGGGGCAGACGCTGTGTTCGTTGGTGGACAGGCCTATGGTTTGCGTAGCCGTGCCGGAAACTTCACCATGGATGAGCTTCGTGAAGGTATCGAATATGCTCATGCACGTGGCGTAGATGTACACGTCGCTTCGAACATGGTAACCCATGAGGGAAATGAACAAGGGGCTGGTGAGTGGTTCCGTGAATTGCGGGATATGGGCCTTGATGCCGTGATCGTCTCAGACCCGGCCTTGATTGAAATCTGTGCAACCTATGCACCTGGACTCAATATTCACTTGTCTACGCAAGCTTCTGCAACCAATGTGGAGACCTTTCATTTCTGGAAAGAATATGGCTTGACCCGTGTCGTCTTGGCCCGTGAGGTATCCATGGAAGAGTTGGCAGAGATCCGTAAGCGTACCGATCTTGAGATCGAAGCCTTCGTTCATGGAGCCATGTGTATTTCCTATTCCGGTCGTTGTACCCTTTCTAACCACATGTCTGACCGGGATGCCAACCGTGGTGGTTGTTCTCAATCTTGTCGTTGGAAATACGATCTCTACGATATGCCATTTGGTCAAGAACGCAAGAGTATCAAGGGGCAAGTCCCAGAAGAATACTCTATGTCAGCCGTGGACATGTGTATGATCGAAAATATTCCAGACATGATTGATAATGGGGTTGATAGTTTGAAGATCGAAGGCCGGATGAAATCTGTCCATTACGTATCAACAGTAGCCAACTGTTACAAGGCAGCTTGTGATGCCTATATGGAAAGTCCAGAAGCCTTTTATGCCATCAAGGATGATTTGATCAATGAATTGTGGAAGGTTGCTCAACGTGAATTAGCAACTGGATTCTACTACCAAACACCGACTGAAAATGAACAACTGTTTGGGGCACGTCGTAAGATTCCTCAATACAAATTTGTAGGAGAAGTGGTGGACTTTGATCCATCTACCATGACTGCGACGATTCGCCAACGGAATGTCATCAATGAAGGCGACCAAGTGGAATTCTACGGACCAGGCTTCCGTCATTTTGAATGCCAGATCCAAGACTTGCATGATAAGGATGGAGTGAAGATTGATCGCGCACCAAATCCGATGGAACTTCTCACGATCACTGTCCCACAAGAAGTCAAGCCAGGAGATATGATTCGTTCTTGCCAGGAAGGTTTAATCAATCTCTACTCAAAAGATGGGGCAAGTAAAACCGTTCGAGTGTAACAAAAAAAGAGAGGGTTAAACCTCTCCTTTTTGTTGGGCGATGCGAATGTTATTGGGGACCAAACTGATTTTCTGGATTTCAGAAATCCGAATAATCGTGGACATACTCTTTTTAAAATTTTTCACGATCAGTTGTCGGCGTTCTTGGTCATACTTGACAATATCGCCTGTAAAACTCTTGTTTGAAAAAATAACATGTACCCCTTGTTTTTTTCGCAATGCTTGTTGAATGATGTCAATAATTCTCTCATCTTCTAATGGGGCAGGGGTATTGACTTTTCCATTGAAAAATTCATTTGCTCGGTCTTTAACGATCTCGAGAAATTTTTTCATAGCTAAATTCTCCATAACTTGATACAATATATTATAGATAATTTCAACGATTTTGTAAATGATTTACGAATATTAGAGATGAGAAGGCAAGAAAGGAGTCGTGAAATGACAGAATTTTCATTCCAAATCGAAGAACATTTACTGGTCTTGTCAGAAAATGACAAGGGTTGGACCAAAGAATTGAACCGTGTGAGTTTTAATGGTGCTCCTGCTAAGTATGATATCCGGACCTGGAGTCCCGACCATACAAAGATGGGAAAAGGCATTACACTCACGAACGAAGAGTTTCAAGTCATGCTCGATGCATTTAAAAATTAAGAAAAAGGGTCCTTCAAGGACTTCTTTTTTTGTTATAGTCTAAGGCTATATAGATATCAAAGATATTAGATTATCCCAAACCCTTGTTTGTCAGGTGTTGGACTGCTATAATGGTTGCATTGATGAATTAATGTAAAACTTATAGGAAAGAGGGAATCATATTGACACATACACATGCACCTTATCGCGTAGACCATGTTGGTTCATTTCTTCGTCCAGCAGCTTTGGTTCAAGCTCGTGAAGATTTCGCAGCTGGAAAAATCAGTCAGGCTGACTTAACAAAAGTAGAAGATCAGGCGATTCGTGACCTCGTTGAAAAAGAAATTGCCGCTGGTCTGAAGTCAGTAACTGATGGAGAATTCCGCCGAGCTTATTGGCATTTGGATTTCTTCTGGGGCTTTGGGGGCATTGACCATGTCCAAGCTGCTCAAGGTTATCAATTCCATGATGAAACAACCAAGGCGGACTCAGCACTTGTCGTTGGAAAAATCACAGGAGCCAATCATCCATTTGTAGAGCATTACAAGTTCTTGCGGGATCTTGTGGCAGATGTAGATGGTGTAGAGGCTAAATATACCATTCCAGCTCCTGCGCAATTCTATTTTGAATTGATCCGTGATGCAGAACATGTAGAACAATTGAATACCATCTATCCTGATTTTGCGGCTGTTCGTTTAGACATCAAGCAAGCCTATCTTCAAGTGATTCAAGATTTGTATGATGCAGGTCTTCGGACTCTTCAAGTAGATGATTGTACTTGGGGTGTCTTGGTAGATGATAATTTCTTGACGGCTTGGGGAGCAGCTCAAGGCAAGTCAAAAGATGAGGTTCGCCGAGAACTCGCTGATCTCTTCTTGACCTTTAACAACGATGTCTACCAACATGTTCCAGCTGGTTTGACCGTCAATACGCACGTTTGTCGTGGGAACTTCCATTCTACTTGGGCTTCATCAGGTGGCTATGCGCCGATTGCCAAAGAACTCCTTGGAGAAGAAGCAGTCAATGCTTACTTCCTAGAGTTTGATACTGATCGGGCTGGTGGTTTTGAACCACTTGCAGAAGTAACTCCTGGAAAAGGTGTGGTATTAGGCCTCTTGACATCTAAGAGTGGTCAATTGGAGAACAAGGACGAAGTGATTGCTCGTATTAAAGAAGCAAGTCAGTATGTACCTTTGGAAAATCTTTACCTGTCTACTCAGTGTGGCTTTGCTTCGACAGAAGAAGGAAACATTTTGACAGAAGAAGACCAATGGAAAAAAATAGGTTTGATTAAGGAAATTGTCGCTGAAGTTTGGGGCGAATAAGGAGGAAGAAACATGTCAGATTTACTAAGTATTTATAAAGAATTGCAAGCTAAAAAATGGGTGGACTTGAGTCACCAAATCAATGCGGAAAGTCCACACTTCCCAGCCCTTCCTGCTTTGCAACAAGAAGATCTTTTCACATTAAAAGATGGTTTCCATGTTCAAAAATTTACAGTGGTTGGTCAATACGGAACGCATATTGATGCACCGATTCACTTTGTAGAAGGGGGTCGTTGGTTGGATGAGATTGACCTCAAAGATCTCCTCTTGCCACTTTATGTTATCGACAAGTCTAAAGAAGTTGCTGCCAATCCAAACTTTATCTTGAGCAAACAAGATATCTTAGACTTTGAGGCAGAGCATGGACAAATTGCTGAGGGTGCTTTTGTTGCCTTCCGTAGTGATTGGTCAAAACGTTGGCCAGATCAAGATGCTATGCGCAATCTTGATGAAAATGGTGTTCAACAAAGTCCAGGATGGAGCCGTGAAGCCTTGGAATTCTTGATTCATGAACGCCATGTTAAGGCTGTGGGTCATGAAACCTTTGATACCGATGCAGGTATTCCAGCAGCAGAGCATGGCTTGGTCAATGAATACTACCTCTTGGAACAAAATATCTACCAAGTTGAAGTCTTGAACCAATTGGACCAAGTTCCAGCTGTAGGTTCTTTGATTTCGATTGCTTTCCCTCACTGGGACAAGGCAACTGGTTCACCTGTCCGTGCCATTGCCATCTTACCATAAACAAAGAAAAAGAGGCTGGGACAAAAGTCCTAGCCTCTCAATTATTTTTGGATTGTCGAGCAAGACGCAGTGGTTGAGTGGGCTCTACTACGCTGATTTCATCAGCTTTTACAGCCCTACTCAACTGTGCGGAGGTGGGACGACGAAATCGAATTCTAACGAATTACCGATTTCTGTCCCACTCTCTTATTTTTTATCTCATTGTCACAAATTCTTCGGATCCGGTTGGGTGAATGGCGACAGTTGCATCGAAATCGGCTTTTGTCGCTCCCATCTTGATAGCAACTGCAAATCCTTGGATCATTTCATCGACTCCGTAGCCAAGACCATGAAGGCCAACGACCTTTTCTTCGGGACCGGCAGTGATGAGTTTAAATTTTGCTTGCTGGCGGTGTTGGGTTACAGCAGTGTACATGGAAGCAAATTGAGAAGTATAGACTTTGATATTCTCTTTACCATAAGTTTGCTGGGCTTCTTCCTCCGTTAGGCCAACGGTTCCGATAGCCGGGTGAGAAAAGACAACAGTCGGGATGTTTGTATAATCTATTTTGGCATTGACTTTTCCATTGAATAGTCGTTCAGAAAGAGTGCGTCCAGCTTTTATAGCGACAGGAGTTAATTCTTTTTCTCCTGTGACATCCCCAAGAGCATAGATTCCTGGAATAACTGTATTCTGGTATTCATCCACTGCAATGAATCCTTTTTCATTTAAGGTGACGCCTGCAGCTTCTAGATTGAGATCCTGGACATTTGGTTTTCGTCCTGTTGCCCAGATAACATGATCTGCCACGTGGCTGGTCATATCTTCAAAATAAATCTTCACACGACCATCTTCTAATTTTTCAAGCTTCATGGGAACCTTGTGTTTGTGAAGCGGAAGGTTTTGTTTTTCCATTTCTTCCATTAAGCCATCGACAATGTAGGAATCAAACTTTCTTAATGGACGATCACCGCGAACGAAGAGATCGGTTTGAACACCAAGGGCATGGAGCACACCGGCTAGTTCCACTGCGATGTAGCCAGCTCCAATAATGGCAACAGATGTAGGAAGTTCTTCCCAAGCAAAGACATCATCAGAAGTTTCGCCAAATTCAGCTCCAGGAACAGAAGGAATAAAGGGATGGGCACCGGTCGCAATTACGATATGCTTGGCCTTAATGGTTTCTCCATTTACCTCAACCGTATGAGCATCCACAAAACGGGCACGTCCTTCAATTCGTTCAACCCCATTGCGTTTGAAACTGCCATCATAGGAATTACGGGAACGGTCAATATAGGCTTCACGATTTTTTCTTAAGGTTGCAAAATCAAATTTTGTCTGTTCAGAAGTAAATCCATAGTCTGGTCCATAATCGCGAATTGCTTCTGCAATTTGTGCACCATACCACATAATCTTTTTAGGCACACATCCTCTGTTGACACAGGTGCCACCCAATTGTTTTTCTTCAATGACAGCAGCGCGCGCTCCGTACTCTCCAGCCCGGTTCATCGTAGCGATTCCTCCACTACCTCCACCGATTGAAATAATATCAAATTCTTTCATGTTTTCCTCCTAAATGGGACTTCAGTTTGATTGTAATATTAACTGTTACAAAAGTCAAGGGTTTAGCATGTTACCAAGCATTTAAATTTCATGTTGCCGTGTCAATTTTAGATAGAAAAGTAAGGAAATATGGTATACTATGGTATAGAATAAAACGCTTTCTTTGATGGAGAAAAACGATGAAGAAATTGAAAAAATGGCAACTATTTGCAGCTGCAGGTGCAGCTATTGCGGTGATTGGAACAGGAAGTGTGATGGTGTTTTCGCACCCAAGTACTCCTGATCAAGCAATCACGAAAGAAACTCCAATGGTGCAAACGGTCAAGGATGGATCGATCGCTTCTTCGGTCTTGTTAACTGGGAAAGTCACTGCCAACCAGGAACAGTATGTCTATTTTGATGGAACCAAAGGGGATTTGCAGTCGATTTTGGTCAATGTAGGAGATCAAGTAACAGCCGGTCAGCCGATTGTTCAGTATAGCAGTACAGAGGCCCAAACCGCTTATGATGCAGCCGTTCGTGCTGTCAATAAGGCAGATCGTCAGTTAAATGATTTACTGACAAATGGTGTGACCATTGATACGACAGGAGATGAAGAAGCAGATGCCAAATCAGCTTCGCAGACCCAACGAACAGTCGATTCTCAAGCTAGCGATTTACGAGATGCTAAGTCAGATGCGGTCGATAATATGAACAAGGCTAAGGCTCTTCTGGATGCGACAACAGTTAGGAGTAATACAGATGGTACCGTGGTCGAAGTCAATAAAGATGTTTCAAAATCGACTACAGGGACCAACCAAACTTTGGTTCACATTGTGAGCAACGGAAATTTACAAGTCAAAGGGGAATTGTCTGAATACAATTTGGCCAATATCTCTGAAGGTCAGGAAGTGGTCCTCACTTCCAAGGTATATCCGGATAAAACCTGGACAGGAAAGATTTCTTATGTAGCCAACTATCCGACCGACGC
Source organism: Streptococcus sp. HMSC076C09 (assembly GCF_001837905.1). NCBI lineage: Bacteria > Bacillati > Bacillota > Bacilli > Lactobacillales > Streptococcaceae > Streptococcus > Streptococcus sp. HMSC076C09. The sequence continues at coordinate 146,444 of NZ_KV834646.1, forward strand.
GGGTCAAACAGGTGCCAATGCAGCAGGTGGAACACAAGGAAGCGGTGGAGCCAAGTACCCATTTACAGTGGATATTACCAGTGAGATTGGAGAACTCAAACAAGGCTTTTCTGTCAATATTGAAGTCAAAAGTTCTACTCAACATCCCCTTGTTCCCGTGACAAGTGTCATGGCTGATGGGGATACGAGTTATGTATGGACGGTCGAAAATGGCAAGGCTAAGAAAGTAAAAGTGACGCTTGGTAACGCCGATGCTGAAAACCAGGAAATCTTGTCAGGCTTGAAGAAAGATGCTCAAGTTATTGTGAATCCTAATGAGAAACTGGAAGATGGAAAAGAGATCGGAAAATATGACAAAATTGATTGAACTAAAAGGAATCAATAAAACCTATAAAAATGGGGATCAGGAACTTCGTGTCTTAAAAGACATCGATTTAGAAGTCGAAGAGGGAGAATTTGTGGCCATTATGGGTCCATCTGGCTCAGGAAAATCGACCTTGATGAACGTCATTGGCTTGTTGGATCGCCCGACCAGTGGAGAGTATTTTCTAGAAGGTCAGGAGGTTGGAAATCTCAGTGAGAAAAAATTAGCACGTGTTCGTAATGAACAGATCGGTTTTGTCTTTCAACAATTCTTTCTTCTCTCTAAACTCAATGCCTTTCAAAATGTAGAACTGCCTCTCATTTATGCGGGGGTTCATCCTGCTAAACGGAAGGAATTAGCTGAGCAGTACCTTGAAAAGGTAGAGCTCCATTCTCGCATGCACCATTTGCCTTCAGAGCTCTCAGGGGGTCAAAAACAGCGGGTTGCGATTGCTCGAGCCCTTGTCAATCAGCCAGCCATCGTCTTAGCAGATGAGCCGACTGGAGCCCTAGATACCAAGACGGGGGAGCAAATAATGGACTTGTTAACCAAGCTAAACCAAGAAGGAAAAACCATTATCATGGTTACGCACGAGCCAGAAATTGCAGCCTTTGCGCATCGTCGCATTGTCATTCGTGATGGAGTGATCTCCTCAGATAGCAGGCTGGAAAGGGGGACCTAATGCAAAATTGGAAATTTGCAATCAGCTCGATTATGAGCCATAAATTACGGTCTTTCTTGACCATGGTGGGGATCATTATAGGAGTTGCCTCTGTTGTTGTCATCATGGCACTGGGAGATGGTATGAAGGCTGGTGTCACCAAGACCTTCACCAAAGACCAAGAGTATGTACAAATCTCTTATTCTCCGAACAAGAGTGGCTATGTGACAGGAATCAATATTGGCCCTTCTGATGATACTGGAGAAGGAGAAGGCGGAGGCGAAAGTGGCCCTGCAGCTGAAGACCGAGGGATGGCTGCTCCATCGGATATCGATGGGGAAAACGCTGAAGATGTTGATGGTCAAGTCCAAGAAGCACCACCAGTTGTGCAAGAATCTTGGGTTAAGGAATTAACCAAGATTCAAGGCATCGATGGTTACTATGTTAGCAATACCTCCAATGCAACCATTGCTTTTCAAAAGAAAAAAGCAGACGGTGTGAACATCCAAGGGGTAAATGAAACCTATTTTTCTGTCAAAAAGGTTGAGCTCTTATCTGGGCGAAAATTAACTCCTTCAGACTATAGTAATTTCTCCCGGGTGGTGCTCCTTGATGAAGGATTGGCCCAACAATTATTTGGAACGGAGAATCCACTGAATCAGGTGGTCTCTGTTGGAGACAACAATTATCGCGTCGTTGGTATTTTCAAGGATCCAAATGCCGGGACAGCCCTCTATGGAGCTTCTTCAGGTGGAAGTGCCTTGATGGCCAATACCCAGCTGGCTTCTGAATTTGGAACAGACGAGATTCAGAACATTGTCGTTCACGTTCCAAATGTGAAAGAAATCAAATCTGTTGGGATCGAAGCTGCTCAAAAGCTAACGGAGCTTTCAGGTGTTCGACAAGGAGAATTCCAAATCTTTAATTTGGATAGCATCCTAGAGGAAACCAATAAAGTAGTAGGAATTATGACGACAGTGATTGGTGCCATTGCTGGGATTTCCCTCTTAGTTGGTGGCATTGGAGTCATGAATATCATGTTGGTTTCTGTTACTGAGCGGACGAGAGAAATTGGTCTTCGCAAGGCTTTGGGAGCAACTCGGGGTAAGATTCTGGTTCAATTTTTGATTGAGTCGATGGTCTTAACCATCATTGGTGGACTGATTGGACTTGGCCTTGCTTATGGTGTGAATAGCTTGATTACTACACTCGCAGCAGCTTCCCTAGAAGGACCACCGATTATTTCCTTAAATGTCGCCATCGGCAGTATTATTTTCTCTGCTTTTGTAGGCATCATCTTTGGAATTTTACCAGCGAATAAGGCTTCTAAGTTAAACCCGATCGAAGCACTGCGTTATGAATAAAAAAATAGGAGCGGGTCAGGATGAATGGTTTAAGATTCTCCACGCTCCTTTTTGATGCTGTTTTGGAATAGCTTGTCGAAACCTTGTCTTATACAGGTCAAACTATTTGGACAGTCAACGACGGTCTTCCGATGTTTTTGAGTATTCATTCAAGAAGCTGCATTTTTTCTTCCATCTTATTTTTGTTTAATTGGTAAATATTAGTGAATTTCTGGCCTAAATATGATAGAATAGGGGAGAATAACTTAGGAGGTTCCAAATGACTACTGAACATATGGAAGAATTGAATGACCAGCAGATTGTCCGTCGTGAGAAAATGGCGGCCCTTCGTGAACAAGGAATCGATCCATTTGGGAAACGATTCGAACGCACTGCAAATTCAGGTCAATTAAAAGAAAAATATTCAGAATTAGATAAAGAACAACTCCACGAATTGAACGAAACAGCAATTATTGCCGGTCGTCTCGTAACCAAACGTGGAAAAGGAAAGGTTGGCTTTGCCCACCTTCAAGACCGTGAAGGTCAAATTCAGATCTACGTTCGTAAGGACGCTGTTGGAGAAGAAAACTACGAAATCTTCAAAAAAGCAGACCTTGGTGATTTCCTTGGTGTTGAAGGGGAAATCATGCGCACAGACATGGGTGAACTTTCGATTAAAGCAACTTATATCACTCACTTGTCAAAAGCCCTTCGTCCTTTGCCTGAAAAATTCCACGGACTTTCAGACGTTGAAACCATCTATCGTAAACGTTATTTGGATTTGATTTCAAACCGTGAAAGCTTCGAACGCTTTGTAACCCGTTCAAAAATCATCTCTGAAATCCGTCGTTATTTAGATGGTCAAGGATTCCTTGAAGTGGAAACACCAGTGCTTCACAATGAAGCTGGGGGTGCGGCTGCCAAACCATTTATCACTCATCACAATGCACAAAACATTGACATGGTGCTTCGTATCGCGACTGAGCTCCACTTGAAACGTTTGATTGTTGGTGGGATGGAACGCGTTTATGAAATCGGACGGATCTTCCGTAACGAAGGAATGGATGCTACTCACAACCCTGAATTTACTTCGATCGAAGTCTACCAAGCTTACGCTGACTTCCACGATATCATGGACTTAACAGAAGGCATTATCCAACATGCTGCGAAAGCGGTCCATGGTGATGGTCCAATTGACTATCAAGGAACAGAAATCAAAATCAACGAACCATTCAAACGGGTTCACATGGTTGATGCGATTAAAGAAATCACAGGTGTTGACTTCTGGAAAGACATGACCTTTGAAGAAGCTGTAGCACTTGCAAACGAAAAACATGTACCAGTTGAAAAACACTACACAGAAGTGGGACAAATTATCAATGCCTTCTTCGAAGAATTCGTTGAAGAAACCTTAACACAACCAACTTTTGTTTACGGTCACCCAGTAGCAGTGTCCCCATTGGCTAAGAAAAATCCAGAAGATCCACGCTTCACTGACCGTTTCGAACTCTTCATCATGACCAAAGAGTATGCGAATGCCTTCACCGAATTGAATGATCCGATCGATCAATTGCAACGTTTTGAAGCACAAGCGCGTGCCAAAGAATTGGGAGATGACGAAGCTACAGGCATTGACTATGACTATGTTGAAGCCCTTGAATATGGTATGCCACCAACAGGTGGACTTGGAATTGGTATTGACCGTCTCGTTATGTTGTTGACAAATGTAACAACAATTCGTGACGTCCTTCTCTTCCCAACTATGAAATAAGCTAAAAGAAAACACTGATCGCAAGATCAGTGTTTTTTAGTCTTCCATATAAGAGGTGTCGTTCCAAGTGTCTAAGTGATAGTGCTCAAAATCATCTGTTGTCAGAATCGTCACGCTGGCATTATCTAGTCCGCCATTTTTGCGAAGTTCTCCTGTGTCATAACCAAGCAAGGTTCGAATAGAAGCTGTCAAATTAGCCCCATGTCCAACGATGAGAACGGTATCGAGCTCTTTTCCTTTCAGGCTTTTTACAAAATCACAGGTACGTTTGGTCGTTTCATAGACAGATTCTGCATCAAAGATTTCATTTTGAAAGCGGGCTAGGTTATGGCGAAAGGCATCCATTTGTTGGGGATAGATAGCTGAAATAGTAGAAATTTTAGCTCCTTCCAATTTTCCCAAATTCCATTCACGAAGAGCAGGCGTTGCTTGCAATTCTAGAGGTGTTTCCAATTGATCGAGGAGGATCTGTGCGGTATGGACTGTTCGTGGTAGATCACTTGCAAAGGCTGCATCAAAAGGAACAGTAGCCAGGTGCTTTCCTAATTTTTCAAGCTGATGAATAGAGGCTGGTAACAGCGGAGAATCGCCATTTGATCCCTGAAAACGTCCTTCTTCATTCCATTCTGTCCGTCCGTGTCGAATAAAATATAGTTTCACAATCTTGTCTCCTTCTCTGTCATTATTCTAAAATATCTGCAAAAGTCGCTTGTACGAAGTCTGCTAGAAGTTGTGGTTTGATTTGAATACTATGGCCGATTTCCCCAGCAGATACGATCATGGTTTCTAACTGAAGGGCTGATTCATCGATAAAGATTGGGAAAGAATGCTTTTGACGAATGCCCACCGGATTATTGGCCCCATGAATATAACCAGTTGTTTTTTCGAGATCCTTTTGAGGAATCATAGCCACTTTCTTATTGCCCGATAATTTGGCCAATTTTTTCTCTGAAAGATGCTCCGTGATAGGAATGATCCCAATCACAGGCCCTGTTTTATCTCCTTTGAGAGCTAGGGTTTTGAAAATAGTAGAGCGATCAATCCCTTCTGGTAAGATCCCTTCTAAAGCGTTGATTTGTAAGCCTACGTGCTCAATTTTTGCTTTAGTCAAGATCTGCTCGACTAAGGTTTTTTTCACTTTATTTTTTTTTGCCATGGCTTTCTCCTTTTCTCTTTTTCTCTACAAAATCAGATTTCATTAGACCATTATAACATATAATAGCGACGATATTGTCTTCTCCTTAAAAATAGAAAACAGCAGAAAAAGTGAAAACCACTTGATCTGCTGTTTTAAGGCTATGAGGAAGAGCCATCTTTTTGTACCTTGAAAAGTTTCCGATAAATCGCTTCTTGGTCTTGCGTCGGAGCAATTTGGTTGAGATCCAAGTAGTGTGAGAATCCATTTAATTGCCCTTGAGAGGTATATTGATGCAAGTCGTATTCCGTGTTGGTATCTGGCGCGGCATTATAGTAGCCATCATCAAATCCATAAGTAGGAATCCAAAGAGCCGTAAATTTATCAGTGGAGATACTATGTTCTTCCATGAAGTAGGTTCCGATATAGAGTCCAATATTTTTTGCACCCAAAGCTTGTAGTTTTGCTCGGAAAGCTTCAACGCCTGCATTCATATCCTTCATGGTTTTTTCCTCAACGTCTAACCAATAGTAGGTCGGTTTGTAAGGAGAAGCAGCCTTGTAAAATTCCTCTGCTTCTTTTTCCATTTCTTTTTTATCCTTAGCAGCGACATAAGCATAGACTGCGACAGGGATATTTCGTTTTTGGAATTCTTGGATATGGGTTTTAAAAGATTTATCCAGACCATTTAAGTAGGTTGCTGCATTTTCCTTTTTAGCTTGAGCCCCACTATGGACACGAACGATCACACCTCCCACATTTTGGGAGAGGACATCGTAATCAATTTCACTAGGCAATTGCCAGCCTGAGATATCAATGATCGGGCGGCCAACCAGTTCTGGATTGATGTCTTCTTCTTTTTTAGAAGAAGAGCTTGCAGTAGTTGTTTTTCGAGGTGTATTGGAGTTCGGAATGGTTTTAGTTGTTTCTTGTCGCTCTCTGGCTTGAAGATCGGCAATCGTTCGTGAAAGAACGAGAAAAGAAATGATACCGATAAAAAAGACTAAGAGAACAACGGGTTTTATCCTTTTTCTCATACAGAAACATTTTACCGTAAAAAAAACGAAAAGGCAAAACTTAATGCTTAAAAGATGCTGATTTCAGCTATTATTTTCAAAAAAAAGGAATCTTTTCATCGAAAAAGGATAAAAATATATGAAAATAAGAAGAATGATCAGAATATTTCTTGAAAATAGGGAAGAAGCCGAATCTTTTCTGGCCTTTCCTTGGTTTTGCTTCTTAAAAATGATATAATGAAGGTTGAACATTAGGAATATGGTGAATTATGAAAATTGAAAAAAGACATCTTTTAAATTATTCCATCCTCATTCCCTATTTGATTTTATCCATCATTGGCTTGATTGTTGTCTATTCGACAACAAGTGCCTTGGCAATTCAAAGTGGAGTGAGTTCGATTCGGATGGTCCGGACACAGGGGCTCTTTTTTATCCTAAGTCTCCTAACCATCGCCTTGATTTATAAATTTAGCTTAAAGTTTCTTCGAAATAAAAAAGTGCTGGCTTTTGTCATTTTTATTGAAGTGATTTTGTTGATTCTGTCTAGGTTTATCACAGATACCGTCAATGGAGCTCACGGTTGGTTGACGATTCCTGGAGGGTTTAGTATCCAGCCGGCAGAATACCTCAAGGTGATCTTAGTCTGGTATCTAGCCTTGATCTTTTCTAAACGACAAGACGAGATACGCGATTATGATTATCAAGCCTTGACCCATAATGAATGGATTCCAAGGAATTTAAACGATTGGCGTTGGCTGACCTTGATTCTGATTGGAATCGTTGTGATTATGCCGGACTTGGGAAATGCGACGATCTTGGCCTTAACGGTCTTGATCATGATTACGGCTAGTGGAGTGGGCTACCGTTGGTTTACCTCTTTACTTGGTTTAGTTGTTGGAGTATCGTCCATTGTCCTTGGTTCAATATGGATCATCGGTGTGGACCGTGTCGCTAAAATTCCAGTCTTTGGTTATGTAGCCAAACGTTTTAGTGCCTTCTTTAATCCCTTCAATGACTTGTCTGGCGCAGGTCACCAATTAGCTAATTCCTACTATGCCATGAGCAACGGTGGTTGGTTTGGCTTGGGACTTGGAAATTCCATTGAAAAACAAGGTTACTTACCAGAAGCGCACACAGATTTTGTGTTTGCGATTGTGATTGAAGAATTAGGTTTTGTTGGAGCTAGCTTGATCCTTGCTCTCCTATTCTTCTTAATCCTTCGGATCATTTTAGTCGGTATTCGAGCAAAGAATCCTTTTAATTCAATGATGGCCATTGGGATCGGTGGGATGATCTTAGTGCAAACCTTCATTAACATCGGAGGAATTTCTGGTTTGATTCCGTCTACAGGAGTGACCTTCCCCTTCTTATCCCAAGGGGGAAATAGTTTATGGGTCTTATCCGTAGCGATTGCTTTCGTTTTGAATATCGACGCTAGTGAAAAACGGGCCAAGATGGAACAAGAAGGCATGGTTTTTGAAGAAAAAGGTAAAATCAAACCTTATTATTAAAAGGGAATTGTTGAATGGCTATTCAAAAAGGAGAAAAAATGGTCTTACAAAAATTAGAGAACTTCACAAATAAAGATATTATCAAAGAAGAAGCCGAAATCTTAACCAATTTATTAGATGATATTACGAAAAATTTGGTTCGTCCGGAAACCTTTGATAAAATTAGGCAGTTGAAGGATCTATCAAAAACACAGAACTATCGTGAGTTAAATCAAATAGTGGAACAATTGACAAATGAAGAAATGACAGTGATTTCACGTTATTTTGCCATTTTACCACTCTTGATTAACATCTCAGAAGATGTCGATTTGGCCTATGAAATCAATCATTTGAATAACGTGGATGGTGATTACCTCGGAAAACTTTCTTCAACCATTAAAGAAGTTGCGAAGAATGAAGATGCCCAAGAAATTCTTGAAAATCTCAACATTGTACCGGTTTTAACAGCCCATCCAACTCAAGTGCAAAGAAAGACTATGCTGGATCTGACCAATCATATCCATGCTCTTCTTCGTCAACACCGGGATGTTAAAGCGGGATTGATTAATGAAAACAAGTGGTATAATAACCTTCGTTGTAATATTGAAATCATGATGCAAACGGATATGATTCGTGACAAAAAATTGAAGGTGACAAATGAGATCACCAATGTCATGGAATATTACAATAGCTCCTTTTTACAAGCTGTTCCAAACCTTATGCTGGAATACAAACGCTTGGCAAAAGAGCATGGATTAGAACTCGAACAACCACGTCCGATTACAATGGGAATGTGGATTGGGGGAGACCGGGACGGAAATCCTTTTGTAACTGCTGAGACCTTGAAACGTTCAGCAACCATTCAAAGTGAAGTCATTTTGAACTATTACATCGAAAAGATCTCTAAATTATACCGTCATTTCTCACTTTCAACGAGTCTTTCTAAAACAAGTGAAGCAGTAGCTGAAATGGCAGCCCTATCAAGTGATACATCTGTCTTTCGTGAAAAAGAACCATACCGTCGTGCTTTCCACTATATCCAGTCAAAATTGATCCAAACCTTGGTCAACTTAAAAGAATGGACGATGGTTGGGGAAACTAGAGAAGATCGTTATGCTGTCGAGAGGTTATTAGGAGCAAACGCTCATCAACAAGGGCCAGTTTCTGATTATATCGGCAATCGTATCTCTGGAGCTTTAAAGAAAATTTCTGAGAAAGATGCTCCAGCTTATGCCTCTGCTCAAGAATTCAAAGAAGACCTTGAAAAGATCAAAGATTCCTTGTTAGAAAACAAATCAGAGTATTTAATTTCTGGTGAGTTAGCAGAACTTCTAGAAGCCATCGATGTTTTCGGATTCTATCTGGCCTCTATTGATATGCGCCAGGATTCTAGTGTGCATGAAGCCTGTGTAGCAGAATTATTGAAATCAGCAGGGATTAATGACCATTATTCTGATTTATCAGAGGATGAAAAGTGTCAGGTTCTCTTGAAAGAACTCTTAGAAGACCCACGGATTTTATCAGCCACCCATGCTGAAAAATCTGAACTGCTTGAAAAAGAACTAGCAATTTTCCAAACGGCCCGTGAATTGAAGGATCGTTTAGGAGAAGAAGTCATTCGTCAAAACATCATTTCTCATGCAACAAGTGTGTCAGATATGTTGGAATTGGCTGTGATGTTGAAAGAAGTGGGCTTAGTTGATACTGAAAAAGCTCGCGTGCAAATCGTACCTTTGTTTGAAACAATCGAAGATTTGGATCATTCAGAAGAAACTATGAGAAGCTACTTGTCTCTTCCAATTGCCAAACGTTGGATTGCTTCTAAGAACAACTATCAAGAAATTATGTTAGGTTACTCGGATTCTAACAAGGATGGTGGCTACTTGTCTTCTTGTTGGACCCTCTTTAAAGCCCAACAACAATTGACCGCTATCGGAGATGAGTTTGGAGTGAAGATTACCTTCTTCCATGGACGTGGTGGTACCGTTGGACGTGGTGGAGGTCCAACCTATGAAGCCATCACGTCTCAACCGTTGAAATCTATTAATGACCGTATCCGCTTAACGGAGCAAGGGGAAGTGATCGGCAATAAATACGGGAACAAAGATGCCGCCTACTACAACCTTGAGATGCTTGTTTCTGCAACTATTAACCGCATGATTTCAGAACAAAAGAGTCCATTTTCTATGTTTGATCGTTTCGGGGAAGTCATGGATAAAGTCGTGAATCGCAGTTACGATATCTATCGTGATTTGGTCTTTGGAAATGAGCACTTCTATGATTACTTCTTTGAATCAAGTCCGATCAAAGCTATTTCTAGCTTTAATATTGGTTCACGTCCTGCTGCTCGTAAGACCATTACAGAAATCGGTGGTTTGCGTGCTATCCCATGGGTCTTCTCATGGTCACAAAGTCGGGTGATGTTCCCTGGTTGGTACGGAGTAGGTTCTAGCTTTAAGGAATTTATCGATGAGGATCCTGAGAATATCGAAACCCTTCGATACATGTATAAAAACTGGCCTTTCTTCCAATCTCTCTTGTCAAATGTGGACATGGTCTTATCCAAAGCCAACATGGATATTGCCTTTGAGTACGCTCAATTGTGTGAAGAAGAAGAAGTTCGCAATATCTATCAGATTATCTTACATGAATGGCAATTGACCAAGGACATCATCTTGATGATTGAGGAACAAGACGAGTTGCTCGCGGAGAACCCTTATCTGAAAGAAAGTTTGGACTATCGGATGCCGTACTTTAACGTCTTGAACTATATTCAGTTAGAACTGATTCGACGTCAACGGACCGGCCAATTACCAGCCGATCAAGACAAGCTAATCCATATTACGATCAATGGAGTGGCTACAGGATTACGTAATTCAGGTTAAAAAAATCGGAACGACTGTTCCGATTTTTTTATTCCCTGAACCCAAAGGAGCAAAAGGTACAGAAAGGCTTAAATAGCAGATTTTAAATGAGAATTTTCAAAGCTAGATCAGGATCTTTCAGCAAGCTGATAAAATAAAAGAAAAGAAGAGGAATAATTAAGAAAATATAGGTAAAAGGCTTGCAATTTTATCTAAAATTCGATAGAATAGTAAGGAAAGTTAGACTGTATTGCCTACTGTCTATCTATAAAATATATTTTATTGGAGGCTTTTACTCAAATGGCAAAAGAAAAATACGATCGTAGTAAACCGCACGTTAACATCGGTACAATCGGACACGTTGACCACGGTAAAACTACCCTAACTGCAGCAATCACAACTGTTTTGGCACGTCGCTTGCCTTCATCAGTTAACCAACCTAAAGACTATGCGTCTATCGATGCTGCTCCAGAAGAACGCGAACGCGGTATCACCATCAACACTGCACACGTTGAGTACGAAACTGCTAAACGTCACTACGCTCACATCGACGCTCCAGGACACGCGGACTACGTTAAAAACATGATCACTGGTGCCGCTCAAATGGACGGAGCTATCCTTGTAGTAGCTTCAACTGACGGGCCAATGCCACAAACACGTGAACACATCCTTCTTTCACGTCAGGTTGGTGTTAAACACTTGATCGTCTTCATGAACAAAGTTGACTTGGTTGACGATGAAGAATTGCTTGAATTGGTTGAAATGGAAATCCGTGACCTTCTTTCAGAATACGATTTCCCAGGTGATGACCTTCCAGTTATCCAAGGTTCAGCTCTTAAAGCTCTTGAAGGTGACTCTAAATATGAAGACATCATCATGGAATTGATGGATACTGTTGATGAGTACATCCCAGAACCAGAACGCGATACTGACAAACCATTGCTTCTTCCAGTCGAAGACGTATTCTCAATCACTGGACGTGGTACAGTTGCTTCAGGACGTATCGACCGTGGTGTTGTTCGTGTCAACGACGAAATCGAAATCGTTGGTATCAAAGACGAAATCCAAAAAGCAGTTGTTACTGGTGTTGAAATGTTCCGTAAACAACTTGACGAAGGTCTTGCAGGGGATAACGTTGGTGTGCTTCTTCGTGGTATCCAACGTGATGAAATCGAACGTGGACAAGTTATCGCTAAACCAGGTTCAATCAACCCACACACTAAATTCAAAGGTGAAGTTTACATCCTTACTAAAGAAGAAGGTGGACGTCATACTCCATTCTTCAACAACTACCGTCCACAGTTCTACTTCCGTACAACTGACGTAACTGGATCTATCGAACTTCCAGCTGGAACTGAAATGGTAATGCCTGGTGATAACGTGACTATCGACGTTGAGTTGATCCACCCAATCGCCGTTGAACAAGGTACTACATTCTCAATCCGTGAAGGTGGACGTACTGTTGGTTCAGGTATGGTTACTGAAATCGAAGCTTAATTCGATCTAGTTCCCAGATTAACAATTATATAGACAGACAGAAAACCCCGTGAAGACGGGGTTTTTATTTTGGTAAAAAGTAAAATGAGCTTGTGCAACCTTTCATTATGACGAAAATTATGGTAAAATAGATAGTATAAAATTAGAAAAAAGAGGTATGTGAAATGTCACGTAAACCATTTATCGCTGGTAACTGGAAAATGAACAAAAATCCAGAAGAAGCAAAAGCATTCGTTGAAGCTGTAGCATCAAAACTTCCTTCAGCTGACCTTGTTGAAGCTGGTATTGCAGCTCCTGCAGTTGACTTGACAACTGTTCTTGCTGCTGCTAAAGGTTCAAACCTTAAAGTTGCTGCCCAAAACACTTACTTTGAAAATGCTGGTGCCTTCACTGGTGAAACTAGCCCACAAGTTTTGAAAGAAATCGGTACTGACTACGTTGTTATCGGTCACTCAGAACGTCGTGACTACTTCCATGAAACTGATGAAGATATCAACAAAAAAGCAAAAGCAATCTTTGCGAACGGTATGCTTCCAATCATCTGTTGTGGTGAAAGCCTTGAAACTTACGAAGCTGGTAAAGCAGCAGAATTCGTAGGAGCTCAAGTTTCAGCTGCTCTTGCAGGATTGAATGCAGAACAAGTCGCTTCAACAGTTATCGCATACGAACCAATCTGGGCGATCGGTACTGGTAAATCAGCTTCACAAGACGACGCACAAAAAATGTGTAAAGTTGTTCGTGACGTTGTAGCTGCTGACTTTGGTCAAGAAGTGGCTGACAAAGTACGTGTTCAATACGGTGGTTCAGTGAAACCTGAAAACGTTGCTGAATACATGGCTTGTCCAGACGTTGACGGAGCTCTTGTGGGTGGTGCATCACTTGATCCAGAAAGCTTCTTGGCATTGCTTGACTTCGTTAAATAATGACATCTAAAAGGCGAGAGGTTTCTCGCCTTTTTTATAGTAGAAAAAGGCTGGGCAAAAACTGTCCAGCCTTTGATGTTTGATAGGAGTAAGTGTAAGACGCAGTGGTTGATTGGCATCTTTGTTCGCCTTTTAAGCTCCAAAGATGACCTAATCAACTGTGCGGGGGTGGGAAGACGAACTCTTTTTAACTTGTCGGAGTTCTTTCCCACTCCCTTTGAGTTAGGAACGTCCTAATAGTTTCTTAATGAGAGAAATCAGTTTGTATTTCAGAGGACTTGGGTAATAACGGAAGGTCCCCATCTTACGGACGATGTAACCATTGAAGTTTTGTTTGAAACGAAGAACACCGTCTGACCCGTCAAAGATTCCTTGAATACCTAGGAAGTTATATCTTGGGATGCCACGTTTGATGGTTTCAAGCATCATATATTCCTGGAGAACAGCAGGAGCATAGAACTTATTAAATTCTGTATAAGAGCCACTGAATAAATAGGTGGATTCTTGTGGCATATAGACGAAGAGGCTACCTGCAAGAATGACGTCTTGATCTCCATATTTTTCAATATATTCTTTTGCTTCCTGTTTTCTCACCTCAAAGGTATCAAACTGGCTAGAGAATTCACGAAGTTGATTTTGTTTTTTCTCTGAATTGGGGTTGACTTCAAGATCCTTCTGTAATTTCTCAATCTTCTGTGCTAGTTTTCCTTGGTCTTTTTCAAGATTCGTGTAGTAATGGTGGAAGTTCAGTGTTGCGATCATGAAATCTGCATTGTCGCCAAAACTGTCATAGAAAGTTTGGTAATAATCCAAGGTCTTATCCTGATAGTCGCGACGGTCACTGGTAGAGGAAGTAATATCCTTAAAGAGTTGCAGTTCATCTCGGTTTAATCGTTTCAGTTCAATACCGAAAGATTTGGCTTTCTTGACAAGTGGCTTTCCTTTTTTACTGAAGCTCTTGAGAAGATTTTTTTCGGTGATACCCTCCATATCTTTCACATAATGCCAATCACCTTCTCCACCTGGATAACCTGTTGTTAAACCATCATGCTGATAGCCCAATTTTTTTAGGGTATCCATAAAATGGGTTTGCTCTTCACTGGTTGGATTGCCGTCACTGTCAAAGGTTTGATAGGTATCATAGGGCTTGATAACGAGTTCAATAGCCCCATTTTCTTTCGCATAGTCTTTTAAGGCTGCATAGAAGGGTTCTAGCATAGATTCCTCTTGGTAAAGGGGGCCAGAATTGATTTCCATATGGAGACCACCTGTCATAGGAAGACTGTACAAGATTGCTGCCACTTGGACTTGATCTTCTTGCTTCCAAGCGATAAATTGGACGGTATTTCCTCGCTTTTTAAGCAGATCTGCCATTTCAGCAGACTGGATAAAAGAGCGATGGGAGACAGTATTTGCAAATGAGGTAAATTCTTCTTTTGAAATTGTCGTAAGAGTCATGTAACTTTATTTACTCCTTAATTTTTTCCGGATCTTGTAGACTTTGTTTACAAGTGGATAGAGTGGACTGGTTGGGAGGTTGAATTCCCCAACAAATTCTTCAATGACAGGATTAAATTTAGATTTAAAATGATAGAGACCACCATCGAGTGAATTTTCAATGCCCCCCATATTTTGCCAAGAAGCACCACGGTCGAAAGCGTGTTGGGCAGTTTCATACCAGGTGAGGATAGCAGGTTGGTAACGGCGGAATTCTTCATCCATCCCTGCATAAACATTTTCAGACGTCCCACCGAATTCAAGGGTTAAGGTCCCAGATAAAGGAACGATCTGTCTACCTGCTTGGAGATGCTGTTCAAGAAATTGCAGTTCTTCCTCTATCCGCTCTTTTTCTTTTTGGTTATTCTCAACCTTGCCAGGCTTTGTTTTTTCTGTGAATTTTTCAGCCTCTGCCTTGTTTTTTTCAAGATCTTTTGTAAGGGAGGTTTTCCGTTTCTCGAGATCTAGCGTAGACAAGGTAATGTAGGATTGTCCTTGGTAGGTTGTGAGCAGTTTTTCGTAGTAGTCTTTTCCACGTAAATGAATGCTTTTACGAGCCTCAGTCTTTTTCATGAGAGAAGCAAAGTCCTCTAACAATTCGGTTCCGCCAAATTGGACTTGGATTCCTTTGTTTCGAGCAGTTCGGATGGCTTGTCGAGTAGATTTTGAAAGATCTTGCTCGGTGAAAAACTCTTTGTGGATATTTGCTTGAAAGCGTGGTTGGATATTTTCTGCCATATCACTGGTTCGGCCAGTCCATTCAACCCCTTCTTTAGTTAAGGTGTCGATCATCGCTTGCACAGTAGGAGCTTCCGTCTTTTCTTGTCCAATCAAGTGTTTACTCAAGAAAAGACTTGGATCAAATTTCACAAACAAGGCCTTGTATTGTTTGGCTATCTTTTTAAGGGACTGGATCACAAATGAAACCAGCTCTTTGTTTTGGTAATCCATGATTGGACCTCGAGGAATGTAGAGCATGGAAAAGCCAAGTGGCAGGGGTTGAATCAAGATGCTAGCAACAGCGACTAATTGGTCTTCTTGATAAAAACCAACCCGTTCATTTCCCCAATTATCTTTGATTTTTGCCCATGAGCTGCTTTGTAAGAGATTAGTTTGGTCACTCTGAATAACAAAGTCATCATGCTCACTAGCAGAAATTCCTAGCTGGTAATGGTACATTTCTTATAATACCCACTTTCTAATGGCGTATGCAACGCCAGATTCATCATTTGATTTGGTAATAGTTGTAGCAATTTTTTTAAGAGCTGGATTGCCATTCTCCATAACGACGGCATGTCCCACGACTTCTAGCATGGAACGGTCATTTTCCTCATCTCCGATGGCCATGGTTTCTTCTTGCTGAATTCCAAGTCGTTCAGCTAGATGAAGAACAGCTGATCCCTTATTGGTTGTTTTCCCTAGAATTTCTAAATAAAAAGGGGCTGATTTGACCATAGTGAAGCGATCCTTGAATTCTTTAGGGATTTTTGCAATCGCAGCATCTAGAATATCTGGTTCATCGATATACATGGCCTTGACAAATTCTTTCTCACGAACTTCTTCAGGCGTCCGGTAATAAAGGGGCATATTGACCAGTTGAGATTCATGAATGGTGTAGCGTCCGATATCGCGATTGCTGGTATAGATGCCGTCTTTAGTAATAGCATGAGAGTGGATTTGGAGTTTGTTAGCAAGAGACTCGATATCGAGATAGTCCTCATAATGTAAAAGGTCTTTGATGAGTTCTTTTCCAGTAGCAGTTTCTTGCACCAGACCGCCATTAAAGGTAATGACATAGTCTCCAGGATCCATCAAATGGAGTTCTTTTAAAAGTTTTGAGACCCCTGCGATAGGACGACCGGTTGTGATCACGATTTTAACGCCTGCGGCTTTAGCATCTTGAATGGCTTCAAATACGGAAGGTGTGATCTCTTTTTTTGAATTGAGGAGTGTACCATCGATATCGATCGCAACTAATTTAATGGACATCCGTCTCTCCTGTAAAATAATCATTGGTAATGTAAGAAGTGAATTCTTCTACTTGCTTACTGAAAAGTCCATTAACCTCCAGCATTTCTTTTGGAAAATAGAAGCGGTTGTCCCCATAGCGAGTTCCTGCTAAAGCAGCGACGAGTGGAGACAACTGAGATAATTCAGCGAGACTCCCATCTTTTCGGATCATCTCGATCTGGGTCCGCGGTTTTTCAAGCTCTGGTCGATAAATATCGTAGGGCAGATCGAAATTTTGATGAATAGCGGTGTAGTAGGTTGGATTAAACCCAACCTCTTTAATCAGTTTTTCAAGGATTGCTAAGTCTTTTCGTTTATCTTCTGTAAATAGAATCGATTTAAAGACTTTCCGATTAATATATCGCTGAGCAAGATCAGACAAGATGGTATCCGGACTATCCATCCAGACTTGGAAATAGGTATTCATCACACCGTCATCTAGATTTAGGTAGTCTTGAATGGTGACCTCTTCTTCAAAAAATGGAATCAAGCGAGGTGAAGTCAGTTGAAAATACTCTTTCTGATCTGGATAAATGGTTCTAGCTCGTTTGAGAAGATTTTGAAGGAGGACTTCCATGGCACGAGTAGCCGGGTGGAAGTAGACCTGCATATACATTTGGTAACGGCTGACCACGTAATCCTCGACAGCGTGCATGCCATTTTGTTGGAAGGCAATGCCATTTTCAATCGGTCGAATGACGCGCAAAATACGGGTCAAGTCAAATTTTCCATAGGAAGCACCCGTAAAATAGGCATCCCGCAGTAAATAATCCATTCGGTCCACATCAATCTGACTAGAAATTAATTGCACCACTTGTTTATTGGGATAGGTATGATCAATGACGCTGGCTACACGATTTGGGAAATCAGGAGCCACTTGCAAGAGGATCTGATTGACCTCCGTCTCTGGGCTGGTGATGATCAGCTGGGTCATTTTTTCATGATCGGTTCCAAAGAGTCCTTCGAAGGTATGAGAATAAGCACCATGTCCAATGTCATGAAGAAGAGCGGCTGTCATGGTCAGTAAGTTTTCATCAGAATTCCATTGCTCTGCATACTTCTCCTCAAAAATGGATAGAATGCGTCTTGAAATTTCATAGGCGCCAAGACAGTGAGAAAAACGACTATGCTCCCCACCGTGGAAGGTAAAACCAGATGTCCCCAGTTGTTTGATGCGGCGTAGTCGTTGAAATTCTTTACTATTAATTAATTGATAAATGATGGGATGATCCACATGAACGTAATCATGCACGGGATCGCGAAAGACTTTTTCATTCATGGGTCTATTATAGCAAAAAAAAGCCTATTTTGCGATATAGAGGCTAATAGGGGCAGTCAAAATGCGTAAAATTTGATAGAATAGTAAGGCAAGAAAAGAAGAGAAGGAGACAAAGATGCAGATTCGCATTCAAAATACCATTCGATTTGGAGAAGAAATGGAAATCGTTGATCAGTACTATCAAGGTGAATGGAAGGAAAAAGCAGGTTTTCAGTATCTCTTGTATACCAATGAAGAAGATGAAAAGGTTGCTTTGAAATTTTCCAATGACGAATTGGTCATGACACGTTTCTCAAGTCCTAAATCCATCATGCGTTTCTACAAAAATGAAGATGGTGGGGCAATCATCCCAACTCCGATGGGCATTCAGCAGTTTTTGATTACAACAGATTTCTTTCAATTAGAAGCAGGTCATTTGCAAGTCTCTTATCGCTTGTTAACTCTCGATGGAGAACAGGAATTTGCTAATTATCAATTACTAGTGGAATGGGAAGAATAGACCTCATTAAATTATTAGAGATCCCGCTTGCTTTATTCTATAAAAATGGTATAATAAAACCACTCAAGGGAGTAGCTGGCGGTTTTCCGCGATAGTGTCGTCATTACGAATTATTTCCGGCACTATATTAAACAGCGAGACTTGTTTTTTTAAAAAACAGGTCTCTTTTTTTGTAAAAAGAGGCCAAAAAGGAGGAGACTGTTTTGTCAAAAGAACAAAATAAAGATTTGTTTTACACGCAATCTTCTGAGGAAGTCCTAAAGAACTTGGACTCATCTGTCGAAGGTTTGTCAACCGCCCAGGCTCAAGAACGCTTAGCGAATTATGGTCGTAATGAGTTGGAAGAGGGTGAAAAACGTAGCCTACTAGCTAAATTCCTTGATCAATTTAAGGATTTGATGATTATCATCTTGCTTGTGGCAGCGGCACTTTCTGTGATTACAGAAGGAATGGACGGTCTAACGGATGCCATGATCATCTTGGCCGTTGTTGTCTTGAATGCTGCCTTTGGGGTTTACCAAGAAGGGCAAGCAGAAGCAGCCATTGAAGCTCTGAAAAATATGTCTAGCCCCATGGCTCGTGTTCGTCGTGATGGCCATGTTATTGAGATTGACTCAAAAGAATTGGTACCCGGAGATATCGTCTTGCTTGAAGCGGGAGATGTCGTGCCTGCAGATATGCGTTTGTTTGAAGCAGCTTCT
The DNA here is from genome assembly GCF_001837905.1 of Streptococcus sp. HMSC076C09. Taxonomy (NCBI): domain Bacteria; kingdom Bacillati; phylum Bacillota; class Bacilli; order Lactobacillales; family Streptococcaceae; genus Streptococcus; species Streptococcus sp. HMSC076C09. The sequence goes on from NZ_KV834646.1 coordinate 165,494, forward strand.
CTTAAAATTGAAGAAGCAGCTCTTACAGGGGAGTCTGTGCCAGTTGAAAAAGATGTGACAGGACTTGTTGAAGCAGATGCTGGTATTGGGGACCGCGTTAATATGGGTTACCAAAACTCAAATGTAACTTATGGTCGTGGTATTGGTGTCGTAACAAACACTGGTATGTATACAGAAGTTGGTAAGATTGCAGATATGTTGGCTAATGCCGATGAGACTGAAACACCATTGAAGCAAAGCTTGGAACAATTATCTAAAGCCTTGACTTACTTAATTGTTGTGATTGCGGTCATTACTTTCTTAGTTGGTGTCTTCGTTCGTGGGGAACATCCATTGGAAGGCTTGATGGTAGCTGTTGCCCTTGCGGTTGCGGCGATTCCAGAAGGACTTCCTGCCATTGTAACCATCGTTCTTTCTTTGGGAACAACAACCCTTGCCAAACGCAATTCGATTGTTCGTAAATTGCCAGCCGTTGAAACACTTGGTTCAACAGAAATCATCGCATCTGATAAAACAGGTACTTTGACCATGAACCAAATGACGGTTGAAAAAGTCTATACCAACGGTCAATTACAAAGTGCAGCAACTGAGATAGCTGCTAGCAACAATACCCTTCGTATCATGAACTTTGCCAATGATACCAAAGTGGACCCATCTGGCAAGTTGATTGGGGACCCAACAGAAACTGCCTTGGTGCAGTTTGGCTTAGATCACAACTTTGATGTTCGTGAAGTCTTGAAGGATGAGCCACGTGTAGCTGAATTGCCATTTGACTCAGACCGTAAGCTTATGTCTACCATCCATAAAGAAGAAAACGGTTCTTACTTTATCGCTGTGAAGGGTGCGCCTGACCAATTGCTCAAACGTGTGACGCGTATTGAAGTCAATGGGGAAGTTCGTCCTATCACGGATGAAGATAAGAAAGCTATCCTTGCTACCAACAAAGACTTGGCTAAACAAGCCCTTCGTGTCTTGATGATGGCTTATAAGACAAGCAAGGAAATTCCAACTTTGGAGTCTGAAATTGTTGAGTCTGACCTGATCTTCTCTGGTTTGGTCGGTATGATTGACCCTGAGCGTCCAGAAGCTGCAGAAGCTGTCCGTGTCGCTAAGGAAGCGGGTATCCGTCCGATCATGATCACTGGTGACCACCAAGATACAGCAGAAGCTATTGCCAAACGTCTGGGAATCATCGATCCAAATGATACCGAAGACCATGTCTTCACAGGGGCTGAGTTGAATGAACTCTCTGACGAAGAATTCCAAAAAGTCTTCAAGCAATATTCTGTCTATGCGCGTGTATCACCTGAACACAAGGTTCGGATCGTGAAAGCTTGGCAAAATGAAGGCAAAGTTGTTGCCATGACAGGGGATGGGGTCAACGATGCACCATCACTTAAGACAGCTGATATCGGTATCGGTATGGGGATTACAGGTACAGAAGTTTCTAAGGGAGCTTCAGACATGGTCCTTGCAGATGATAACTTTGCAACCATTATCGTAGCGGTAGAAGAAGGACGGAAGGTCTTCTCAAATATCCAAAAATCTATCCAATACCTCTTGTCTGCCAATATGGCTGAGGTCTTCACCATCTTCTTTGCAACCCTCTTTGGTTGGGATGTATTGCAACCAGTGCATCTTCTCTGGATCAACTTGGTAACCGATACGCTTCCAGCCATCGCTCTTGGTGTGGAACCAGCTGAGCCAGGTGTCATGAGCCACAAACCTCGTGGACGTAAATCTAACTTCTTTGACGGTGGGGTCTTCGGAGCTATTCTTTATCAAGGTATCTTCCAAACCATGCTGGTTCTTGGTGTTTATGGCTGGGCTTTGCTCTCTCCAGAACATGCGACTCGTGCCGAAATCCATGCAGACGCTTTGACCATGGCATTTGCAACTCTTGGTTTGATCCAATTGCTCCATGCCTTTAACGTTAAATCGGTTTACCAATCGATCTTTAAAGTGGGACTCTTCAAGAACAAGAGCTTTAACTGGTCGATTCCAGTTGCCTTTGTTCTCTTGATGGCGACCATCATTGTCCCTGGATTTAACAAACTCTTCCATGTCTCTCATTTGAGTTTGACACAATGGTTAGCAGTTATGATTGGTTCGCTCTTGATTGTTGTTCTCGTTGAGATTGTTAAAGCCGTTCAACGTGCACTTGGAAAAGATAAAAACGCCATTTAAACATAAAAAAAGTCATCTTTGGATGGCTTTTTTTGCGGGCAAAATAGACTGGGCATATTTCTTGAGGTACGTGTGGATTTTTGATAAACTAGTCAACAGTTTGAAGAAAGGAAACTTAGTTATGAAAAAGTTTTTTGCTGAAGTAATCGGCACATTTATGCTTGTCTTTATCGGGACTGGCGCAGTTGTTTTTGGAAATGGGACAGAAGGTCTGGGACATTTAGGAATTGCCTTGGCATTCGGTTTATCCATTGTTGCAGCAGCTTACTCAATTGGGACTGTTTCTGGTGCCCACTTGAACCCGGCTGTTTCGATTGCCATGTTTGTGAACAAACGCTTGTCTTCAAAGGACTTGGTTAATTATATTGCAGCGCAAGTAGTGGGTGCGGTTCTCGCGTCTGCAACAGTTCTCTTCCTCTTGTCAAATTCAGGTATGTCAACAGCTAGTCTTGGTGAAAATGCCTTGGCTAAAGGAGTGACTCCATTTGGCGGTTTCTTGTTTGAAGTGATTGCGTCCTTTATCTTTATCTTAGTCATCATGACAGTGACATCAGCTAGCAAAGGTAATGGGAAGATCGCTGGTCTTGTGATCGGTTTGAGCTTGACTTTGATTATTCTTGTTGGTTTGAACATTACAGGACTTTCTGTTAACCCAGCTCGTAGCTTGGCGCCTGCCCTCTTTGTTGGTGGTGCGGCTCTTCAACAAATTTGGATCTTTATCTTGGCTCCAATTGTCGGTGGTGTTCTGGCTGCAATCGTTGCAAAAAATCTCTTGGATACAGAAGAGTAAAAAATTGGTTCCGAAGGAACCAATTTTTTTATAGTTTAAGGATCGTCATGGCTTGAGAAAATTCATGAGCGAGCTGTTTTTTCTTGTATGCTTTAAATTCGGGGAGGTCTTTGATTCTGCGATAGCGTTTGTAGGGATCGTATCGTTTTGGAAAATCATATTCAGGAAAAGCTTCGAAAAATTGCTTGCAGAGCTCCCATTCTCGGACATAGCCTAAAGGTCTGGCATGATAGGTGATGGTGTCAATCGTTGTTGCTGGCATTCGGTGATGGCTATGACCAAAAATCACTTCTCTGACAGGATATTGTCTAAACAGTTCATGAAAGGCTTGGCTCCCTAGAAAAGCATTAAAGCGTTCAAAATAAGGGTGGCGCAGGAGAAACTGACTATGAGGAACAAAGTGCATAGCGATGATCAAGGGTTGATCCACTTGCATGAGTTCTGTTTCGAGCTCTTGCAACAGACGTTGGGTAATGGCTGGATCAGATCCCCTTCGTTGGAGACGTCTGTCAAACCAAAACAGATTCTTGGTTTGGAGATGTTTTTGGGGAGAGATAGTAGGAACAAAGCTGTAGTCATACCAGCCCGAAAAGGCAAGGAGTGTATGCTTTGAAAAAGGAATCTTTTGAAATTCAAAAGGTCTCATGGCTTCTTCTGATAGGCCCAGCATATCATGATTTCCCAAGCTAAAGGTCACTGGAAGATGACAATGAAGTTGGTCTAAAAATTTCTGTGAGGTCTTTTCAAAGCCGTTGGCAATATCTCCTGCAATATGGAGATGTTGAATTTTTTTGTCCTTGAAAAGAGTGATCAGGGTCTCTAATTCTTCTTTACCGAAGTTGTTCGAATCAATATGTAAATCGGACATAAAAGCTACTATTGTCATGCTACCAGTCTAGCATAAGAGGATCTTTTTTTCTAACAATTAGGTTACAAATGAATGGAAAAATGTTGAAAATTAGCTGGCTTGGCAGTAGTCAACCAGCAGATCCAATATTGGAAGGTGGGCAAATAGTGAAGGTTATGATATAATAGACTAGATACATAGAAAGAGGTACTTATGGACATTTCAGAAATTCGTCAAAAAATTGACGCAAATCGTGAAAAATTAGCTTCTTTCAGGGGGTCTCTTTGACTTAGAGGCATTGGAAGAAGAAATTGCCATTTTAGAAAATAAAATGACAGAACCTGATTTTTGGGATGATAATATTGCTGCGCAAAAGACATCTCAAGAATTAAATGAACTCAAGCAGACCTATGAAAATTTCCATCAAATGGTGGATCTCTTTGATGAGTCAGAAATCTTACTGGACTTTTTGGCAGAAGACGATTCGGTCAAGGAAGAATTGATCGAGAAGTTGGAGGAGCTGGATAAACGTATGACCAGCTATGAGATGACCTTGCTATTGTCTGAACCCTATGACAATAATAATGCCATCCTAGAAATCCACCCAGGTTCAGGAGGAACAGAAGCTCAGGACTGGGGCGACATGCTTCTTCGGATGTATACTCGTTTTGGAAATGCCCACGGCTTTAAAGTTGAAGTCTTGGACTATCAGGCTGGAGATGAGGCTGGAATCAAGTCTGTGACCCTATCCTTTGAAGGGCCACATGCATACGGTCTTCTGAAATCTGAAATGGGCGTTCACCGTTTGGTTCGGATCTCTCCATTTGACTCCGCTAAACGTCGTCATACCTCCTTTACATCTGTTGAGGTCATGCCCGAATTAGACGATACCATCGAAGTCGAAGTTCGTGATGATGATATCAAGATGGACACCTTCCGCTCTGGTGGAGCTGGTGGACAAAACGTCAACAAGGTCTCTACAGGGGTGCGCTTGACCCACATTCCGACAGGGATTGTAGTGGCGTCCACCGTGGATCGGACCCAATACGGGAACCGTGATCGTGCGATGAAGATGTTGCAAGCTAAACTCTACCAATTAGAGCAAGAGAAAAAAGCAGCAGAAGTGGATTCTCTAAAAGGGGATAAAAAAGAAATCACCTGGGGAAGTCAAATCCGCTCCTATGTTTTTACCCCTTATACCATGGTTAAGGACCACCGGACCAACTACGAAGTAGCGCAGGTGGACAAGGTGATGGATGGAGATATCGATGGCTTTATCGATGCCTACCTTAAATGGCGTCTCCAATAACCTCGAGGGAATCAACCAGAAAAGAATGAGAGGAATTTCATTACATGTCAATGATTGAAATGAAAGATGTTGTCAAAAAGTATGACAACGGGACGACGGCCCTTCGCGGGGTCTCTGTCCAAATTGAACCAGGAGAATTTGCCTACATCGTAGGACCTTCTGGTGCAGGGAAGTCGACCTTTATTCGACTTTTATACCGTGAAGTCAAACACGATAAAGGAAGTTTGAAAGTAGCTGATTTTGATTTGGATAAAATCAAAAAACGCGATATTCCTATGTTGCGACGCAATGTGGGAGTGGTCTTCCAAGATTATAAATTGCTTCCAAAGAAAACCGTTTATGAAAATATTGCCTACGCAATGCAAGTTATCGGTGAGCGCCGTCGCAATATTAAAAAGCGTGTTATGGAAGTTTTGGATCTTGTCGGATTGAAACACAAGGTCCGCTCATTCCCGAATGAATTGTCCGGTGGGGAGCAACAACGGATTGCGATTGCTCGTGCGATCGTCAACAATCCGAAAGTCTTGATTGCGGATGAGCCAACGGGGAACTTGGACCCAGATAATTCATGGGAAATCATGAATCTTTTGGAGCGGATTAATCTGCAAGGGACCACAGTATTGATGGCGACCCACAATAGCCAGATTGTAAATACTTTACGTCACCGTGTCATCGCGATTGAAAATGGTCGTGTAGTGCGTGATGAAGCGGAAGGAGAGTACGGATACGATGATTAGAAGATTTTTCCGACACTTAATCGAATCGCTTAAAAGCTTGAAACGAAATGGTTGGATGACGATTGCAGCGGTCAGCTCGGTTATGATTACCCTTAGCTTGGTTGCTATTTTCGCCTCAGTTATTGCCAATACCATCAAGCTTTCAGATGATATTCAAAACAGTGTGCGGGTTGTAGTATACATGCGCAAGGATATTCAAGATCAGAGCGAGCAGATTGAAAAAGACGGTCAAACCGTGACCAATGAAAACTACCATAAGGTCTACGATGCTCTGACAGCCATGAAGCATGTTGACAAGGTTGATTTTTCTAGCAAGGAAGAGCAGTATGATAAACTGATCAAAACGGCTGGGAACAACTGGAAGATTTTTGATGGAGATGCCAATCCTCTCTATGATGCTTATTATGTAGAGACAACAGCTCCTAAATATGTAAAGCAAGTTTCGGCTGATGCCAAAAAAATTGAAGGGGTCTCTGAAGTTAAAGATGGTGGGGTCGATACCCAACGCTTGTTCGCTCTTGGAACCTTCATCCGAAACTGGGGCTTGATTGGTGTAGCTTTATTGATCTTCATCGCAGTCTTCTTGATTTCAAATACCATTCGGATTACCATCATTTCACGTAGTCGTGAGATTAAGATTATGCGACTGGTAGGAGCAAAAAATGGCTATATTCGTGCACCATTCCTTTTAGAAGGTGCTTGGATCGGTCTTTTGGGAGCCTTGGTTCCTTCAGCTTTAGTCTTCTACGTTTATAATGTTGTCTATACATCTATGAACAATAATTTGGCAGATCAAAACTTGTATCTCTATAGTCCTCATCTCTTGGTACCGATCATGGTCGGTGGCCTCTTTGGATTAGGAATTTTGATTGGAGCGATTGGTTCTTCAATCTCCATGAGACGTTTTCTTAAGATATAATAAAAAAGCAAGTTCGCACTTGCTTTTTTTGTTTACTTTGATGAGGACAGGAAGGATGATAAGGACTCTTTAGGATTATCTAAAGAAGGGATTGAACATCTTCTCGTGACCAATAGAAGTTTCAGGGCCATGACCGGGATAGACAGTGTAGGAAGATGGAAGGGTAAAGAGCTCTTCTCTGATACTGCTAAGTAACTGTGTCGCGTTCCCTGTCGGAAGATCGGTCCGTCCGATAGTTTCGCGAAAAAGGGCATCACCGGATAGAACCAGGTGATCCTCAGGAAAGACGATAGAGACTCCTCCTGCAGAGTGGCCTGGTGTCTCCAGAACATAAAAGTGGAAATCAGCTATTTGGTAATCAGAGCGAATGTCATAAAGGAAGTCGGCCTCCTTGCATACAACATCTTCTAAATCCGCATGACGATCCAAACCAGATAAATTATCGACAGGAGAAGACAACCAACTGGCTTCTGCTGGATGGACATAAACAGGTGGGAAATGATAGGTCTGACGAACCTTTTCAAGACTCATAATGTGATCATAATGCGTATGGGTTAAAAGAATTGCTACGATTGGTTTTCCGATGCGATCTATTTGTTTTTGAATAGTCGCCCAGTCGCTCCCTGGATCGACAAGAATGAGGGAGTGATCATTTTCAAGGTAGTAGGTGTTTTCATAAGCTATAGGATTAACAGTACGATAGATTTTCATAAGGACTCCTTTCTAGAATAGTGTATCAAATTGTAAGGAAAATAACAGGATTGAAGTCAGCCTGAAAGGAGAAAAAAATCTGCAGAGCTTGCTCAAACGTGATATAATTTTAAGTATTATGACAAGACAGAAACGGAAATATGCCATTGTGGATCTGGAAGCGACCAGTGCTGGAAGCAATGCTAAGATCATTCAGGTTGGGATTGTCATCATCGAAGATGGGAGGATTATGCAATCCTATGAGACGGATGTGAATCCCCATGAACGATTGGATGAGCATATCAAACAATTGACTGGCCTGACAGATGCTCGCTTGAAAAAAGCACCAGAGTTTGCACAAGTGGCAAAAGAAATTTTTGAATTAATAGAAGATGCCGTCTTTGTGGCCCATAATGTCAAATTTGATGCGAATTTATTAGCAGAAGCCCTCTTTTGGGAAGGATTTGAGCTAACGACTCCTCGGATTGATACGGTTGAATTGTCTCAAATTTTCTATCCGACTTTAGAACGCTACAATTTAGGAGCGCTTGCAGCTGAACTGGAAATTGAGTTGCACCATGCTCACTCCGCTTTAGCGGATGCTATGGCAACAGCCCAGCTGCTGTTGAAATTGAGAGAGAAAATTGCGAGCTTACCAAGAGGATTGATCGAAAAACTTCTTTCGATGGCAGATTGTTTGATTTATGAATCGCGACTCTTAATAGAAGATGCGCTTAAAGACAGTAGCCTTTTTTTACCAGCTCATTTAGTAGAAGTTCATGGTCTCTATCTGCGCAAGCCACAGCAGTTCTTAGAAAGTCACTATTTGTCTGAACAGTTTGAACTCAATATGCAGTTGTTGGGAATGGAAGCTTATCCGGAGCAGAGAGAATTTGTTGCCTATATCGAGGACAGTTTGCACCAGCCGCTTCCAAGTTTTATCGAGGCGCCAACGGGAATTGGGAAGACCTACGCTTATCTGTTAACGCTTTTGGCGAAAACCTCCAAGCGCATTCTTGTGAGTGTTCCAACTAAAATTCTTCAGGATCAAATTATGAAGAAAGAAGGAAAGACCATCCAGGATCTTTTCCAAATTCCCTTTCATAGCCTTAAAAGTCCCAAGGATTATATCCAACTCGATAAATTTTATGAGACCTTACAGATTGAGTCAGATAATGGGATGATTCGACGCTTTAAAATGCAACTGTTGGTTTGGCTGACCATGACTGAATCAGGAGAGTTCAGTGAAATTGGCCAACTCTATCGTCATCTTCATTTTGTAGCTGACATTTGCCACGATGGTCAATTGTCGAAACGTTCACTGTTTTATCAGGAAGATTTTTGGCGTCTTGGTCAGGAAAAAGTGAAAACTAGCCGTGTGATTTTGACCAATCATGCTTATCTGCTAACCCGTCTAGAAGATGATAAGAGTCTACTTCAAGAGTCTGTTCTGGTCGTGGATGAAGCGCAAAAACTCTTCTTTGCTTTAGAGCAATTTTCACAGAGAGAAGAAACCTTGCAATCTCTTCTTTTAAACTTGCAACACGCTATTGAAGAGGAAAAAGATCTTCTACAACGACGTTTGCTGGAGAGTATTCAATTTGAGTTAAATGCCTGCTCCAAAGAAGTCGTGCAAGGAAAAACGGCAGTCTTATCAGATCAAACGGTGGCAAAAATTCGGCAGGATGTATCGGAATTGAAAACCGAATCTCTAGAGAATCTAAAGGAATTGTTTGATGAGCGCTACCAAACCTTTTGGATAGACAAAGAAGTGGTTGAAAGCCACCAGATTCTTCGTCTCCATGGAGGAGTGGAGGACTTACTATCCTTTAAGGAATTTGTACCTGAAGAAGTGACCGTGCTCTTTGTATCAGCGACGATTGCTATCAGTAAAAAAGTGCATTTACCTGCTCTTTTAGGATATCAAAAGCAGCAAATCTATCGGGTACCGATAACAGTCAAACAACACCAGGAATTGCTGGTGCCGATTGATTTTCCAGATGTTGTTTCTTTATCTTCAGTGGAATACGCAGGGGAGATTTGTCAGCTCGTCGGTGAACTCCTTCCTTTACGAAAGCCAATTTTTCTTTTGTTTACTTCAAAAGAATTGTTACTGGAGACGTCAAACGCATTGAAGTTTCCTCACTTGGCCCAGTATCGAAATGGGGATGCAGCCAATATTAAGCGACGATTTGACCGAGGAGAAAGCTCCATTTTATTGGGAACAGGAAGCTTCTGGGAGGGAGTCGATTTCTCCCAACAAAAAGAAGTGATTCAAATCATCACGCGCCTTCCTTTTGACAATCCTAAAGATTATATGGTTCAAAAGCTGAATACAAAACTCAGAGAACAGGGGAAAAATCCCTTTTACGACTATAGTCTTCCAGTCGCGATTTTAAGGCTCAAACAGGCTATTGGGAGAACCAGCCGTTTTCAAGATCAGGAATCTTTGGTGCTTTTATTAGATCAGCGGGTGGTAACCAAGCGATATGGAAAACAAATTTTGGATGGTTTGCAACAAGTGTTGCCCCTTCACACGACAGTGAGAGAGCGGCTTGTTGAGCAAGCAGCTGACTTTTTTGAAAGGAATTGAGAAAATGAAAAATAAAGGATTTGGACTTGCAATTGCATTTGTACTGGCACTTTGTGCTATGTTGTTGGGAACTTTCTTTCCCATTATTGGCTCCAGTGTTTTTGCCTTAATTTTAGGAATTGTCCTTAATGAATTTGTGGATTTGCCGGAGAATTCACGACCAGGCTTGAACTGGTCCGGTAAGAAATTGTTGCAGTATTCGATTATCTTCATGGGATTTAGCTTGCCCATTGCGACAGTTGCCTCTACAGGTTTGTCTTCTTTAAAGATTAGTCTGCCAACGATAACCGTTGCCTTTCTTGCAGCTATTATTTTTGGGAGAGTCTTCCACCTGAAATCTCATCTACGGACCTTAATTGGGTTTGGTACAGCTATTTGTGGTGGATCTGCTATTGCAGCAGCAGCGCCGATCATTGAAGCAGACGAAGAGGAAATTGCCCTATCTATGTCAACTATTTTCTTCTTCAACATTTTGGCTGTCTTTATCTTTCCAGTATTAGGGCATTTATGGCATATGTCTAATTTCCAATTTGGCCTCTGGTCAGGAACAGCCATTAACGATACGTCATCTGTTGTAGCAGCAGCATTTTCTTACAGTAAAGCAGCGGGGCAAATGGCTACAATTGTTAAGTTAACACGCGCCCTGATGATTGTACCAGTTTGTTTGGGCTTGATCGGTTTAAAATGGTATCGGAGTAAACAACAAGGAAGAAACAAAGGAATGTTAAAGAAAATTATTCCTTGGTTTATTATCTGGTTTATTGTGGCTTCCATTCTTTCTTCTATTGGCCTGGTACCTAAAGTGGTCCTACCTTACCTAAATGACCTTTCTCACCTCTTTATGGCCATGGCCTTGGTTGGAATCGGAAGCAAGGTTTCTTGGAAACAGTTCCGTGCAGCAGGAGCAGCCCCTCTTTTAGTAGGGTTGATTGCTTGGTTTTGTGTAGCAGGATCTAGCTTGGTTCTACAAATGTTGTTCTATTAATTGATTTGATGATTCTCACAGAAAGGAACGTGAATGAAGAAACATCATTTTTGGACGATTCACCTGGATTATTCCATCATTGGGATTGTCTTCACCCTTCTTATGATTGGGATCTTATCTGTTTATGTAGCAGTTTCTCACGACTATCCCCAAATGGTGTGGTCTTTTTTAGGGCAGCAATTGGCCTGGATTGGTGTGGGATGCGTCATTTGCCTGATTGTGACGATTTTTAGCACGAAATTTCTTTGGAAAATCACTCCCTTTCTTTACCTGCTTGGCCTAGCCTTGATGGTTCTTCCCCTTGTGTTTTATAATCCCAACTTGGTAGCTTCAACAGGAGCTAAAAACTGGGTGGCTTATGGGAACATCACCTTATTTCAGCCCTCAGAATTTATGAAGATCCCCTTCATCCTGATGCTGTCACGCTCTATTGTCCGATTTTTGCAAAGAAATAAGGGGCGTGAGCGATTATTACGACAAGATTGGTTTTTGATTCTAGAGTTGACCATCTATACGATTCCGGTCTTTGCCTTATTGGCTCTCCAACAGGACTTGGGAACGGCCTTAGTATTCTTGGCCATTTTTGCGGGCTTAGTGCTCGTTTCAGGAGTTTCCTGGAAAATTATCTTGCCGGTCATCTTGCTTCTGGCAGGTGGGTTAGCAGGCTTTCTCTTCCTCTTTCTTTCAGAAGGGGGGCGAGCTTTTCTGCACCAGCAAGTAGGGATGCCAACCTATCAGATGAACCGTATTTTAGCCTGGTTAAATCCTTTTGACTATGCACAAACCACCACCTACCAGCAGGCGCAAGGACAGCTAGCTATTGCTAGTGGTGGTCTCTTTGGGCAAGGCTTTAATGTCTCCAATTTATTGGTTCCCGTACGGGAAAGCGATATGATTTTTACGGTCGTCGCAGAAGACTTTGGCTTTGTTGGAGCTCTGGTGCTGTTGATTTTATATGTGACCCTGATTTACCGCATTTTAAAAATTACCCTCCAGTCCAATAACCAATTTTATACCTATATTTCCATCGGATTTATCATGATGCTGGTCTTTCATATTTTTGAAAATGTCGGAGCAGTAACGGGTCTTCTCCCTTTGACGGGGATTCCCCTCCCCTTTATCTCACAAGGTGGATCGTCTATTATTAGTAATCTGATTGGTATTGGTCTGGTCCTCTCAATATATAATCATAGTAGCAAAAAGAAAGAGCCAGAAGAAGGGCCTCCAATCCGTAAAAAAGTAGTCCTTAAAAAGGCGCAATAGATAGAAAGAAGGAATGAAAATGAAAAAAGTAGCAACGATTTTAGCAAACGGTTTTGAAGAAATTGAAGCCTTGACCATTGTCGATGTTTTGAGACGCGCTGGGATCGACTGTGACCTTATTGGCATGGAAGAAACGGTCACAGGTTCTCACCAGATCACAGTGGAAGTCGATCGCCTCTGGAATGGGGACCTGTCAGATTATGATGGAATCTTTTTACCAGGTGGGATGCCAGGAGCTGCAAATTTGCGTGATAATCCGGAATTGATTGCAGCTCTTCAAGAAGAAAGTAGGAAGGGAAAAATCATTTCTGCGATTTGTGCAGCACCAATTGTCTTGGCGCGTGCCGGCCTCTTAAAAGATAAACACTATACGTGTTACGATGGTTTTGAAGAAGAGATTCAAGATGGACACTATCAGAAAGAAACAGTAGTGAAAGACGGGAATCTCTTGACCAGTCGTGGTCCTTCAACGGCACTTGCCTTAGCCTACGCCTTGGTAGAGCAATTTGGAGGAGATGCCCAAAGCCTTCGTCAAGGAATGCTCTATCAAGATGTCTTTGGAGATGCTTAACAAAGCTCTTTTGGACACCATATTTTCTGGTGAAAGATCACATTCTATGTCGGAAAATGACTTCTCTTTGATTTAAAATGAAATGACCGTAAAAAATGGCTAAAATCCCCCCTAAATGAGGGTTTTTAGCTTATTTTTTTGTCCATTTGTGGTATAATATTGACTATGAATTATCATGATTTTATATGGGATCTTGGTGGGACGCTATTGGATAATTACGAAACGTCCACAAATGCCTTTGTAGCGACATTGAAGGACTTTCACATCCAAGCTGATCATGATTCTGTTTATGCAGCATTAAAAATCTCAACACAGGATGCAATTCAAACCTTTGCCCCTCATATTTCCAATTTTCGTACGGAATACAAGAAAAAAGAAGCCTTGGGCTTGCAAGAGCCGGTCTTATTTGAGGGAGCAAAAAAGTTACTAGAAGAGATCCAAGCACATGGAGGACGCCATTTTTTGGTATCTCATCGGGATCGCCAAGTTTTGACCCTTATTGAACAGACAGGTATTGCACCCTACTTTACGGAGATTGTAACAGCAGACGAGGGCTTTCCTCGAAAACCAGACCCAGCCTCTATGCTTTATTTGAAAGAAAAATATGGCATTCAAGACGGTCTGGTCATCGGAGATCGTCCGATCGATATAGAAGCTGGGAAGGCTGCAGGGCTTTCGACCTATTTATTTGATTCCATGCCACGCTTACACCAGTTTATATTTGAATAGAAAAGGGAAATTATGACAGAGGATAAACAGCAAGAAAATCAAGCACAAGAATATGATGCCAGTCAGATTCAGGTCTTGGAAGGACTAGAAGCCGTTCGGATGCGTCCGGGAATGTATATTGGTTCTACCTCAAAAGAAGGTCTTCATCACCTGGTCTGGGAAATCGTAGATAACTCGATTGACGAAGCCTTAGCTGGTTTTGCTAGCCATATTGAAGTTTTCATTGAAGCAGATAATTCTATCACGGTTGTCGATGATGGTCGTGGGATCCCAGTGGATATCCAAGAAAAGACAGGTCGACCTGCCGTTGAAACTGTCTTTACCGTGCTTCACGCCGGAGGAAAATTCGGCGGAGGTGGCTACAAGGTTTCTGGTGGTCTTCACGGGGTAGGATCTTCCGTAGTAAATGCCCTCTCCACATCCCTCGATGTTCGTGTCTATAAAAATGGCAGTATCCATTACCAAGAATATCGACGCGGACATGTTGTAGATGATTTAAAGATCATTGGAGAAACAGACCGCACAGGAACAACCGTCCACTTTATTCCAGACCCAGAAATCTTCACGGAAACCACCGAGTATGATTTTGAAAAATTAAATAAACGAATTCAAGAACTAGCCTTTTTGAATCGTGGCTTGCGTATTTCTTTGACGGATAAGCGAGAAGGCCTAGAGCAAGAAAAGCATTACCACTACGAAGGTGGGATCTCAAGTTACGTCGAATACATCAATGAAAACAAAGATGTCATCTTTGAAAAACCAATCTACACAGATGGTGAAATGGATGATATTACAGTTGAAGTAGCTATGCAATATACCACAGGCTACCATGAGACGGTCATGAGTTTTGCGAATAACATTCATACCCATGAAGGTGGAACGCATGAACAGGGCTTCCGTACAGCTCTCACTCGTGTGATCAATGATTACGCTAAGAAGAATAAACTCTTAAAAGAAAACGAAGACAATCTAACTGGGGAAGATGTTCGAGAAGGCTTAACAGCAGTGATCTCGGTTAAACATCCAAATCCACAGTTTGAAGGACAAACCAAGACCAAACTTGGAAATTCAGAAGTTGTTAAGATTACCAATCGACTCTTTAGTGATGCCTTTTCTGATTTCCTTTTGGAAAATCCGCAAATTGCTAAGAAAATCGTCGAAAAAGGGATTTTAGCAGCGAAAGCTCGCGTAGCTGCTAAGCGAGCGCGTGAGGTGACCCGTAAGAAATCAGGGCTTGAGATTTCCAACCTACCTGGTAAATTGGCAGATTGTTCTTCAAATAATCCACAAGAAACAGAACTCTTTATCGTCGAAGGGGATTCAGCCGGAGGATCTGCAAAATCTGGTCGAAATCGGGAATTCCAAGCGATTTTACCAATCCGTGGTAAGATCTTGAACGTTGAAAAAGCAAGTATGGACAAAATTCTAGCCAATGAAGAGATCCGTAGTTTATTTACTGCTATGGGAACTGGATTTGGTGCCGAATTTGATGTTACAAAAGCGCGTTATCAAAAATTAGTCATCATGACCGATGCCGATGTCGATGGCGCTCATATCCGAACCCTTCTATTGACTTTGATCTATCGCTATATGAAACCAGTCTTGGAAGCGGGATATGTTTACATTGCGCAACCACCAATCTATGGGGTCAAAGTCGGTAGTGAAATCAAAGAATATATCCAACCTGGTGCCAACCAAGAAGCCGAATTAGCTGCAGCTTTGGAACGTTATTCAGAAGGTCGCTCAAAACCAACCATCCAACGCTATAAAGGTCTTGGAGAAATGGATGATCACCAATTATGGGAAACAACCATGAATCCAGAACACCGCTTGATGGCACGAGTATCAGTAGACGATGCTGCGGAAGCAGATAAGATCTTTGATATGTTGATGGGGGACCGTGTGGAACCACGTCGTGAATTTATCGAAGAAAACGCTGAATATAGTACACTCGATGTATAAAATTCACCGAACGCTTCCCATTAATGGATATTTTATGGTATAATTACTAGGATTACGTTCAAGTAATACGATGAAGGAGTTTTTATATGTCTAGTGGACTAATTGTTCTCATCTTTATTGTCGCCCTTATCTTGATTGTAGGATATGTGGTTGCAGTCATATTGAGAAAACGAAATGAAGCCTTACTGGCAGCACTGGAAGAACGAAAAGAAAAGTTATACAACCTTCCGGTCAACGATGAAGTAGAGGCCGTAAAAAACATGCATTTGATTGGTCAAAGTCAAATTGCATTTCGTGAATGGAATCAAAAATGGGTAGATTTATCCTTAAATTCATTTGCTGATATTGAAAACAATCTGTTTGAAGCGGAAGGCTATAATAATTCTTTCCGTTTCATGAAGGCTAAACAAGCCATTGACAATATCGAAAGTCAGATCCAGTTGATCGACGAAGATATCAAAGCGATTCGCCAAGCCCTTTCAGATCTTGAAGAGCAAGAACAAAAAAATAGCGGACGCGTGGTTCATGCCTTAGATATGTTTGAAGAACTTCAAAAAGAAGTCACTTCAGATCCAGATCGTTATGGCAGTGCGCTTCCTGAAATTGAAAAGCAAATTGGAAATATTCAATCTGAGTTTTCACAATTTGTCACCTTGAATTCTTCAGGTGACCCTGTTGAAGCAGCTGAAATCCTTGATACAGCTGAGAATCATATTGTGGCCTTAAAACAAATTGTTGAGCGAGTGCCAGAAATTGTCACCGCTCTTCAGTCAAAACTTCCAGACCAATTAGAGGATTTGGAAAGTGGCTACCGCAAGCTTTTGGAATCTGGCTACCACTTCACTGAAACAGATATTGAATCTCGTTTCCAACAGTTGCATGCTTCCTTGAAGAACAATATGGCAAATGTATCCGCGCTTGAATTGGACAATGCTATTTACGAAAATGAGCAAATTCAAGAGGAAATCGATGCATTGTATCACATCTTTACTCGTGAAATCGAATCACAAAAAGTCGTGAAGAAGTTAGTGAAACAACTGCCTGGCTATTTGAAACACGCAAAAGATAACAATAGCAACCTTGCAGCAGAAGTGGAACGCCTTAGTAAAACATTCGTCTTGAATGAAAGCTTCAGCCAACAGTTAAAAGAGTTGGAAGCTGAGCTATCTTCACAAGAAAATGTGGTAGAAGATGCCTTGAAAGATTCATCTGAAACACAAAAGGCCTATTCTATTGTAGAAGAAGAATTAGAAGCTATTGAAGCTCGCTTGAAAGAAATCGAAGATGAGCAAATTGGCTTAAGTGATTCCCTTTCAAAAATTGAAAAAGACGATGCCAATGCTCGCCAAAAAGTTAATATCTATGCCAACCGTTTGCATGCCATTAAACGCTATATGGACAAACGAAACTTGCCAGGAATCCCTCAAGAATTCTTGGAATTATTCTTCACAGCAAGCAACAATACAGAGGCTTTGATGGATGAGTTGGAAGGGGATAAAATCAACATCGAATCAACCAATCGTTTGTTAGATATTTTGACCAATGATATGAATGAATTGGAAGAAGCGACTTATCGAATTGTACAAAATGCTACTTTAACGGAGCAGTTGTTGCAATATTCAAATCGCTATCGTTCATTTGATGATCATGTTCAAGCTGCCTTTGATGAGTCCCTTTATATTTTCGAAAGAGAATATGACTATGCGGCTTCCTTCAAAGTCATCTCAGATGCTTTGGAGATGGTAGAAGCTGGAGTGACCGATCGCTTTGTTACTTCGTATGAAAAAACTCGGGAGCAAATTCGCTTCTAATAACAAAAAAACGACTTTTTAGGAGGTCGTTTTTTTATCTTCAAATGATCATTGAAACTTGAAATTTAAACCCTATTTTTGTATAGTAAGGGAGAAATAAGAAAGGAAAGCGATGAAAGAAGTAACCGGTCTCCTCGTTATGGATGTAGATGGAACTTTGATCCAACAAGAAGGAATTGATTTACTAGCTCAAGAAGCTGGCGTGGGACAAAAAGTAGCAGAGATTACGGCACAAGCAATGAATGGAGAGTTGGATTTTAAAGCATCTTTACAGGCGCGTGTCGCTTTATTGAAGGGATTAGAGGCCTCTATTTTTCCGAAAATTGTAGAGCAGATGGACGTCACACCGGGAGCTAAGACCTTAATCACGGAACTTCATCAAAGAGGTTACAAGGTTGGCCTTGTTTCAGGGGGATTTCATGAAGTCATCGACCCCATCGCGAGGTCTTTAGGAATTGATCTGGTCCGCGCCAACCGTTTGCAGGCTTCTGATGGTTGTTTGACAGGTAAAGTCCTCGGTGGGATAATCACACCTGAAAGGAAAAAAGAGTCCCTCCTGACATGGGCGAAAGAAAATCATGTCCCACGAAGTCAGACGATTGCGATGGGAGATGGTGCCAATGATCTTCCGATGATTGAAACAGCCGGTATCGGGATTGCCTTTATGGCCAAGCCAATCGTCGCTGAGCGAGCCCTATATCGTATTGAGAAGAGGGATTTAAGCCTTGTTCTTGAAATTTTAGACCAGCATAGAAAGGAAACAGCATGCATATCCTACTAGCCCCGGATTCATTTAAAGAATCCTTATCTGCCAAACAAGTAGCAGAAGCCTTGAAAAAAGGATTTCAAGAGGCTCTACCAGATGCAACTTTTGACCTCCTTCCTATTGGGGATGGTGGCGAAGGAACCATGGAAACCCTAGCTGGTGTTCTAGATGTAACTGAGTACCAAACGCAAGTAACCGGACCATTTGGACAGCCTGTTTCAATGTCTTACTACCAAAAAGATGAGATGGCATTTTTTGAGATGGCCTCTCTTGTTGGCTTAGGCTCTATCCCAGCTGAAAAACGCAATCCACTAGAACTAGAGACACGAGGAATTGGTGAACTGATTTTGCAATTGGTTGACCAAGGGGTTAAAACGATCTGTGTGGGAATTGGTGGTTCAGCGACCAATGATGGTGGGATTGGGATGGCAGCCGGACTAGGGGTAGCCTTCTATGATGACCAAGGTCATCTGCTTCGTCCTGTAGGTGCTTCGATCGGTCGTGTGGATAGAATAGATACCAGTGCGGTTCCAAATGCTTTACAAGACATCGAGCTCCTGGTCTTAACGGATGTCACCAATCCTCTCTGTGGCAGTCAAGGAGCAACCTATATCTTTGGCGGGCAAAAGGGTTTGAATCCCCTTCTGTTTCCAGCTGTCGACCAGGCTATGCAGGATTTTTACCAGCTAGCAGATGCCCGAATTTTATCCATGGCTGGCGCCGGAGCTGGAGGTGGCATGGCAGCTGGCTTGGTCGCATTTGCGGGTGGTCAGGTTTCCTCGGGAATTGAGAAAAGTTTGGATCTAATCGACTTCGATCGTAAGGTTCAAAAAGCGGATCTGGTCGTCGTGGGAGAAGGTAGGATGGACCTCCAATCTCTGTCTGGAAAAGCTCCTGTCGGGGTAGCCAAACGAACACCAGATAAGATCCCAGTGCTTGCTATTTGTGGGGCCTTAGCAGAGGATTTGCCAGCTTTCCCAAGTCATCATATTGAGGCTGCCTTCTCTATTGTACCAGGTCCTTGTGAGGTGGCAGATGCACTTACTCATGCTGAAAAAAATCTGATTTCCTGTGCTCGAAATATTGGTAACCTCTTAAAAATGAAAGCAAACTAAAGAACCAATTGAAAAGGAAATTCCTTTTCAATTGGTTCTTTCTTTAGCCAAAGAGGCGTTTCCAAAATGATTTTTTTTCAGGTGCTGTGCTCTCTTCCTTCTTTTCAAACAAATTTGGATACTGGAGGCTGATATCGGTTGGAGAAATTCCAGATGGATGATCAGTATGGATGATGAGACCAAAGGGAGAGTGGCGACAGTCATCTGAAACAATGCTTGCCACAAGACCAAGATCCTTTGTTTTTTTCAAATATTGAAGTTGGCTGCTTTCATCCAAGGCAGGCGAAATCTTGACCAATACAGGTTCAAAGCGTTCTGAAATGTTCGTAAGAATTGAAGAATAGTGCTCCAAATAGAGATTGTCCCTTGCCTCCTCCAAGGTACATGATGCAATCACACGCTCCTCATATGTCTCCAAAAATCGACGCTGTTCATCAGGATTGAACCGAGTAGGACCAGCAGCTTTTTCTAAAATCGTTTTATTAATATCTGTCATAAGTTTAGTATAGCATAAAGCGTAGCAGAAGAGTAGAGGAATGCTAAAAAATTAAATAAGGAAGGGAAATGGAAGAAAATAAGGCAGTGGAACCGTTTTCTTGTTAAAAACTTCTCAATTTTCGTAGATTTCCTTGTTTTTTCTTGAAAAAATAGCCTAATTACGATATGATAGAGGAGTAAAAAATATAACTCAATAAGGAGAGTAAGAAATGTCAATTATTACTGATGTTTACGCTCGCGAAGTCCTAGACTCACGCGGTAACCCAACACTTGAAGTAGAAGTTTATACTGAATCAGGTGCTTTCGGACGTGGTATGGTTCCATCAGGAGCTTCTACTGGTGAACACGAAGCTGTAGAACTTCGCGACGGTGACAAATCTCGTTACGGTGGTCTTGGAACTCAAAAAGCTGTTGACAATGTAAACAACATCATTGCTGAAGCAATCATCGGCTACGATGTTCGTGACCAACAAGCTATTGACCGTGCAATGATCGCTCTTGACGGTACTCCTAACAAAGGTAAATTGGGAGCAAACGCAATCCTTGGTGTGTCTATCGCTGTAGCTCGTGCTGCTGCTGACTACCTTGAAATCCCACTTTACAGCTACCTTGGTGGATTCAACACTAAAGTTCTTCCAACTCCAATGATGAACATCATCAATGGTGGATCTCACTCAGATGCTCCAATCGCTTTCCAAGAATTCATGATCGTACCTGCTGGTGCACCTACATTCAAAGAAGCTCTTCGTTGGGGTGCTGAAATCTTCCACGCACTTAAGAAAATCCTTAAAGGTCGTGGTCTTGAAACAGCCGTTGGTGACGAAGGTGGATTTGCTCCTCGTTTTGACGGAACTGAAGATGGTGTAGAAACTATCATCGCTGCTATCGAAGCTGCTGGTTATGTTCCAGGTAAAGACGTATTTATCGGATTTGACTGTGCATCATCAGAATTCTACGATAAAGAACGCAAAGTTTACGATTACACTAAATTCGAAGGTGAAGGAGCTGCTGTCCGCACTGCTGCTGAACAAATCGACTACCTTGAAGAATTGGTAAACAAATACCCAATCATCACTATCGAAGATGGTATGGATGAAAACGACTGGGACGGTTGGAAAGCTCTTACTGAACGTCTTGGTGGTAAAGTTCAATTGGTTGGTGACGACTTCTTCGTAACAAACACTGACTACCTTTCACGTGGTATCGAAGAAAAATGTGCTAACTCTATCCTTATCAAAGTTAACCAAATTGGTACTCTTACTGAAACATTCGATGCTATCGAAATGGCGAAAGAAGCTGGTTACACTGCCGTTGTATCACACCGTTCAGGTGAAACTGAAGATTCAACAATCGCTGACATCGCAGTTGCAACAAACGCAGGACAAATCAAGACTGGTTCACTTTCACGTACAGACCGTATCGCTAAATACAACCAATTGCTTCGCATCGAAGATCAACTTGGTGAAGTAGCTGAATACCGTGGATTGAAATCATTCTACAACCTTAAGAAATAATCTAGTTTACTAGACTAAAAAGATCCTTGAGTTTTCTCAAGGATCTTTTTTGCGATTGGTATAAACAAAAACTCCTCAACTAAAGCGTTGAGGAGTAGTTCTATTAGAACAAGCCTTTGATTTTGTCCAAGGCACCGCTGACCATTTCATTTCCAGATACAAGCCCTTTGGCTTGTTCAAGGTAGTCACCGAGGTTGTCTTTGTTGTCATCAACAAATTTCTTTGCAGCGTCGAAATCTTTCTTTTCGATCATTTCTTTTACTTGGTTAAATAAGTCCATTGGATTCATGCTTGGATCTCCTAAAATATAAGTTGTGAAGTCAGGCTCGCGCCTTTTTCTCATCTATTTAATCATTTTTTTAGAGGTTTGACAACTAAAACGACTTAATGAAAAACTGTACAAACGGCCTCTGGAACATAGAAGTCGTCGGATAGAAGGGTCAATTTTCCGCTAGTAGAATCTCGTTTGAAGACGGTGGCATTAGGTGAATCTTGATGGGCTGCGATCAAATAGTTTTGATCAGGACTAAGCGTGAAATCACGTGGATTGAGCCCTTGAGTTGGAACAATTTCAATCAGTTCTAGACTACCATCAGCCACAACTTTGAAGACAGCGATGGAATTGTGAGCACGGTTAGATGCATAGAGGAATTTTCCATCAGCTGAGAGCTTGATCGCAGAAGCCCATTTTTGACCATCGTAGTCTGATGGAATTGTGGAAACAGTTTGGAAGTGTTCGAATTCACCCATACCGTCATAAAAGAGTACATCGATCGTAGCATTTAATTCATTGATGAGATAGGCAGTCTTATAGTGGGGATGAAAGACCAGGTGACGAGGTCCTGCCCCTGGAGCTGTTTGATACTGATTGATCAGGGTTAGGTTTCCTTCCTCACTGACATCATAGACATGCAAACTGTCTGTTCCTAGGTCACACGTGATCAAGTACTGATCTGGTGTAAGGTCTGCATAGTGGGTATGTGGACTTGCTTGATTGGCATGAGGACCACTTCCTTGGTGGGTGTCTTGATTGACAAAGGACAAACGCCCATCTGACTCTAGCTTATATACGAGAACTTGGCCTTTGTGATAGTTGGCTCCATAGATCAGTTGACGCTTGTCATCGACAGAGACATAGCAGAGTGGTGCTCCCTCTTCAACAACGTGATTGAGCGGCTGAAAATCAGCTGTAAAACTTGCGATTCCTCCTTTTCCCTCTTCAGCTCCGACACTGTAGAGGTTGCCTTTTTCAGAAAAAGCGATATAGGTTGGATTGGGCTCAGCTGCCACTAGTTCAAGTTGGCTCAATGTCCCTGTTTCAGGGTCAAATTGTGCCTTGTAAATTCCTTTGGATTCTTTTTTGGTATAGGTACCGAAATAAATGGTTTGAGACATAGGACACCTCGTATGATTTGTTAGGTTTATTATATCAAAGGTCCTATTGGAAGGCAATTGCTAGTTGAAAAGGCGAGGGCCTTTCTTTCTTATTTTGCTAGTTTTTTCGTAACTTCAAGCTCAAAAAATGCTAAAATAGAAACAGATTGAAATGAAAAGGAGTTCTCTGTGGATAATAAAGAAAAACAGTTTAGTTTGTCCTGGTTTTTTAGATGGTTTTTAGACAACAAGGCCATTACCGTATTTTTAGTTACCTTGCTGTTGGGCTTGAACCTTTTGGTTTTGAGTAAAATCACCTTTATTTTTATTCCTATTTTTGAGTTTGCAGGAGCCGTCATGCTGCCTGTCATTATTTCTGGTTTGCTCTATTACCTGCTTAACCCTATTGTTGACTTTCTTGAAAGAAAAGGACTCAAGCGGATTTTTGCGATTTCCTTAGTCTTTTTCTTGATTGCAGTGCTTTTAATTTGGGGTCTAGCTGTAGTGATTCCATCCGTCCAACGACAAGTGGTGAGTTTCTTTCATAACCTGCCAACTTATTTGGAAAAGGCCAATGCAACCATCGATGATTTTCTAGATAATCGCGTCTCCTCAGATATCAAACCCCAATTAGATGAGATCACTAAGGAATTGTCTGCAAACATTACTTCTTGGGCGAGTTCGATCTCTGGGCGGGCTGTCAATTGGGTCAGCAACTTGATCGGAGTGGCTTCGCAAGTCATTGTTGCCTTGATCATCATGCCTTTTATTGTCTTTTATCTTCTTCGAGATGGAAAAAATTTAAAGGGCCACATTGTTCGCTTCTTACCGACTAAGATTCGTAAACCGGCTGAACAAGTTCTCTCAGATGTCAACACCCAACTCTCCAATTATGTTCGAGGGCAAATTACGGTAGCCATTGTCGTCGCCATTATGTTTATCCTCTTCTTTAAGATCATTGGCTTACGTTATGCGGTGACACTTGGGATCTCTGCGGGGATCTTGAATTTGATCCCTTACTTGGGTAGTTTCTTAGCCATGTTACCTGCTTTAGTTTTGGGCTTGGTAGCAGGACCAGAGATGTTTATCAAGGTCTTAATTGTATTTGCAGTGGAGCAAACCATTGAAGGACGTTTCGTATCACCTTTGGTTTTGGGAAGTCAGTTAAATATCCATCCGATTACCATTTTATTTGTGCTCTTGACGTCAGGATCTATGTTTGGAATCTGGGGAGTTTTCCTTGGTATTCCGGTCTATGCATCTGCTAAGGTGGTGATCGGAGCTATCTTTGAATGGTATAAGGTCGTTAGTGGCTTGTATGAAGAACACAATGAAATAGAAGAGGAAACACAGAGTGAGTCATAGTCAACAAATGGTAGAGGCTCTTGATCAGCAAGAGCTAGAAGAAGCAGAAGTTCAATTTCAAAAGGCCTTGTTAGAAGATAGTGAAGCGCAATTATTGGATTTGGGTCAATATCTTGAAAGTATCGGTTTTTATCCTCAGGCAAAAGAGGTTTATGAACAGATTGCAGAAACCTATCCAGAAGTATATCTGAGTTTGGCAACCATCCTTGCAGAGGAAGGGCAAACGGAAGAGGCCTTTGCATATTTAGAAGAAATTGGCCCTGAGTCTAACTGGTATGTAGCCAGTCTCTTGGTTAAGGCCGATCTCTATCAGCTGGAAGGTCTCGCAGATGTGGCGCGTGAAAAGTTAGTTGAAGCAGCCAGTCTGTCTGATGATCCCATCATTCAATTAGGGCTAGCTGAAATTGATCTGGAATTGGAACGCTATCAAGAGGCTATCCAAGAGTATGCCCAGTTAGACAATCGGGAGATTTTGGAAGCAACAGGAATTTCCACCTATCAACGGATTGGTTTTGCCTATGCCAATCTTGGTAAGTTTGAAGCAGCTGTTCCTTTCTTAGAGAAAGCTCTGGAGATTGAGTTTGATGACCAGATTGCTTACGAATTAGCGACCCTATTGTCTGACCAAGAAGAATTCCAAAAAGCCCTGATCTACTACAAACAAATTGATACCTTGTCGCCTGATTTTGAGGGCTATGAGTATGGTTATGCCTTGGCTTTACAGGCTGAAAATGACCGTGAAAAAGCGCTTGAGATTGCTAAACAAGGGATCCAGAAGAATCCATTTGATGCCCAATTGAAGCTCCTTGCTTCTCAGCTTTCTTATGAACTCCACCAACCTGAGCAAGCAGAAGCTTATCTATTAGAGGCTAAAGAAGTGGCAGATGATATAGAAGAGATTGCTCTTCGCCTGACCACCCTTTATTTGGAACAGGAACGCTTTGACCAAGTCTTGGATTGGCAAAATGAAGAAGTCGAAACGGTTGTCACCCGTTGGAACATTGCCCGTGCTTTGGCTGCCTTGGAGAAAACAGAAGAGGCCGTCTCAGCCTACCAAGAGCTCTATGAGGATTTAAAGGACAACCCAGAATTCCTCGAAGCCTATGTTTATTTGTTGCGTGAGGCTGGAGATGTGACGAAGGCGCGTGAAGTGGCTAATCAGTATTTGGCGATCGTACCAGACGATGTGCAGATGCAAACCCTCTATGATAGCCTCTAATCAAAACCATATCGTGAAGATTCGGAATAGTTTGTGGTATACTGGTAGAAGATAGAATGAGGAGAGAAAAACATGGAACCAGTGAAACTTTTTCAATACAATACCTTAGGTGCCCTAATGGCGGGTCTGTACGGGGGGTCATTTACGATAGGAGAACTCTTAGAACATGGGAACCTCGGAATTGGGACGCTGGATTCTATTGATGGAGAGTTGATCGTATTAGATGGTAAGGCATATCAGGCCAAGGGATCTGGCGACCATCCTGAAATTGTTGAAGTTTCTCCGGATGCCAAGGTTCCTTATGCAGCAGTCGTTCCTCACCAAGCAGAAGTGATTTTCCGTCAACGCTTTGAAATGACGGACGAGGAATTGGAAGCTCGTATTGAGTCTTATTACGATGGCGAAAATCTTTTTCGCTCCATTAAGATTCGTGGTGACTTTGTCAAGATGCATGTCCGTATGATTCCAAAATCAACACCAGAGATGAAGTTTGCAGAGGTTGCAACCCATCAGCCAGAGTATACACGGGAAAATGTCACAGGGACCATCGTCGGTTTTTGGACACCAGAAATTTTCCATGGCGTGAGTGTGGCAGGATACCATTTGCACTTTATTTCAGATGACCATACCTTTGGTGGCCATGTAATGGATTTTGTCATCTCAGAAGGGATTGTAGAGGTGGGGGCTATCGATCAGCTGGATCAACGTTTCCCAGTCCAAGACCGTCAGTACCTCTTTGCCAAATTCAATGTCGATGAGGTCAAAGAAGATATCCATAAAGCAGAATAAAAAGAGGCTGGGACAAAAGTCCTAGCCTCTCAATTATTTTTGGATTGTCGAGCAAGACGCAGTGGTTGAGTGGGCTCTACTACGCTGATTTCATCAGCTTTTACAGCCCTACTCAACTGTGCGGAGGTGGGACGACGAAATCGAATTCTAACGAATTACCGATTTCTGTCCCACTCTCTTTTATTTTTGAAATCAGTCTGTTAGTTTCATGGCTTTGATTTTTTCTTCTTCTGGGGTAACCCTCAGAGTCTTCTGGCCAGTATAGGTCACAAAGCCTGGTTTTCCTCCGGTTGGTTTATTGAGTTTCTTGGCTTCGATCATATCTACTTGTACCAGATTTGAGAGACGGGCCTTGGAATAGTAGGCGGCCAACTCTGCGGCATCGGTCTTCACTTCATCCGTCGGATCGAGATTTCCTGTAATGACGACATGGCTGCCTGGGATATCTTTGGCATGGAACCAGAGCTCGTCTTTTTTAGCGATCTTAAAGGTCAGTTCATCGTTTTGCAGATTATTGCGAC
Source organism: Streptococcus sp. HMSC076C09 (assembly GCF_001837905.1). NCBI lineage: Bacteria > Bacillati > Bacillota > Bacilli > Lactobacillales > Streptococcaceae > Streptococcus > Streptococcus sp. HMSC076C09. The sequence continues at coordinate 192,048 of NZ_KV834646.1, forward strand.
CCACTAAAATGATGGTTTTGCCATCACTAGCCAGGTATTTTTCTGGTTTTTTCCGTTTATGGATTTTTTCTCGGTTGCGCCGTTTGATAAAGCCGGTCTGGATTAACTCTTCACGAATCTCTGCCACCTCAGCCAGGCTCGCTTGAGAAAGGGCCGTTTCAACAGTTTCAAGATAAGAAATGGTTTCCTTGGTTTCTTGAATGAGGATGGTCAAATGTTTGACGGCTTCTTTTAACTTCTGGTAGCGTTTGAAGTAGCGTTGGGCATTTTGATTGGGGGTCAGGGCCTTGTTAAGTTGAATGGTGATCGGTTCATTTGTATAGTAATTATCCAAAACAACCTGGTCTTGGTCGTTGGGTACCTGATGGAGGAAGGTTGTCAGCAATTCTCCTTTTTGGCGGAATTCTTCCGCATTGTCGGTCGCCACTAACTCAGCTTCTTGTTTGGCTAATTTTTTCCGGTTCTTTTCAAGATCGTTTTCGACCTTGCGGATCAATTCACTGGCCTGTTGTTGCACTCGATCGCGCTCAGCCTTGTCTCGGTAATAGTTATCCAGCAGATCGGAAAGTGTCTCAAAGGTTTGATTGGTCGCATCTGCAAAGGGGATAGCCGAGAAGGATTTGGTCGTTAGGCGAGGCTCAGAAGGTGCCTCGAAAAAGGCACGGAAGGTCTTTAATTTTTCATCCGTCTCAAGTCGCTTGGCCAATTCTTGAGCCGTATCTCGCCCCAAACCTTGGAAACATTTTTGAAGGTTCTTTGGGCTTAATTCTTCCTTGTGAAGAAGGGCAAAGAGGGCTTCATCTCCAATTGTAAAAGGATTGACTGCGTTGGTTTTCGGAGGAGCTACATAGGTTGATCCAGGGAGAATGGTCCGGTAGCTATTTTGTGAGAAGCCGACATGTTTAATGGCTTCGATAATTTTATTGCTGGTGCGGTCCAGGAGAATAATATTACTGTGCTTGCCCATGATTTCGATCATGAGGCTGACAGAAATGGCATCTCCAATTTCGTTTTTATTGGAGACACGGATTTCAAGAATCCGGTCGTTTTCCATTTGCTCAATTCCTTCAATGACAGCGCCTTGAAGATATTTGCGCATAACCATAATAAAGGTATTGGGAAAGGCAGGATTTTCAAAGTTGGTCTGGGTCCGTTGAATCCGTCCAAAGACAGAATGGGCAGAGAGCAAGAGCTTTTGGTTTTTCCGATTGCCTCGGATTTGGAGCACCAATTCTTGCTCGAAAGGTTGGTTAATTTTTTGAATGCGACCGCTCAATAGTTCGGCCTTCAATTCTTGCACCATATGGTGTAAAAAAAATCCATCAAAAGACATGGGATTCCTCATCATTCTAGCGTTTATTCTAGTAAATTATATCAAAATTAGTGCGGAAATCCTAGAAAGAAGCTAGGGGCTGTTCAATAGAAAATGCGAACGTTTTCAAAAAAATGCAGAAAAAGTATTGACAATTTTGAAAGAAAATTTTAAAATGTAAGAAATTAGAAAAGTAGTAAATGAAAGTTTCAAGAGAGCCCACGGTTGCTGAGAGTGGGTAGCGGCAGTTTATGAAATTGGACTAATGATGAGATGAATTTGAAACAATAAAAATTCGGTTGGCACACCTTATCGTGCAACTTGTTGCTAGACAAGACAGAGATATGGGGGAGACTATCTTTTTCCCATAAGTGAGGTGGCACCGCGATGACACGTCCTCACATAGCTTTTGCTATGTGTGGGCGTGTTTTTTGTTTTAGATGAGAAGGGAGAAAAGATATGAAGAAACGATGGCGTCGCAGTCTTTAGATGATGGAAAAAAAGAAGAAAATGAAAAATAGAAGAGGTATTAAAAATGAAAAATAAACGTTTAATGGGAATTATTGGTTTGATTGCAGCAGCAGTCATTGGGACAGCGATCTATTCAGCTACAGCAGGCAAAGATAACAAGGCAGCAAGCAGCAATGAAAAGGCTAAAGTTGGGGTCTTGCAGTTGGTCAGCCACCCTTCGCTCGACTTGATCTACAAAGGGATTCAAGATGGTTTAGCTGAAGAAGGTTATGACAAGGACAAAGTGGACATTGATTTCCTCAATGCAGAAGGCGACCAAAACAAAGTTGCGACCATGAGTAAACAATTGGTAGACAAGGATAACCAAGTCTTGATTGGGATTGCAACTCCATCTGCTCAAGGTTTGGCTAGTGCAACCAAAGACAAACCAATTGTCATGGGTGCTATCACCGATCCGGTCGGTGCTAAATTGGTCAAAGATTTAAAAAAACCAGGTGGCAATATCACTGGGGTATCTGACCACAATCCAACTGAGCAACAGTTGAAATTGATCAAAGAGTTGACTCCAAACGTGAAAACAATCGGAATCCTATACTCAACCAGTGAGGATAATTCTAAAACGCAAGTAGAAGAATTTACAAAATTGGCTGAAAAAGCAGGTTACAAGGTGGTTCCTTATTCAGTACCTTCTACAAATGAAATTGCTTCAACAGTATCTGTGATGACTGGGAAAGTGGATGCCATCTGGGTTCCAATTGACAACACCATCGCTTCAGCCTTCTCAACTGTAGTCGAAGCAAACAAAACAGCTAAAAAACCAATCTTCCCAAGTGCGACAGCTATGGTAGAAGCTGGTGGTCTTGGTTCAGTCGTTGTCGACCAACATGATCTTGGAGTAGCAACTGGTAAAATGGCTGCGAAGATCTTGAAAGGTCAAAAACCTGCGGATACACCTGTTGAAATCTTTAGCCAAGGAAAATCTGTCATCAATAAAAAAGTCGCTGATGAATTGGGCATTACTATTCCAGAATCTGTCTTGAAAGATGCTGGACAAGTCATTAAATAAAAAGGAAACGAATCACAAGAATGGCAGGGGAATTTAGCATTGGTAGGTCTTTAAATTGTGATATTTAAAAATGTTTACCAGTGCTCACGACCAGCTTTGTTACTCATGATAGAGGAGAAAGATATGGAAGTTAATATAACAGATCTTCATCCGACCCAACTATATTTATCAGAAAAGAAGTTACAAGCTATTCAGATGCTGGATCAGTCGGCAGACATCATCAATGTAGATCCAATTAGTGTTCTTGCATTTGGAAATCGCTTCTTGATTACAGACGGGCATCACAGGGCTTATCAGGCTTTATTGGCAGGTCGGGATATGATTTCTGCTGAGCTTGATAGAGATGGTGGCGATGAGTTGTATGCTCTCTATGCGCAAGCTTGCGAGGAAAGAAAGATAACCTCTGTTTTGGATTTAAAACATCGTATCTTACCTCAAGATGAGTATGAAGCAAAATGGTATAACTGGTGTGATGGTTTTAACCAAGCAGCCACTCTTCTATTGAAGAAGAAAGCAGATGCAACAGACAAGGTAAATAGATAATGCACTGCCTCTTGTTCCTTTGTCTATTGAAATTAGTCTCATCTAACTTGTTTTTTAACAAAAAATCTGCTAAACTAGATAGTAATCGAATAGAAATCTGCAAGACTAGTATCTCAATGGAAGTGCGACAGGGAGAAGGGCCGTGACTGAAAGCTCTTTGCATGAAAGCTGAGTGAATTCACTTGCGTAAAGGATTTAGAAATTAAGGTCTGGTTTACAGATAAAAACGGATGGTACCGCGTGTCAACGCTCCGAATGTGGGTGTTGGCGCGTGGTTTTTTCTATGTCTGTAGAGGGACCATGGTGGAGGAAATATGTCAACGATTGAAGAACAATTAAAAGCGCTTCGCGAAGAAACGCTGGCAGCTTTGAAGCAGATCTCTGCTGAAAATGAAAAAGAATTGCAAGAACTACGGGTCTCTGTCCTTGGGAAAAAAGGATCTTTGACTGAGATCCTCAAAGGGATGAAAGATGTCTCTGCTGAGATGCGTCCGGTTATCGGGAAACACGTCAATGAAGCTCGCGATGTCTTGACGGCTGCTTTTGAAGAAACAACCAAACTCTTGGAAGAAAAGAAAGTCCAAGCTAAACTAGCTAGCGAAAGTATCGATGTGACGCTTCCAGGGCGTCCGGTTGCTAGTGGTTACCGTCATATCTTGACCCAAACCAGTGAAGAAATCGAAGATATCTTTATCGGAATGGGTTACCAAGTCGTGGATGGCTTTGAAGTGGAGCAAGACTACTACAACTTTGAACGCATGAATCTGCCTAAAGATCACCCTGCGCGGGATATGCAGGATACCTTCTATATCACAGAAGAAATCTTGCTTCGGACCCATACCTCACCAGTACAGGCGCGGGCGATGGATGCGCATGACTTTAGCAAGGGACCATTGAAGATGATCTCTCCAGGGCGTGTTTTCCGTCGGGATACAGATGATGCGACCCACAGCCACCAGTTCCATCAGATCGAAGGTTTGGTTGTTGGGAAGAACATTTCTATGGCAGACCTTCAAGGAACGCTACAATTGATCGTGCAAAAGATGTTTGGTGCAGAACGTCAAATCCGTCTGCGTCCTTCTTACTTCCCATTCACTGAGCCATCGGTTGAGGTGGACGTTTCTTGCTTCAAATGTGGTGGAGCTGGATGTAACGTATGTAAGAAAACTGGTTGGATTGAAATCATGGGAGCCGGTATGGTTCACCCACGCGTCCTTGAGATGAGTGGTATTGACCCAACAGTTTATTCAGGATTTGCCTTTGGACTTGGTCAAGAGCGTGTGGCTATGCTTCGTTACGGAATCAATGATATCCGTGGCTTCTATCAAGGGGATATCCGTTTTTCAGAACAATTTAAATTATCATGTTAGTAAAAGTTAAGCCTAATGAATTTCAAATTTTAAGGGAATTAGAGGTGGAAACCTACGGGGATACCTTTGGTCCCTACATCTCGGATGCCGATATGGAAGATTATTACCAGACAGTTTTATCGCTAGAGCAAATCCAAAAGGATTTGGCAGACCCGGAATCAGAGACCTATTTTGTCCTTGATCACCATCAGGAAATTTGTGGTTTTCTCAAGTTTAACTGGGGTAAGGCACAAACAGAGCCAGTAGAGATGGACAATGCTTTTGAAATCCAGCGCATCTATGTCAAAAAAGAACATCATGGCAAGGGCTATGGCAAGGAAATGTTTACCTTTGCCTTGAAAGAGGCTCAAAAACGTGGATTTGACTGGGCCTGGCTGGGTGTCTGGGAACGAAATTTTAAGGCACAAAACTTTTACAAACAATTCGGATTTGAACGGTTTAGCGAGCACCACTTTATCACAGGGGAAACCGTGGATACAGACTGGTTGCTGCGCAAGCATTTGAAGGAGAATCCGTAAGCTTAATTGTGGGTTCAAATTGAGAGAAAGGAATTGAGAAGATCTCACCTAGTGGGATCTTATGATCGGAATTATGTTAGTATCATATAAATGGTTAAAACAATTGGTGGACGTGGATGTGCCATCAGAAGAATTGGCTGAAAAAATGTCAACTACAGGGATCGAAGTAGAAGGTGTGGAATCGCCTGCTGATGGTCTCTCAAAAATTGTCGTCGGAGAAGTCTTGTCTTGTGAAGATGTGCCAGAGACACACCTTCATGTCTGCCAAGTTAATGTGGGTGAAGAAGAAGCCCGTCAAATCGTCTGTGGAGCACCAAATGTGCGTGCAGGCATCAAGGTCATGGTGGCTCTTCCAGGTGCTCGCATCGCGGACAACTACAAGATCAAAAAAGGGAAAATCCGTGGGTTGGAATCTCTCGGAATGATCTGCTCACTTGGTGAATTGGGCATTTCTGATTCCGTTGTACCGAAAGAATTTGCGGATGGCATCCAAATCTTGCCAGAGGATGCTGTTCCAGGAGAAGAAGTCTTCTCTTACCTAGACTTGGATGATGAAATCATCGAGCTTTCTATCACTCCAAACCGTGCAGATGCTCTTTCGATGCGTGGGGTAGCACATGAAGTAGCAGCCATCTATGACAAGGCAGTCAACTTCAAAGAATTTACTTTAACAGAAACAGACCAAGTTGCAGCGGATGCTCTTTCTGTCAGCATCGACACAGATAAGGCTCCTTATTATGCAGCTCGTATCTTGGACAATGTAACCATCGCACCAAGTCCACAATGGTTGCAAAACCTCCTCATGAATGAAGGCATCCGTCCCATAAATAATGTGGTTGACGTGACCAACTATATCTTGCTTTACTTTGGTCAGCCCATGCATGCCTTTGACTTGGATACCTTTGAAGGAAATGACATCCGTGTACGTGAAGCGCGTGCAGGTGAGAAATTAGTGACCTTGGATGGGGAAGAGCGTGAGTTGGAAACAAGTGACCTCGTGATTACGGTTGCTGACAAACCTGTTGCCCTTGCAGGTGTCATGGGGGGAGAGGCTACAGAAATCTCTGAAAAGTCTACTCGTGTAGTTCTTGAAGCGGCTGTTTTCAATGGCAAATCGATCCGTAAGACTAGTGGTCGCCTCAACCTACGCTCTGAATCATCTTCTCGCTTTGAAAAAGGCATCAATGTGGCAACTGTTAATGAAGCCCTTGATGCCGCAGCAAGTATGATTGCTGAATTGGCTGGTGCAACCGTACGTAAGGGCATCGTTTCAGCAGGCCAGTTAGACACTTCTGATGTAGAAGTTTCTTCTACTCTTGCAGACGTTAACCGTGTCCTTGGAACAGAACTTTCCTACGCGGATGTCGAAGATGTCTTCCGTCGTCTTGGTTTTGGCCTTTCTGGAAATGCAGAAAGCTTCACAGTCAGCGTTCCTCGTCGCCGTTGGGACATCACTATCGAAGCGGACCTCTTTGAAGAAATTGCTCGAATTTATGGTTATGACAAATTACCAGCAACCCTTCCAAAAGATGACGGGACAGCAGGTGAATTGACAGCGACTCAAAAATTGCGTCGCCAAGTTCGGACTATCGCTGAAGGGGCTGGATTGACTGAAATCATTACTTATGCACTGACAACTCCTGAAAAAGCAGTGGAGTTCACGACTGCACCAAGCAACTTAACGGAGCTCATGTGGCCAATGACTGTGGATCGTTCGGTCCTCCGTCAAAATATGATCTCAGGAATCTTGGATACTGTAGCTTATAATGTCGCTCGTAAGAACAAAGATTTGGCCCTCTATGAGATCGGAAAAGTCTTTGAACAGACAGGTAATCCAAAAGAAGACTTGCCAAACGAAATCAATAGCTTTGCCTTTGCTTTGACTGGCTTAGTTGCTGAAAAAGACTTCCAAACTCCAGCTGTTCCAGTTGACTTCTTCTATGCCAAGGGAATCTTGGAAGTCCTCTTTACTCGCTTGGGTCTTGAAGTGACTTATACAGCAACACAGGAAATCAAGAGTCTCCACCCAGGACGTACAGCCTTGCTCTCACTTGGTGACCAGGTGATTGGGGTCTTGGGACAAGTCCACCCTGTAACAGCTAAGGCTTATGACATTCCAGAAACCTATGTGGCAGAATTGAACTTATCTGCTATTGAAGCAGCTCTTCAACCAGCCGCAGCCTTTGTGGAAATCACCAAATTCCCAGCTGTGAGCCGTGATATCGCCCTTCTCCTCAAAGCAGAAGTGACCCACCAAGAAGTGGTTGATGCGATTCAAGCTGCTGGCGTGAAACGCTTAACAGATATCAAACTCTTTGACGTTTTCTCAGGTGAAAAACTAGGACTTGGCATGAAGTCTATGGCCTACAGCTTGACCTTCCAAAATCCAGAAGATAGCTTGACAGATGAAGAAGTCGCACGCTACATGGAAAAAATCCAAGCTTCACTTGAAGAAAAAGTCAATGCAGAAGTGCGTTAAGATGTAAAAAGATGAAACAGTTGAGAATTTCTCAACTGTTTTTTTCTTCCAGGATTTGCAAGTTATAGGCCTTAAAACCCTATAAAAATAAAGAAATTCCTTTAAGTACTCAAAATATCCATGTCAACCATCCTGCTATTATTGACAAATATTTTTATTTTTTTGACAAATATGCTTGTCAAAAAGAAAAAGAAGTGTTACAATGTTTTTAGTTGAAAGAAGGGGAGGTTTCTTATGGGAGCCATATGGATTCTATTTATCCCTTTTCTGGTTATCGTTTATGCAAGCTCAGAAAAGAAGATAAAAGGATTGAACAGACGCATCAGACGATTAGAAAAACAAGTGAAAGGAAATCAAGACATGTCTAGACTTTTAGAAGAATTGAAAGGCCAAACGGCCACTGTTACAGTAGATGGTGTTGGATTTGAGTATGAAATTATAGATATCGATGAAGATTGGGTCAAACTGACCCGTGTGATTCATAAACAACAGAGGGAAACCAAGTTAGTCCGTATCGAAGATATTCAAGGTATTCAACTATAAGGGGGCTGATGCCATGATTTTAAAAAATCGATTGAAAGAGCTGAGGGCGCGTGATGGACTCAACCAATCCGAGCTAGCCAAGCTAGCAGGGGTCTCGCGCCAGTCCATCAGTCTCTTGGAACGTGGTGAGTATACACCTTCTGTCATTATCGCCATGACCATTGCCCAGATCTTCAATGAACCAGTGGAGAATGTCTTTAGTCTAGTAGAGGGAGAAGAATAATATGAAAAAGCAACAACAAGAACGATCCGCTCGTTACCGGTTTTGGAGAAATGTCGGAATCATTACAGTTTCCGGCTTGATTGGAGGAGTCATTGGTTTTTTGACAGGCATGTTCGGATCCGAAAAACCCCTTGAAATCCAATCCTTCTTTAGTAAAGAAGGACTCCTTTGGGGTTCAATACTTTTGTTTCTTATCGTGTTTATGGTCACGATAGCCTTACTAATAAGCGCGAGAAAAGTCCATCAAAAAATGCTCCAGATAGAAGACGAAGAGGAAGCCTATCACTATGACATCCAGAAGGAAAAACTGTTTGGGTTAGCGACCATTTTTAAAGGAGTCATGATCTTGCCATACTTTTTAGTCATCATCTTTTATAGTCAATGGGTGTATATGGATAGACCTTCCACAGGGCACTTGGCTTTTATCTTTGGAGACTTTACCATGCTCTATCTCTTTCTTGTCTTGATTGCCCTATTTTTCCTATCGGATATCTTCTTTCGCAAGACCTTCCATCTGATTTATGGAAAACCGATTCCCCGCAATGCCAATGCCAATGCCAAGGAAGTGCGTGAATTTATGATGAGTATGATGGATGAAGCAGAAAAGCAGATTAGCTACGAGGAAAACTATGAAATTATCATTAAGTTAAGCAATTATATCTTGCCGATTTCCTTAATTGCGATATTCTTAGTTGGCATTGCTTTCCATACAGATATCTTGTTAGCATTAGTAGTGGTATCACTGATTTATGTCTATATCTTGGTCTCTCAGTACAAGATTACCAAACGTTATTATAAAGAGTAGAGGAGTCATCTATGTTAGAAATTAGAAATTTAGAAAAAAGCTTTGGGAATAAGCAGGTTCTCTTCGGAGTAGATCTGACAGCTCAACAAGGGCATATCCTTGGCTTAGTTGGGAAAAATGGTGCCGGGAAAACAACTATTTTCCACAGTATCTTGCGCTTTTTGGACTACAGTGGCGAGATTCGCCTAGGTGGCAAAGCGATCACCCAAGAAACCTACAAGGAAATTGGCTATTTGCCAGAAGAACGTAGTCTTATGCCAAAACTCACGATTTTTGAGCAGGTCCGCTATTTGGCTGCCTTAAAAGGAATGAGCACTGCTGAGGTCAAGGAAAAATTACCGACCTGGATGGAAAAACTCCAAGTAAAAGGAAAATTGACCGATAAAATAAAGAGTCTCTCAAAAGGGAACCAACAGAAGGTTCAATTGATCATCACCTTGATCCATGAGCCTAAATTGATCATTTTAGATGAACCCTTTAGCGGCTTGGATCCGGTCAATACAGAAGTGCTCAAGCAGGTCATTTTTGAAGAAAAAGAGCGTGGGGCAACCATTATCTTTTCTGACCACGTCATGACCAATGTCGAAGAGTTGTGTGATGATATCCTAATGATCCGTGATGGTTCGGTTGTCCTTTCAGGGCCAGTCCAAGAGGTCCGTAATAGCTATGGCAAGACTCGTCTCTTTGTTTCTAACGACTTTAGCAAAGAAGAGCTAGAAGCTCTGCCACACGTGACCAAGGTCAGCATGACCAAGCAAGGTACTTGGAAGTTGATCTTGGATGATGCGTCAGCTGGTCCAGAATTATTTGACCGCTTGACCAAGGGTCGCTACCTAGCAACCTTTGACCACCAAGCCCCAACTATTGATGAGATTTTTAAACTTGAATCAGGAGTAGAAGTATGAAACAGATGTTTGTCGTAATGAAAGAAACCTATATCAGACAAGTGAAATCATGGAGTTTCCTCTTCATGGTCTTCGGTCCCTTCCTCTTTTTAGGATTGAGCATTGGAATCGGTTATCTGACAGGTTCTTCTACAGATGCCAAAAACCAGGTGGCCTTGGTGACAGAAGTTCCAGCTGTCAAAGAAAGTCTCAAAGGAACTGATGGCTTGACCTTGGACTACAAGGATGAAGCTGCAGCTAAAAAAGCTATCAAGGATGAGAAAGCAGCTGCTTACCTAACGGTCGATGAAAAAGATGGCCAGCTAGAAGCCACTTATGTGGGTGATCAAGCCATGAAAATGGAATTGAAAAGCCTTGTCACTGCGAAATTAAGCCAGGTCCAACAAGGGATCAATCTAGCGCGTGCCAATCTAAGCAAAGAGCAGCTGACAGCCTTGTCTCAACAGGTTTCTCTCAAAGAAAAAATTGACGAGAAAAAAGAAGGCTTGAAAATGGTGCAAACCATGGTTGCAGGTGGTCTGGGAATGCTGCTTTATATGATTTTGATCTTCTACTCTAGTATCACAGCCCAAGAAGTGGCCAGTGAAAAGGGAACCAAGATCATGGAAGTGGTCTTCTCTAGTATCAAAGCAACCGACTATTTCTTCGCACGCATGCTCGGACTCTTCGGAGTGATTTTTACCCATATTTTTGTCTATGTCGTTGGGTTAGTAGCTGTTTGGATTTTTAGAGCAGATATCCCAGTTGTCAAGGATATTCTCGCTCCAAACTCTCCAATTACCCAACACCTAGCAGAAGCGATCTCGCTTAATACCGTCTTCTTCATTATCCTTGGGATCTTTATGTATGTGGTGCTCTCTGCCTTCTTAGGTTCCACAGTTGCACGACCTGAAGATTCAGGAAAAGCGATTTCGCCACTGATGATGTTAGTTATCTTTAGCTTCCTTGGGGTAACCACCTTGGGAAGTGCCGGTGATGTCTTCTTATTAAAGATCGGTTCCTACATTCCTTTTATCTCAACCTTCTTCATGCCATTCCGTACCATCAATGGCTACGCGACTGGTCTTGAAGCTTGGGGTTCATTGGGAATTGCAGTTCTCTTTACCATTGTGGGAACAGTGCTCATTGCCCGTATCTATGCGAGCCTGATCCTTCAGACCGATGACCTCGGACCATGGAAGACCATCAAACGTGCTCTTAGCTATCGCTAATCAGCTGAGCTCTCAGTTATTGCTGAGGGCTTTTAGCATGCATTGAAATTTATCGGTGGACTATTTAAAACGATATACCTTCATATGAACATGTATTATTTATTAAATTATGATATGATGGATGGGAATAAAGAGAATAGAGAAAAGGACGAATGAGACTCTACATCAAAGGCGATTATACAAAAAGAGTACCTTATGGTTATTTAGAACTAGCTGGCAAAATGTGGTTTCCAGAAGAAAAGCAAGTATCTTACTCAAATGCAGGAGACAATGATGCATTACAAGAAGATTTTTCTGTAAATTTATCCCTGAGGAAAGGCACTGCCGATAAGAGATGGTCTAGTGTCCCCCTAAAGGAAGGGGTACGAAGACTCTTTTCACATCTTGACGAATGTATTGAGATAGAGTTTGAAAATGCATTCGCTACGGATTATAATGAAAAGGGAGACTATCTCCGTATTTTAACCAGCCATCTAGAAGTTTTAATAGTTGATAAACGCGCCATGTACATTATGGCGCTTGAGATTGCAAAGGTGATTGACGGGCAAATTAGCGAGGATAATAAGAAGACATGGCTAACAGTCGAGGAGTTTAGGAAAAAGCACGAGGCTATTCTATCTCTAACTTTTGAAGAAGCAAATGAACGAAGTTTGACTGAAATTCAAATGATGGATGTGGTAGATGACCCTCTTTGGGAGGAAGAAGCCACTCGTCGAAAAGAATATATACTAGCACATGGAGGCGATATCTCAGATTTATGAGACTATACATCAAAAGTGATTTTACGAAAAAAATAGACTTCACAACTAGAGAGCTTGTTTGGAAGATGTGGTTTAAGGAACGGAATGGCAAGAAAATAAGTTTCTCCAATGTTGGTGATGATGCTATGTTACAGGATGATTTTTACTTTGGTGTTCGGTTACACAAATGGTCTTCAGTTGACGAAAGATGGGATAAGGCTCCTTTTATAATTCCTAGTAATCCTTGGTTGTCTTTGGAATATGAGAGTATAACACTTGAATTTGAAAAAACTTTCATTACAGAGTGGAGAGAACGTGGAGATTATCTACGTATCGCAACATCTCATATAGATGTTTTAACTGTAGACAAACGTGCTTTATACATTATGGCAGCTGAAGTAGCATCTGCCATTGATGGTCAGATTAGCGAGGACGGCAAGCAAAATTGGCTAAGTGTAGAAGAATTTAAGGAATATCACAAGGATGTTCTTTCACTGACTTATGATGAAGCTGTTGAAATCAGTTTGGAAGAATTAAAGACAATGGTACCGGTAAGAGATCCTCTATGGGAAGAGGAGGAACGGCTTCGAGAAGAATACACCAAAATCCATGGTGAACGTGTTTATGACGATGAGGAAGACGATTGAAATTATATATCAAAGGCGATTACACCAAAGAAATTCCGTTTGATTATTTAGAACTAGCGAAGAGAATGTGGTTCGAAAGCTATCAAGGAGAAGGTATATCTCTCTCCTATTCTGGTTTTCTTCAAATCAGAGATGGGAATGATATAGCCATTCATCTAAAACTAAATAAACAGGATTATGACGAACGTTGGTTGTGTATTCCGATACAAGAAGGGATAAAATATCGTTTTTATTCACAAATTGATGAAGACCTAAATTTGGAATTTGAGAATGCTTATGTAACAGATTTTCGAGAAAATGGAGACTGTTTGCGTATCGCTTCTACCCACCTTGAACTGCTCACTCTTGATAAAAGAGCGTTCTATATCATGGCCATTGAGATTGCCACAATCTTTAATGGACAAATCAGTGAAGACGATAAGAAAACATGGCTAACAGTCGAGGAATTCAAGGAAAAGCACCAAGATATCTTATCTCTAACTTTTGATGAAGCAAATGAGATGAGTTTGGAAGAAATTCAGACGATTGACGCTATTGATGATCCCATCTGGGAAGAATTGGATAGGAAGCGTGAAGAGTACATCAAAATCCATGTCGAACGTGTTTATGACGATGAGGAAGAAGATTGAGAATTTATATTAAAGGTGACTATACAAAAGAAATCCCGTTTGATTACTTAAAACTAGCAAAGAGAATGTGGTTTGGGGAAAAAGATGGAATAGAACCTGACTTGTCGTATGCAGGGTATCTAGATTTACCAATCGAGAAACTTTCTATCCACTTAAAATTAAATAAGTGGATGCATGATAATAGATGGAGTAATGTTCAGATTAAGGAAGGGATAAAATATGATTTTTTATCCCATAAATATGAAGATATAGAGCTAGACTACGAAGATGCTATGATGTCGGACTTTCGTGAGAAAAGTGAATGTTTAAGAATCGCTACTAAGCACCTTGAACTCCTCACCGTTGATAAACGTGCTTTCTATATTATGGCCATTGAAATTGCGACTGCTATTGATGGTCAGATTAGCGAAGATGATAAAGAGAGCTGGTTAAGTGTGGAGGAATTTAAAAACCGGTATGAAGATATCCTATCGATGAGTTATGAACAGGCTAATGAGATGAGTCTGGAGGAAATTCCGTTTATGGATGATGTGAGAGACCCGGTTTGGGCAGAAGATGACCGCAGAAATGAAGAATACATCCGAATCCATGGAGAAGTGGAGTTGGATGACGAGGACGACGAGTGAAACTATATCTTAAAGGTAACTACGAAACTAACATCTATCAAGCCTGTATGGAATATCCTTGGAAAATGTGGTTCAAGGAACGTAAGGGAGTGCAGGTTGAGTTTTCTTATGCACGTGATGATGACTTCTATTTTAGTGTTAGTTTGGATAAATTTTCTTCAAATGATGAGCGTTGGGGAATGGCTGATTTTAGAGTAGGCAACGATCCTTGGGCGACTTTTAAGTATGAAGATATAAATTTAAATTTTGTAGATTCCTATGAAAGTGATGGACGAGAAAAAGGAAACTATCTACGAATCATCACGACTCATAAAGATATTCTAACGGTTGATAAGCGAGCTCTTTATATCATGGCAATTGAGGTAGCCTCTGCCATTGGCGGTCACATTAGCGAAGATGATAAGGAAACATGGCTGAGCATTGAAGAATTTAAAACAAAACATGCAGATTTGTTGCATTTAACCTACAATGAAGCGGTTGACATTAGCTTGAAAGAGATAGAAGCAATGAAAGCTGTTGATGAGCCACTCTGGGAAGAATTGGATCGAAAGCGTGAAGAATACATCCGAATCCATGGAGAAGTGGAGTTGGTTGACGACGAATGAGGCATTCTACTTCAATCTGTAAGCCTTCAGTTGTTTCTGAGGGCTTTTTGATTTCACATTGACTTTTGCAAGCCTTTTCACTACAATAGAACTACAGAAAAGGAGGCGGACATGAACTATATTGAGTTTGCTGAAAATGAGCGTCTGTCCACGATTGTCCTTGGGATGATGCGGATCAGTCAGATGAGTGAAGACGAGGTGGAGGCCTTGGTGGAGGCGGCCTTATCGATTGGGATCAACACTTTTGACCTGGCGGATATCTATGGCAATGGTCAGTGTGAGATCCTGCTGGGGAAGGTTCTCAAGGGCCGTCCGGATCTTCGGGATCAGATGTGGATCCAGTCTAAGTGTGGGATTCGCAAAGACGGCTTTACCTATTTTGATTTTTCTAAGGACTATATTTTGGACTCCGTCAATGGCATCCTCGAGCGTTTGCAGATTGAGCGCTTAGATAGTCTCCTCCTTCACCGACCGGATGCCCTCATGGAGCCGGAAGAAGTGGCGGCAGCTTTTGATCACTTGGAGCAAGCGGGCAAGGTCCGTCATTTTGGGGTGTCCAATCAAAATCCTATGATGATGGAATTGCTTAAAACAGCTGTCAAACAACCACTCAAGGTCAACCAGTTGCAGTTGAGTGCCGCCTTTACGCCTAGCTTTGAGGCTGGTTTTCATGTCAACATGGAAGGGCCAAAAGCAGCCGTGCGAGATGGCAGTGTCTTTGAATATTGTCGCTTAACCGATACGGTGATTCAAGCCTGGTCTGCCCTCCAGCATGGCTATTTTAAGGGGAACTTTGTCGGCAAGGAAGAGTTTGCGGCCCTCAATCATGTCCTCAATGACTTGGCGAAGAAATACCAGGTCACTCCGACAGCCATCGCCCTTGCTTGGGTCCTTCGCTATCCGGGTAAGATGCAGGCTGTCATCGGAACGACCAAACCCCAGCATGTCCTTGAAGCAGGGAAAGCAGCAACAGTCACTCTAACCCGCAAGGAATGGTACCAAATCTACTTGGCTGCAGGAAATGATTTGCCTTAGAATCTTGTTAGTAGACCAGACTTCACTTGTATCAGTGGGCTGGTCTTTTGTTTTATACTTTACGAATTTTTCTTGACAAGTCTTTCTTTTTTATGGTATTCTTTATGCAACAAGTGTTGCGTAACAACTGTTGCGCAACAACTGTTGCGCGAAAGGAGTCTTATGCCACCCAAGGTTAAATTTAGTAAAGAGGCTATCATTGGGACAGCTTTACAATTGGTGAGAGAAGAGGGCCTGGCTAGTTTGACGGCTCGAGCATTAGCGGATCAACTGGGAGCCACACCAAGGGTCATTTTTGGGCAATTTGCCAATATGGCTGAGTTACAAGCAGAGGTTGTTGTAGCTGCGGAAATGGTAGTGGTGGAGTATATTCGCAAGGCCCTAGATGATGAGAAGCCTTTTCGATCTGTCGGGGTTGCTTATATCCTATTCGCCTCAAAAGAGCCCCAACTCTTTCAGTTGCTTTTCCAAAATCCTAGCAAAGATCCGATTCGTCGCTTTCAAGATTTTCTTCCCATGAAGGATCATAGCTACCAATTGGTTCTGGAATCGATTGTCGCAGACTATCCATTGACGTTAGAGGAGGCTAGTCGCTTGTACCAGCATTTATTTATCTACTCACACGGGATGGCCTCTATGGTTGCTTCTGGCATTTATCAGTTCAGCATGGAAGAAGTGATTGGTTTATTGACAGAAGTTTGTCAATCTCTCATCAAAGAAATGGTAGGAAAGAAATGATTCAACTAGAAAATGTTCACAAAAGTTACGGCCAAACCAAGGTTTTAAAAGGGATTGATTTGCAGATTCAAGACCAGGATGATGTGGTTATCCTGGGACCTTCTGGATCAGGAAAGTCAACCCTCTTAAACGTGTTATCCGGATTAGAAAAGGTAGATGAGGGGCATATTCTCATTCAAGGACAGGATTTGTCTCAACTCACGGATGCTCAATTGACAGCCTTTAGACGTGAGAAGATCGCCTTTATTTTTCAGCAGTATTATTTATTACCGAATCTCACGGTTAGACAGAATGTAAAGATGGGAGCTGATCTGGCAAACAATCATGATTTTTTGCAGATCATCGAGGATTTGGGTCTTGGCGATAAGCTGGACAAGTATCCAAGTGAATTGTCGGGTGGGGAACAGCAGAGAGTCTCCATTGCTCGTGCCTTGGCCAAAAAGCCAGAGATTCTCTTCTTAGATGAGCCGACGGGGGCCCTAGATGAAGAAACAGGGCGCAAGATTCTCGACTATATCTGGAAGTTAAAGGAAAAGCTAGGCTTTACCCTCATTATGGTGACGCACAACCAAAATATTGCGGATATGGCCAGAACCATCATTCGTGTCAATAGTGGCAAGATTACCCAAGTTGTGACCAACGATCAGCCTCAGACTGCCTATGAGATTGGATGGTAAGACATGTTTTCAGTAAAAGATATTCGAAAATTAGTTGTCGTCAGTATCATTGGGGCTTGTGCGGTCTTTGTGGCCAATCTCTTCTTGAATTTTTACCTGGATATCGAGCAGTTGGAGATTTCTAAATCCAATCCGATGATTCAGACCTACTATGATGCCCAGGTTTCGCTATCTTGGATGGTGGCCATGGTCAGTGGGGTCGTCTTGTCCTTGACGTCGATCCTTCTCATGTGTTTTTATATCAAACAATTTGTTGATGACCACAAGGAACAATTAGGGATTTTAAAGGCTTTAGGCTATAGCAATAGCCAGTTGGCGAAACGATTTTGGGCTTTTGGACTCAGTTTTGGAGTTGGAGCACTTCTTGGCTATTTCGCTTCTTTTCTTATGATGGGTCATTTTTATGACTTTCGCAATGAGAAGGGGATTCTGCCAGACATTACCATTCATTTTCATTGGCAGCTCTTGGTCGCTTTGGTGATGCTGCCAACGACTTTCTTTATGGTCCTTGCGATTGGCTATGCTAGAAGACAACTACAAACGCCGGCCCTTCGCTTATTGAAAAAATCCCCAAGTCCAATCAAGGTCAAAAGGAGAAAAAGGGCTTCTAAGAAAGAGAAATCCTTCCTAAAAGAGCTGTCTTCGTCGCTGATTTGGGGGAGAAAATCGATCCTGTTTTTTGTGGTCTTTGGCTCTATGTGTTTCGCGTCCATGGTTCAATTGTCTTTTGGCCTAAGGGACTACACAGATGACATCATCCAAACCATGATGATTATGATTGGTTTGATCCTTTCTTTCTCAATCCTCTTTTTGTCATTGGGAATTGTCGTTTCAGAAAGTCGCGAAACCTTGGCTCTTATGAAGGCTTTTGGCTACACCGATCGTGAATGCCAAAGTCATATTCTCGCTCCTTATCGTTTCTGGGCTTATCTAGGATTTGCCCTTGGGACGGCTTATCAATACGGCATCATGGAAATCTTGATTGGTGTGATCAAAGATACGGTACCTGAAAAGATTGAGCACAACTTTGACTGGAATGTGTGCTTTTGGACCTTGCTTGGTTTTGCGGTGGTTTATGAAAGCCTCTTTTATCTATCCAACAGAAAACTCCAAAAGCAAACCATCAAAGAAGTGCTCTTAGCAGAATAAATAGAAAAGAGAGTGGGACAGAAATTGGTAATTCGTTAGAATTCGATTACGTCGTCCCACCTCCGCACAGTTGAGTAGGGCTGTAAAAGCTGATGAAATCAGCGTAGTAGAGCCCACTCAACCACTGCGTCTTGCTCGACAATCTAAAGACAATTGAGAGGCCAGGACTTTTGTCCCACTCTCTTTCTTTTGAAACGCATTGACAAGGGGAGGCTTTTCCGCTATTCTAGGGGAATGAAAGAAAGGAAAGGGATTGAGATGAAACGGACTTATTGGCAGGACCTGAAGGGGGGCTTTTACTTGATCTGGCGCAACAAATGGTCCTTTATCGCGATTGGAATTTTGCTACAATTTGTAGTTGGTATAGGGGCTGCGGCCTTGAGTTGGGTCTTTCATCTGGCAGTCTTGCTTGCGGGTCAGGCTAATATCGATAAGAACAACCTGGTCTCTGTTATGAGCCATCCCTTGAGCTTGCTGGCGCTTTTGGTCTTTATCATGGTCTTTGCTTTCTTGTTTATGCTGGAGATGCGGACCCTGATTTCGGTCATTTACCTATCGCGAACCGACCGACACTTGTCCTTTAAAAAGGTCTTGCGGCAATCATTTGGTCGCTTGAAGGACCTAGCGGGAAGGAATCTGCTTTATTTTCTGCTCTATCTCCTTTTGACCTTGCCTGTTGCAGGTGTCTTGATAGGATCGACCTTGACGGATGGGCTTTATATTCCAACCTTTATCACAGGGGAGTTTGAAAAGACCACGATTGGCTCCATCGGGCTCTTTGTGGTGCAGCTGACCTTTATCTATCTTAATCTTCGCTTGATCTATACGGTTCCCAACCTCGTGGTAGAGGAGTTGCCATTTGGTCGTGCCTTGAAAAAAAGCTGGACCATGACCAAAAGAGGAGGTTTTCGTCTCTTATGGAGAATTCTGTCCTTTGAGTTTCTCTTAACCTTTCTAGGGATTTTATTGATCTTGGGTTTGGTCTTTACCTTGACCGTGATCGATAAAGAAGGCCAGTATTTCTGGGTGGTGACCATCTTTTTGGTCTTGATTCGGACCTTCCTATTCATTTTTACAGTCTTGACAAAGGTGGGATCGCTCGGCATTATCTTGGATTCTGCATGGGAGGTACCGAGCCGATCGGTCATGCGCTCCAAAGGCAGTCGAAAGATGAAGGGGCTCTTTGCCCTGACAGTGGTCTTTCTAATGGTCCAATCGGGAATCTCAGCCTTTGAACTGGCAACCCTAAAGGTGAATGATCAGATCAAGCTCATCGCCCATAGAGGGGATGTTTCTAAAGGGGTAGAAAATTCCCTGGAAGCTTTAGAAGTAGCTGCCAAGGGAAAGGCAGCTTATGCGGAGATGGATATCCTTCTTACCAAGGACCATCAATTTGTCGTCATGAATGACTACAATCTCAAGCGTCTTGCTGGGGTAGACAAGGATGTGAAAGACATGACCCTTGCTGAGGTGCAAGGTCTCAAGATTCAACAGAATGGCCACACGAGTCATATCCCTTCATTTGATGAATATGTCAAACGGGCCAAAGAATTGAAGATGAAGCTCTTGGTCGAGCTCAAGCCCCATGGTGGAGAGCCTGCTAATTATGTGGATCTCTTTGTGCAGAAGATGCGGGACTTAGGGGTCGAAAAAGATTATCCGGCCATGTCTTTGGATCTGTCGGTCATGGAAAAGGTCGAGAAAAAAGCCCCTGAGATCAAGACCGGCTATGTCATTCCCATTCAATTCGGTCGCTTTGAAAAGGATTCGGTCGACTTCTTTGCGATTGAAGACTTTTCTTATCAGGAGGATTTGGTGACACAAGCCCATGAGATGAAAAAAGAGCTCTATGTCTGGACCATCAATAACAAGCAGAAGTTGACCAAGTATTTGCAACAACCTATTGATGGCTTGATTACGGATGAATTGACAGAGGCGCAAAGACTGAAAAAGGATTTGAAACAAAACAAGTCCTACTTTGATCGCTTCTTGAATCTCGTCGCTACGTCTAAGGAAGAATAAGACAGGATACGCCTAGAGAGAGTGGGACAGAAATCGGTAATTCGTTAGAATTCGATTTCGTCGTCCCACCTCCGCACAGTTGAGTAGGGCTGTAAAAGCTGATAAAATCAGCGTAGTATAGCCCACTCTGCCACTGCGTCTTGCTCGACAATCCAAAAACAATTGAGAGGCTAGGATTTTTGTCCCAGCCTCTTTTATACTAGACCAACAGAAAAACGGATGCTGTCTAAAAATCTTGCATTTTTTTGCAATTTAGGTTACAATGAAAACTATAAAAAACGCGTAATCCCTAGGGTCTTTCCCTCAGGGAATTTTGTGTGTTTTGACCAATTTTTCAGTGGAAAAAAGCTTTGCTTCTACCGCAGAAAAAAGTATGAAAAACTATGGAGGTAATAATGATTCGATCCTTAATTTCCGAGATCAAAGAATTCAAGAAGCCCTCGATTTTGGCTTCCTTGTTCATGGTCTTTGAAGTCATGTTTGAGATTTCGATTCCCTTTGTCATGGCGAGTCTTTTGGACCAAGGTGTTCAACAAAGAAACATGAACAATATTTTGTTTTACGGTGGGCTCATGCTGGTCTGTGCCTTTCTCTCCCTCTTTTGTGGGATGCAGTCTGCCCGTTATGGCGCCTATGCATCGGCTGGTTTTGCCAAAAACCTTCGTCGGGCTATTTTCAAAAAGGTTCAAACCTTCTCATTTGAGAATATTGATCAGTTCTCATCTGGTGGTCTGGTTACTCGGATGATGACGGACGTGACCAATGTGCAAAATGCTTATCAAATGGTCATCCGGATCTGTGTGCGGGCACCGCTCAATTTGATCTTTGCCATTGTGGCTTGTTTCTTGATCAATCCGGAAATGGCCATGATCTTTGTCTATGTGACCATCTTTTTGGCAGCGGTCTTAAGCATCATTATGAAGATTGTGTATCCGCTCTTTACAGAAGTATTTGAAGCTTATGACAATCTCAACAACAGCATTCAGGAAAACATCACCAATATGCGAGTGGTGAAGTCCTACGTTAAGGAAGCAGATGAAACCGTTAAATTCAAAAAGGCTTCACGCCGGATTTATAACATGTTTATGAAGGCTATCCGTGTCGTTGTCTTGAGTAGCCCAGCTATGATGCTTTCCATGTATGCTTCTTTCCTTTTGATCTCTTGGATTGGGGCTCATCTGATCGTTGGTGGCCAACTCTCCACTGGGAATCTGACTTCTATGTTTAGCTACACCATGACCATTCTCATGTCGCTCATGATGTTTATGATGATCTTTGTCATGCTATCGATTTCTATGGCCTCTGTCGAGCGGATCAATGAAGTCTTGACGACCAAAGCGACCATTGTCTCTCCAGAAAATGGGATCAAAGAAGTCGCAGATGGCTCGATCAACTTTGAAGATGTGACTTTTGCCTATACCGATGAAAATGGCGACAAGACCCATGTCTTGCAAGGGATTAACCTTTCCATTCGTTCAGGGGAAGTCATTGGAATCTTGGGAGGAACAGGATCAGGGAAATCGAGCCTAGTACAGTTGATTCCTCGTCTCTATGATGTTGAGTCTGGTCGGGTGACAGTGGCAGGCCACGATGTCAAAGAATACGATCTGGATTCCCTTCGTAAGCAAGTGGCCATGGTTCTTCAGACCAATGTCCTTTTCTCTGGTACGATTAAAGAAAATATGCGCTGGGGAAATAAGGATGCGACAGATGAAGAGATCATCGCAGCCTGTAAGATCGCCCAAGCCGATGAATTTATTCAAGATTTCAAAGAGGGTTATGACACCATGATTGAGCGTGGGGGATCTAATGTCTCCGGTGGCCAACGCCAGCGTCTCTGTATCGCGCGTGCCCTTCTCATGAATCCGAAGATCTTGATCTTGGATGATTCGACTTCGGCGGTCGATACCAAGACGGATAGTTTGATCCGTCAAGGATTGGCAACCAGTTTGAAAGAGACTACCAAAATCATCATTGGTCAACGAATTTCCTCTATTCAAGATGCAGATCGCATCATCGTGATGAATGATGGCCAAATCGATGCGATCGGTCGTCATAAGGAATTGCTTGCGACCAATGCCATCTACCAAGAAGTATATGAAATGCAAACACAAGGGAAAGGAGAAGCAGATGAAAACTAAGAAAAAAGCAAATCTAGGCTCTATCCTTCGCCTGCTCGACTTCCTTTGGAAAAACTACAAGGTGTCCTTGATTGTTTCCTTTATCTTAATTATTCTATCGTCACTTGCGACGGTCAATGTGACAGCTTCGATTCAGTCCTTGGTCGACGTCTATGTGGAGCCCATGCTGACAAGTAATAGCCATGATTTTGGACCGCTCTTGTCCTTCTTGACAAGGGTTGGTTTGATCTGTTTGATCGGGGTCCTTGCCAACTATGGCTTTACCTTGATCATGGCGACTGTTTCACAAGACTCACTTAGAAGTCTTCGAAATCAGTTGTTTGCCCGCATGCAAAAACTGCCAGTTCGTTACTTTGATACCCACCAACACGGGGACATCATGTCTATCTATACCAATGATATTGATGCCCTTCGCCAAGCGATTGAACAATCCATTCCTCAACTTCTATCCTCAGCGATTACCATCCTTGGGGTAACGATTACCATGCTGACGGTTAGTCCACTCCTGTTCTTGATTGTTCTTTTCATGGTTATCGTCATGGTCTTTATCATCAAGGATGTTTCTGGTAAATCAGGTCGTTACTTTGGGGCCCAACAAAAGAACTTGGGGATTGAGAACGGCTTTATTGAAGAAATGATGTCTGGTCAAAAAGTGGTCAAGGCCTTTGTGCATGAAAGAGAAAGCATTGAGGATTTTGACCGGATCAATGATCAACTCTTTGAGTCTTCCTACCAGGCTAACCGCTATGCCAACGTCCTCATGCCGATTCTTGGGAACTTGGGAAATGTTTCCTTTGTTCTAACAGCCTTGATCGGGGGCCTCTTTGCGCTAAACGGCGTCGGTGGTTTAACCATTGGTGGTCTTATGGCCTTTCTGCAATTGAACCGTTCCTTCACAGGTCCCATTGCCCAGGTCTCTCAACAATTGAACTTTGTCCTTATGGCCTTGGCTGGTGGAGATCGTGTCTTTGATCTTTTGGATGAAGAAGAAGAAGTCGACCAAGGAAAAGTGACGCTGGTCAATTATGAACTGGTCGATGGAGAAATGGTTGAAACTGATCAGAAAACCAACAAATGGGCTTGGAAACACCCACGTCCAAACGGAGATTACCAGCTTGTGAAGATGGTCGGAAATGTGGTCTTTGATGATGTTGATTTCTCTTATGATGGGAAGAAACAAATCCTTCATGGCATCAACTTGTACGCGGATAAGGGGCAAAAAGTGGCCTTTGTCGGAGCGACTGGTGCGGGAAAGACAACCATTACCAACTTGATCAACCGATTCTATGATATCCAATCCGGAATGATTACTTATGATGGGATCGATATTAAATTGATTGAGAAAGATTCTCTGCGTCGTTCCCTTGGAATCGTTCTTCAAGATACCCACTTATTTACTGGTACGATTGCAGAAAACATCGCTTACGGCCGTGCTGATGCAACACGGGAAGAAATCCTTGAAGCAGCTCGGATTGCCAATGTGGATTCCTTTGTCAAGCACTTGGATCAGGGCTATGAGACAGTCTTGACGGATGATGGGGCTGGTCTATCAAATGGTCAACGACAATTGATCGCCATTGCCCGTGCAGCCCTTGCCAATGCGCCTGTCTTGATCCTGGACGAAGCGACGTCTTCTATTGACTCACGGACAGAGAAGATGGTGCAAGAAGGGATGGACCGCTTGATGGAAGGTCGGACAGTCTTTGTTATCGCCCACCGTCTATCGACGATTGTCAATTCCGATGTCATCATGGTGATGGACCACGGACGCATTATCGAACGAGGCAACCATGCTTCCTTGATGGCAGAACGTGGCACTTATTACCGCTTGTACACCGGTGGACTTGAAATTGATTAATAATAAAAAAAGCTTGAGCGTTAGCTCAGGCTTTTTTGGCTTATGGATAATGACTTCTTAGAAACTTTCCTTAGGTGAGTACGGACGTCAGCGAACATCGAAGAAGTTCCATGACTAATTATTGAGCCCCTTCGCTCTTTAATTTCTGGGCTCAGGCTAAAACAGTTTCCCAAACTGTTTTACTCTCAAAATTCCTGAGTGCCTGAAACGTTATTGTTTCAGGCACTTTTCTCACAGCGGAAAGTCTCGAAAATAAATAGCCATTCATCAAAAATCCTGACTACACTTTCAGGCTTTTTGCTTATTTCTCAAGTAAGTCTTGGATCAAGTCTTCCATGGCAGCTGGCTCTGTTTTGGAGGAGAAGCGTTGGGCAACTTGGCCTTGTCGGTCGATGACAAATTTTGAGAAGTTCCATTCGATGCGTTTGCCCAGTGGTCCAGCTGCTTGACTTTTGAGCCAGTCATAGAGAGGAAGGGCTTCTTTACCATTGACCTTGGCTTTAGCGAATCGTGGGAAGGTGGTCTGGTAGTTGAGGCTGCAGAAACTATTGATTTCTTCTGCAGTTCCTGGTGCCTGCCCCATGAATTGGTTACAGGGAATGTCTAGGATTTCCAGCCCCTTTTCCTGGTAGCGCAGGTAGAGATCTTGCAGTCCTTGGTATTGCGGGGTCAAGCCACAGCCTGTTGCTGTATTGACCACGATGAGGACCTTACCTTGGTAGTGAGAAAGGGGAATCTCCTCCCCATTCTGGTTTTCTAAAGAAAAATCATAAATGCTGGTCATCGGGATCATCCTTTCTGTTTCTTTAACTTCTATTGTAGCACAAATGTCCTAAAATTGGGGCAAGAGGAGCATGACTTCTTGCTTTAGTCCCTCCTGTGAAAATGATATAATAAGAAGATAACAAGCTCTCAAGAAAATGCCAAAAGGAGAACGGATCGGATGAAATTACTCTATACGGATGTTCGGACCCCCTTGACCCAGGTCCTGACACAAGAAGCCGTAGGGTTAGTAGAACAGGGCAAGCGTGTGTTTTACATTGCGCCCAACTCTCTTTCCTTTGAAAAAGAAGCCAAGGTCTTGTCCTATTTAGAAGGTCAGGCTTCTTTTGCCATTACCGTCACGCGCTTTGCCCAAATGGCCCGTTATTTCATCCTGAATCAGGTTTTTGAGGAGCAACCCTTGGATGACATCGGTCTAGGTATGCTATTTTTTAAAGCCCTGTCCCAGATGAAGGAGCAGGATCTCAAAGCTTACGGGGCCCTGCGCAAGGATCCTCAGTTTATCCAGCAACTGGTCCAGCTCTATCATGAATTGCAGACGGCCCAGATGGATTTTACCGATTTGGAGTTGCTCGAGGAAGCTGAAAAAAGAGAGGACCTCTTGGCGATTTTTGAAGCGGTCTCTGAGATGCTGGTCAAGCATCAGTATGAATCCCAGTCCAAGATGGCCTTTTTCCTCAATCAGGTCGAAGAAGGGCAGCTGGAAGAGCAATTACAGGATGTGGCGATCGTCGTCGATGGCTTCACGCGTTTTTCTGCAGAAGAAGAGGCTTTGATTGGTCTCCTTCACCGAAAAGGAGTGGAGATTGTCATCGGAGTCTATGCCAGTGAAAAAGCCTACCGGGCAAGCTTTAGAGAGGGAAATCTTTACCAAGCCAGTGTTGACTTTCTCCTCCAACTGGCAAAGACTTTCCAAGTTCAGCCTCAGTATTGTGGGCAAGCGATCGAAGACTCTTTTAGTCGCATTACCCGCATGCTAGAAGCGCGCTACGATTTTTCACAAGTGGAAAATGAGCTGGAGGACCAAGATCGAACAGCTATCCAACTCTGGCAGACCAATACGCAAAAAGAAGAGTTGGAATTTGTTGCCAAATCCATCCGTCAGCGTCTTCATGATGGGGCCCGCTATCGGGATATTCGGGTCTTGTTAGGCGATGTGGAAGCTTATCAACTGCAACTCAAGACCATTTTTGATCAGTATCAGATTCCCTTTTACTTGGGACGAAGTGAGGCCATGGTCCACCATCCCTTGATTCAGGTCATTGAATCGCTAGGGCGGATCAAACAGTTCAATTACCAGACAGAAGATGTCATCAATCTATTGAAAACGGGTCTGTATAGTGATCTGACGCAAGCAGAAGTCGATGCTTTTGAGCAATACCTTTGCTTTGCGGAAGTAAAGGGTGCTACAAAATTTCACAAGCCTTTTACTAGCAATCGTCAGGGCAAGTTTAATTTGGAAAAGCTTAATACTCTCCGAGAACGCGTCGTAGAACCTCTAGTCCCTTTCTTTTCACAGCGCAAACAAAAGGTGACCCAACTCTTAACCACCTTTACAGAGTTTCTGCAAGAGGCTCAGCTTTCTCAGAATCTACAAGCTTTGATCAAGGATCTAGCTTTGGAAGAGCAGGAGCGCTATGACCAGGTCTGGAAGACCTTCCTCCACGTCTTAGAAGAATTGAGTCTGGTTTTTGAGGACCAAGAACTGACAGTGGATGACTTTTTAGCTCTTGTCTTATCCGGCATGCAATTGTCACAATACCGGACAGTTCCTGCTACAGTTGATGTAGTGACCGTTCAGTCCTATGACTTGATTGAGCCCTTGACAGCCCCTTATGTCTATGCCATTGGGCTAACCCAGGAGCGATTTCCCAAGATCGCCCAAAACACCTCTCTTCTCAGTGAAGACGAACGCCAGCAGCTCAATGAGGCCACCCAAGAAGGAGCAGAGCTCCAGGTGGTGACCAGCGAAAATCTCAAGAAGAATCGCTTTGTGGCGGTTTCGCTCCTCAATGCAGCGACCGAACAACTGGTCCTATCGGCCCCTAGCTTGGTCAATGAAACGGAAGATAGTGTCTCTCCTTACCTTCTAGAATTGGCCAAGGAGCCCATTGCCATCAAGTGGACGACCAAACAAGCCCAAGCTTCGAGTGATGATATCGGGACCTACCGAGCCCTCTTAGCGCGCGTGATCGAACTCCATCAAGAAGAGATCACTAGTGAGCTGTCCGCTGAAGAAGCCAGCTTTTGGGGTGTGGCGGTACGGGTCTTGCGCAAGAAATTAGCCGCTGAAGGCATCCAGATTCCTCAAATTTCAACAGAATTGAAGAGTCGCCAGCTCCAGTCGGATACGCTTCAAGCGCTCTACCCAGAAGGCAAAGCCTTGACCTTATCTGCTTCTGCCTTGAATGAATACTACAAGCACCAGTACGCCTTTTATCTGCGCTATGTCTTAGGGCTACAAGAGGATGAGACCATCCAGCCAGACGCTCGCAGTCATGGGAATTTCTTGCACCGAATCTTTGAAAAAGTCTTAAAAGACAGCTCCGATCAAGCGTTTGATCAGCGCTTAAGCGAGGCGATTCGAGAAACCAGCCAAGAAGCAGAGTTCCAGCAATTGTATGGAGAAAATGGAGAGACCGAGTTTATTCGCAACTTGCTTCTTGATACCGCTAAAACAACGGGGCGTGTCCTCGCTCAGCAAAATGGCATCGAGACCATTGGTGAGGAGACCCTCTTTGGCGGGAGCGCCCACACCTCTTATCCTTTGTCTGATGGCCGTTTCCTGCGGCTACGAGGCAAGGTGGACCGCATTGATCAGTTAAGCGATCGGGGAGCTCTTGGCGTTGTGGATTACAAGTCGAGCTTGACGCAATTTCACTATGACAAGTTCTTTAATGGACTAAATTCTCAATTGCCAACCTATCTCTCTGCGATTCAGGATTTGAAGGAATACCAAGCGGAGCAAGGGATTTTCGGTGCCATGTATTTGGAAATGGGAGATCCCCTAGTAGATCTGAAAAAGACCAAGACAGTCGAGGACGCCATCAACCAAACTATGAAAAGTCAACAGTACAAGGGACTCTTTATGGCAGATCAGGCGCCTTATCTGGGAGAGGCCTATGATAAGAACAAGGCCATGATGCTGAGTAAGGAAGAGCTGGACCTGCTCCTCTTGTACAACGCTTATCTCTATAAAACAGCAGCAGAAGGGATTCTCAAAGGGCAATTTGCCATCAATCCCTATAGTGAAAATGGGCGCAATATCGCACCATATGTGGAGCAGTTTAAATCCATCACCGGCTTTGAAGCGGATCGTCACCTTGGTCAGGCACGGTTCTTGACCAAACTAGACCAAAAAGGAATACGCGGTGAAAAGGTGAAAGCCGCTTGGATCGAGAAGATGAAGGAGGTCTTGAACAAATGATCAAACAAGTATTTTTGACAAGAGAAGAAATCAAGGCCCTTCAGGCCCAAGAGGCAGCCTCTACTAAAGAGCAAAAGCGGACACCGGAACAGATCGATGCCATCTATAGTTCGGGGACCAATATCTTGGTGTCGGCCTCTGCTGGTTCGGGGAAGACCTTTGTCCTGGTGCAAAGGATTTTGGATCAGATCCAGCGAGGCATTTCGATTAAGGAGCTCTTTATCTCGACCTTTACGGTCAAGGCAGCAGGGGAGCTCAAGGAGCGTTTGGAAAGTGAACTTGGAAAAGCCCTGCAAGCGAGCGATGACCCAGAGCTCAAACAACATCTGGCCCGTCAAATCGCAGATGTTGCCACTAGTGATATCGGAACCATGGATTCCTTTACCCAAAAGGTCCTAACGCGCTATGGCTATTTGCTTGGGTTGACACCCCAGTTTCGGATTTTACAAAATGCCAGTGAGCAACGTCTCTTACAAAATGAAGTCTTTCAAGCTGTTTTTGACCGCTATTACCAAGGGGAAAATCAAGAAGCTTTTGTCCAGATGGTCAAGAATTTCACGGGACAGCGCAAAAATTTGACCTTGTTTAAAGAGCAGGTCTACCAGATCTATGATTTTCTTCAGTCGACCAGTGATCCAGAGAAATGGTTGGAGGAGCATTTCCTAAAAGGTTATGAGGAGACTGATTTTGAACAGGTTGAAGGTGCTCTGATGGAGAGCATCCAGCAGGCCCTTTATGAGGCAGAAAGCTTTTTTGCCTTTCATTTGTCCAATGAGGGCCAAGCATTTGGCAAGGCCAAATATTTGGAAGCGGTGCAAGAGGTGCTGGATCAGATTGGAAGCCTCACAGAGCGCCCTAATAAAGCGCAACTGACCTCTGTCCTAAAGGCAGTCGTGGCGATTAGTCGAGCTTCAAATGGGGGAGCCTTGACCAATAGAGCTCGTAAGGAAGAGTTGAAAGAGTTAGTCACGGCTTATAACCAGGATAAAACCATACATATCAACCGCCTCAGAGACTTGGACAATCAGCTCTATCAGCTGGAATTTCAACAAACCTTCCACCAAGAAGAAGGCCCCATGCTCTCCTTGCTCCGGGACTTTATCAGAGACTTTGCTCGCGCTTATCTGGAGCGAAAAATCCAAGAAAAAGCTTATGAATTTGGGGATATCAGTCATTTTGCCATTCAAATTTTAGAGCAATTTCCAGAGGTGAGACAAGCCTTTCAAGAGCGTTATCATGAGGTCATGGTCGATGAGTACCAGGATACCAACCACACCCAAGAGCGGATGTTGGACTTGCTGTCAAATGGCCACAATCGCTTCATGGTGGGGGATATCAAGCAATCCATTTACCGCTTCCGTCAGGCGGATCCACAGATTTTTAATGATAAATTTAAAGCCTACCAAGAAGAAGGGGCGAAAGGGCGGTTGATTCTCCTCAAGGAAAATTTCCGGAGTCATGTGGAGGTGTTGGACGCGACCAATGATGTCTTTCGTCATTTGATGGACGAAGAGGTGGGCGAGATTGAATACAATCAAACCCACTATCTGGTCGCAGGAAGCGATAAGCAGCGGATGGCCTTGCCTCAACATCGGGCAGAATTTTTGCTTTATGATGGCACCCAAGATCAGGAAGAAAAGACCGAAGACGAGGAAGCTCCTCTTGGAGTCGAGACGATTTCCAAGGGAGAAATTCTCCTGGTTATCAAAGAAATTTTACGTCTCCATCGGGTGGAAAAAGTGCCCTTTAAAGAGATCACGCTCTTAACGGCGACTCGAACGCGAAATGATGCGATACTGGAAGCCTTTGACCAGTACCATATTCCGATTGTGGCAGATAGCGGACAGGCGCATTATCTTGAGTCACTGGAAGTGATGGTCATGTTGGATACCTTGCGGACCATTAACAATCCCTTGCATGATTATCCCTTAGTAGCCCTCATGAAATCCCCCATGTTTGACTTTGATGAAGATGAGTTGGCACGGATTTCCTTGCAGACGCTTCCAGAGCAAAAGCAAATGGCCTTCTACCACAAGGTCCAGTTAGCCCTTGAAAAGACTGCAGAGCAGGCACGATTGATCGATGCCAAGCTCTCAGCTAAAATCGAGAACTTCCTCAAGGTTTTATCCACTTGGAGAGCTGCTGCTAAGACCTCTTCGCTCTATGATTTGCTGTGGAAAATCTATGAGGATCGCTATTACTATGACTATGTCGGCGCCCTTCCAAATGGCGCCAAGCGACAGGCCAACCTCTATGCCTTGACGCTTCGAGCCAATGATTATGAAAAAGCCAGCTTTAAGGGCTTGTCGCGCTTCATTGCCATGATCGACAAGGTGATCGAAAATGAACACGATTTGGCCAGCGTCCCTCTTGCAGCACCAAAAGATGCCGTCCAGCTCATGACCGTCCATAAGAGTAAGGGGCTGGAATTCAAGTATGTCTTTATTCTCAATATGGACAAGGCCTTTAACCGTAAGGATCAATCGGGGCCGATTATCCTCAGCCGTCAAAAAGGGATTGGCTTTAAATACATTGCCAACCTGCCAGTTGAGACCGAAAATCCAGCCGCTCCTGAAAGCATCCGCCTGCAGATCGAAACACCTTGCTACCAAGGCAATGTGGAAGAAACAAAATTAGCCACGATTTCAGAGCAGATGCGTCTTCTATATGTTGCTATGACACGGGCCGAGCTCAAGCTCTATCTGGTCGGAAAAGGTAGCGAGGACAAATTGCGTGATACCGATTGGGGGACCAGTCGCAATGGCAAGCTGGATCCGGAAAAACGAAAAGAATGGACCTCTTATCAGGACTGGCTCTTTGCTATTCAAGATGTGTTTGCCAAGAATACCCTGGCTTATGACACGCGTTTTGTGACAGATGAAGACCTAACACCGGATCAACTGGTGCCTATAGAGAAAGAGCAGGATTCCCGCCTGGATCAGCTCAAGGATGTCCGCCAGTCAGAGGATATTCGTCGGGCCTTGGATATCTTGGAAAATGTTGATCGGCTCAATCAGCTCTATGCTCCGGCCATTCATTTACCAATTGTTCGTACACCAAGTCAGATCAAGAAATTCTACGAGCCGGTCATGGATGCCAATGGCGTCCAGATCATGGATGCGAAGACTATGACGCCTGACTTTGAGCTGCCAACTTTTGGTCAAGAAAAAGCCGTGACAGGAGCCCAAGTCGGTAGTGCTGTCCATGAACTCATGCAGCGCGTGCCTCTTGGAGAAGAAATCACGCTGGATACGCTGCATCAAGCCTTGGAGCAAGTTCAAGCAGAGCCAGCGGTCAAAGCGCGCATCAAGCTAGAGGCCATCCTTGCTTTCTATGAGACGCCTTTGGGGACCTTGCTTCAAAAAGAGGCCTCTCGAGTCCGTCGCGAAGCTCCCTTTGCCATGCTGAAGAAAGATCCAGCCAGTGGAGAGGACTTCGTCGTGCGGGGGATCCTGGATGGTTACGTGGTGCTAGAAGACCGGATCCTGCTCTTTGATTATAAGACGGATCACTACAAGGTTCCTAGCCAATTGGTCGAACGCTACCGGGATCAGCTCGATCTCTATGCAGAAGCTCTTCGTCGTTCTTATGGCAAAGAGCAAGTAGAAAAATACCTCGTGCTTCTAGGTGGCCCCCATCTAGAAGTGGTGAAAGTGGAGTAAATCATGGCAATTGCACAGGAAAACATCGAACGGATCCAAAGAATGGAAGGTTATTTGAATGACTATGCCAAAACTTTGGAAGAAACTAAAAAAGCAGTGGATCAGCTAAGAGAGCATCAAGAAAGCTATATCCAACTTCGCGATTATTATAGTAGTCAGGTCTATTTTGATGATTTGGACTTGTCCAATCAAGCTGACTTTCCAGCAGATCTACCATGTGGTGTCTTGTCCGAAGATGCCGTTTATGATTTATTAGACGAGCACTTTCAGATGGGAGTGGAACTCTTGGAGATCGCAACGAAGATGATCAAAGAACGGTGAAATTTCAATCTAAAAGCTCAGGTTTCCCGAGGCTTTTAGATTGAAGACAAACGTCATCATAGAAACTTTCCTTAGGTGAGTACGGACGTCAGCGAACATCGAAGAAGTTCCATGACTTAGTTTTGAACCTAAAGTTTCAAAACTCCCGAGTGCTAGAAACAATAGTGTTTCTAGCACTTTTCTCACGGCGGAAAGTTTCAGTATATGTTTGAATAAGCATAATATATATCATTCTAATTCTTTTAGCATTACTTGTGTTAGCATATCGTGACAAACCCTACCAGTAAAAGAAAATTTTCCAAAATGGACTTTTTCTTCAGCAAAAAAAGCTCCGGTTTTCCGGAGCTTTTTGAATGATTAGTGTGAGACACGGCGACGTGCTGCTTTTTTGCGGTTTTCTTCGATGAAAGCTGCTTTTTGTTCTTCTGGTTCGATTACTTTTTTCTTGAATGTGTAAACTGCACCTGCGACAGCAGCAACTGTACCAGCAACACCAGTAACAAAACCTTTACCAAATCCTTTAGCCATGAGAATTTCTCCTTTTCTGAACTTTAAATATTTATGTTATAATATATGGTAACGAAAAAACGTGAATTTTGCAAGGAAAAACGATGAAAACCAAGATAATTGTGATTGTGGGACCAACTGCTGTTGGGAAAACAGCTCTTGCGATCGATTTAGCGCAAGCCCTCAATGGTGAAATTATCAGTGGCGATAGCCAGCAAGTCTATCGCGAGCTGGATATTGGAACGGCCAAGGCGACACCAGAAGAGCAAGCAGCAGCTCCCCATCATTTGATCGATGTGCGGGAGGTGACCGAGTCTTACTCGGCTTTTGATTTTGTAAGAGAAGCTAAGACTGCGATTGAGGATATCACAGCTCGAGGCAAGCTTCCTATCATTGCAGGTGGGACGGGTCTTTACATCCAAAGTCTGCTCGAAGGTTATCATCTAGGTGGTGAAGTTCCTCATGAAGAGATTCTGGCCTATCGCGCTCAATTGGACGTGCTGTCGGACGAAGACTTGTACCAAAGAGTGGCGGAGCAAGGACTTGTGATTCCTCAGATCAATCGCCGTCGGGCCATGCGGGCTCTTGAAATTGCGCATTTTGGAAAAGACCTAGCAAACGAAGAGACCGATTATGAACCCTATCTGATCTGTCTAGATGATGATCGGTCCTTGATCTATGATCGTATCAATCGTCGAGTAGATAGCATGTTAGAGGAGGGCTTACTGGATGAAGCTCGCTGGCTCTATGACCATTACCCAGATGTGCAAGCCAGTAAAGGGATTGGCTACAAGGAACTCTTTCCCTACTTTAAGGGGGAGCAAAGCCTTGAAGAAGCCAGTGAGACCCTCAAGCGCAACACCCGGCGTTTTGCCAAACGGCAGCTGACCTGGTTTCGAAATCGGATGGAAGTGACCTTTTACGCCATTTCTGCCCCCCACTTCAAGGAGCAGGTTCTTGCAGATGTAAAGGAGTTTTTAGAGCATGATTGAAACAGAAAAGAAACAAGAACGCATCCTTTTGGTTGGTGTGGAACTTCAAGGCATGGACAATTTTGATATGTCGATGGAGGAGTTGGCAAGCCTAGCTAAAACAGCCGGTGGAGATGTCCGGGGCTCTTATACACAAAAGCGGGAGAAGTACGATACTAAGACCTTTGTCGGCTCAGGAAAATTAGAAGAAATTGCTCAGATGGTCGAAGCAGATGAGATTACGACAGTGGTGGTCAATAACCGCCTGACGCCCCGGCAAAATGTCAATTTAGAAGAAATCCTTGGGGTTAAGGTTATTGACCGGATGCAGCTGATTCTAGATATCTTTGCCATGCGAGCTAGAAGCCATGAAGGGAAGTTGCAGGTGCACTTGGCCCAGCTTAAATACCTCTTGCCACGCCTTGTTGGTCAAGGGATCATGCTCAGCCGTCAGGCCGGGGGAATTGGATCTCGTGGTCCAGGGGAAAGTCAGTTGGAGTTGAACCGCCGGAGCGTTCGCAATCAAATCACCGATATCGAGCGCCAGCTCAAGGCTGTTGAAAAGAACCGGGAAACCCTTCGTGAAAAACGCTTGGAATCACCTGTCTTCAAGATTGGTTTGATCGGCTATACCAATGCAGGAAAGTCGACCATTATGAATCAAATGACTAGTAAGAGCCAGTATGAAGCTGATGAACTCTTTGCGACCTTGGATGCCACAACCAAGAGCATCCACCTAACAGGCAATCTACAAGTAACCCTGACCGATACAGTCGGCTTTATTCAGGACTTGCCAACAGAGTTGGTATCAAGTTTTAAGTCGACCCTGGAAGAAAGTAAGAATGTGGATCTCTTGGTCCATGTCATCGATGCTTCTGATCCCAATCATGAGGAGCATGAAAAGACCGTTCTCTCTATCATGAAAGACTTAGATATGCTAGAGATTCCTCGCTTAACCCTCTACAACAAAGCAGATAAAGTAGCAGACTTTACTCCAACCCAGACACCTTTTAGCTTGATTTCAGCGCGCTCTGAGACAGCCCGTGAAGATCTCCAGGCTTTGTTCCTAGAAAAACTGAGAGAACTCTTTGTTCCCTTTACCATTCGCGTTCCCTTTTCAAAATCCTATCGGACACATGATCTAGAAACGGTTGCGATCATTGACCAGCGCAAATTTGAAGAGGATGTCGAGGTCATTCAAGGCTATATCGCAGAGAAAAATAAGTGGAAGTTGGAAGAATTTTATGACGGATTACGTTGATTTAGCAATAAAATATGGAGGTTATACTAGCCTCGATCGGGTCTATCTGACCAATCTTTTACGCACGATCCCTGAGGAATTGCGTCTCCGTGTGATTACGCCTCCCCCAAGTGTGATCAACGCTTATTTTGCTGAGCTCTATCAAAAGAAGAGCCCCAAGGAGGCCATGGATTATTTCTTGGACTTGAGCCGGGTATTTGACTTATTCACAGTTCAGCAAAGCTTTGATGAACGAAAGCCATTTATCCGCCTCAATTTATCAGGTAAATCTTATGGCTTGGCTTACGTAAATGAAGAGCTAGCCTGTGTCTTTGCTGAAGATCCAGCAGAGGCTATCACCCCTGCCATTTTATTTGAAGTCGCAGAGATCTTTCCGCATTGTTTGATCTTTGAAAAAGATGGCAAGATCTGTCTGCAAGAGGCCGG
Organism: Streptococcus sp. HMSC076C09; assembly: GCF_001837905.1. Taxonomy (NCBI): domain Bacteria; kingdom Bacillati; phylum Bacillota; class Bacilli; order Lactobacillales; family Streptococcaceae; genus Streptococcus; species Streptococcus sp. HMSC076C09. The sequence goes on from NZ_KV834646.1 coordinate 227,719, forward strand.
CCCAGAAGGGGTCACTAAAACAGAAGCCCTCTCTGCCTTGACTGACTTGATGACCTTGGAAGATGGACGCTTGAAACTATCAGGATATAACCAAGAGGAGCTCCTTGAGCTAGCGCAAGCCTACCCAGGCAACCTTTCTTTCCGTTCAGAGAACCGGACGGCCATGATTTATATAGATAGAAAGTAGACAATGGACATTCAATTTTTAGGAACGGGAGCTGGGCAACCCTCAAAAGCCCGTAATGTATCGAGCCTAGCGCTCAAATTGCTGGACGAGATCAATGAAGTCTGGCTCTTTGATTGTGGCGAAGCGACACAGAATCAAATTTTAGAAACGACTATTCGTCCGCGAAAGGTTAGCAAGATCTTTATTACTCACCTACACGGAGATCATATTTTTGGTTTGCCAGGTTTCCTCTCTAGTCGGGCCTTTCAGGCCAATGAAGAGCAGACGGATCTGGATATCTATGGACCAGTAGGAATCAAATCCTTTGTGATGACCAGTCTTCGCGTATCAGGCTCTCGCCTGCCTTACCGCATCCATTTTCATGAATTCGATGAACATTCTCTGGGTAAGATTTTAGAAACCGATAAATTCACGGTTTATGCGGAAGCTTTGGACCACACTATTTTCTGCGTGGGTTATCGGATCATGCAAAAAGACCTCGAAGGGACGCTGGACGCAGACAAGCTGAAGGCAGCGGGTGTTCCCTTTGGACCGCTCTTTGGCCAGGTCAAAAATGGACAAGATGTCACCCTGGAGGATGGCACTAAGATCATTGCAGCGGATTATATTTCAGCCCCTCGACCTGGTAAGATTATCACGATCCTTGGAGATACCAGAAAGACTGATGCCAGCGTCCGACTTGGAGTCAATGCGGATGTCCTCGTCCATGAGTCTACCTATGGCAAGGGCGATGAGAAGATTGCTAAGAAACACGGTCACTCGACCAATATGCAGGCGGCAGAAGTGGCGCGTGAAGCTGGAGCAAAACGCCTTCTTTTGAACCACATCAGTGCTCGCTTCTTATCAAAAGACATCAGCCAATTGCGCAAGGATGCGTCCAGCATTTTTGAAAATGTCTATGTCGTCAAAGATTTGGAAGAAGTGGAGATCTAAGATGCGAACCATTCTCATAACAGGAGCAAGTGGAGGCTTGGCCCAAGAAATGGTCAAGCTCCTCCCTGAAGATCGGCTGATTCTCTTAGGCAGAAATCAAGAAAAACTGGAAAAACTCTATGCCAATCATCCTCAAACAGAGTGCATCGAGATCGATATCACAGATCCATCAGCTGTTCAACAGCTAGTCGAAAAGCTCTATCAGCGCTATGGACAGATCGATGTTTTGGTCAACAATGCAGGCTATGGCATCTTTGAGGACTTTGATCGCATTTCTGACCAGCAGGTGCGGGAAATGTTTGAGGTCAATACCTTTGCCCTCATGCAGCTTTCACGCTTGATTGGTGCGCACATGAAGGCAGTAGGCAAGGGGCACATTGTCAACATCGTCAGCATGGCGGGCTTAGTAGCAACTGCCAAATCCAGCCTTTATTCGGCCACCAAGTTTGCAGCCATTGGCTTCTCTAACGCCCTGCGGTTAGAACTGATGCCCTTTGGTGTCCATGTGACGACAGTCAATCCAGGCCCAATTCGGACCACTTTCTTTGATCAGGCAGACCCAGACGGAAGTTATGTCAAAGCTGTGGATCGCTACATTTTGGAACCAGACTTTGTGGCTAAGAAGATCGTGAAAAACTTTGGAAAACCAAAACGCGAGCTCAATTTGCCTTGGCTCTTGAACCTGACCCACAAGCTCTATACTCTTTTCCCTCGCATCTCGGACAAGCTAGCTAGCAAGATGTTTAATTACAAATAGGAGGAACCAGATGGCAGCCAATATCCAAGCCTATTTAGAAACCCTCCAGCAACCCTGGGGACAGATCTATTATGATATCCTTTTTGAGCAATTACAGGAAATCAAGGAAAAGAGGGTGCTTGATTTTGGCAGTGGTTTTGGCCTTGTAGCCAACCACCTAACGAAAGATAATCAAGTCCTTGCTGTGGAGCCCAATGAGGAAATGGTAGCCTTGCGAGTCCAGGACCATCCCTACCAACAAATCGTCGGAAGTCTGGATCAGTTAGCAAGTCTTGAAGATGCCAGCTTTGATGTTATCCTCTGCCACAATGTCTTGGAGTATGTAGAAGATCGCAAGGAGATTCTCAAGGTATTTACTCGTCTCTTGAAACCAGGAGGCCTGCTATCTATCGTCAAGCACAATGAGGTTGGACGCGTCCTGCAGACCGTCGTCTTTGAAAATGATACTCAAAAGGCTCTTGATCTCCTAGCAGGTCAAGACCTGGAAACCCACTCCATGGGTTTGGCCCAGGCCTATGATCTCGGTGCAGCAGTAGAAGACTTAGCCCTTGAAGTTCAGGATTACCAAGGGATCCGAGTCTTTTATGCCTTGCAGGACAATCGCTTCAAGGGCCAAGAAGGCTGGCGAGAGTCTATGCTCAAGATGGAGCTGGCCGTTTGCCAAGAGTCACCTTACCGGGATATCGCCTTCTTCCAGCACTATACCTTAAAAAGGAGTTAAGATGTTCCATTACAAACAAGAAATTCCAGCGATGACAGACCTAGTCGCACTCTACAGCTCGGTCGGATGGACCAATTATACCAACAACCCAACTATGCTGGAACAAGCTGTCAAAGCCAGTCTCTGGCAGTTGGCAGTCTATGATGAGAAAGAGCTCGTCGCCTACATTCGCTTGGTAGGTGATGGCTACTCGGTTATTTTTGTGCAGGACCTTTTGGTAAGACCAGATTACCAGCGTCAAGGTATCGGAAGGAGACTCTTAACAGAGGCTTTAGCGACCTTCCCTACTGTCTATCAACGGCTCCTTGCCACTGAACGTAGCGAGAAAAATCTAGCCTTTTACCAATCCCTGGGCTTTGTTGAACTTTCAGAGCAAGCCTGTACAGGGATGATTTATATGAAATAAGAGAGTGGGATAGAAATCGGTAATTCGTTAGAATTCGATTTCGTCGTCCCACCTCCGCACAGTTGAGTAGGGCTGTAAAAGCTGATGAAATCAGCGTAGTAGAGCCCACTCAACCACTGCGTCTTGCTCGACAATCCAAAGAAAATTGAGAGGCTAGGATTTTTGTCCCAGCCTCTATCTATTTGACTGACAAAAGGGGGGATTGATGGTAAAATGAGGAAGAGATTAGGAGGAGATGAAATGAAGAAGAAAATAAAATGGGGCCTTGTCTTATGTTCGGTACTTATACCAGTATGTTTGAGTGCCTGCAAACAAGGAACTGTAGAAAAACAAGGTTCTTCGAATAAAGAAGTACAGAAGAAAATCGATCGAAAAAACATTCATTTTGACAAGACAGGACCTGCAGCAACATTTGATTGGGATGCAAAGAACAGTATCAGATACATAACGTTTGAAAAACTTCCACAATATATGAGGTCAGATGATAGCGATGGTATTTCAATATATGGACAGCAACCGAATGAAGTCTCTCTATCTGAGGAAGGAAGAGTTCAAAAAGCTTTGCAGGTCGTTGAAGGAATCTATGTAGATCCAAGGGGAATAGACACAGTAATCAAGGCCAATGGGGCAAAAAATCAAGAGGATATGTATACTCGACTCTGGAACGATTATATTATCCCTAAAATTGAAAAAAACAGTAGTACTTTTGATCCAAATACTTATGTGGAATATCTTGGTGAGAAGTACCCCCTCAAAATATATGGTCCCATGTATTTGAAGCTCATGACGAATGCATTGAGCTTTGGAAAAAAATATGAATTAAAGGGCTATGCAGTTAAGGGAAACAAAGTATTTATTCGCATTCAGGTACCAACGTACTTCCCAGAGCTTTTACCGAGAGGGAATAAATATTATAAAAATCCTAATGAGTCAGATTTCAATCAAGCCTTCTATGATTGGCTCGATGAATTCCATCAAAGGTATGCTGAAAAAGAAATAAATCGAGATGATCATATTTCCTATATCATGCTTTCAACAGTTTTACAACAGTTAGTTAACAAAAATTTCGAGGCAACCTCATTATCCGGTTATGCTTATAGTAAAACTTCGCCTACGGAATTCACGGTTGAAATGGAAGTGACAAATCAAGGTGATGTTCGAATTGATTTAAAAAACTTGGCTATTCTCTTACAAATCCCTCAGCAAATGAAGGGGGATAATCAGTATGGTAAGCAAGATGAGAATAATATCTTTTGGACCATCCCATCTGGAAATAATAATGACGGACAAAAGATAAAAGAAAAATTAAAGAATTTTAATCCCAAAAATCCTGTTAAAAGTTATGCAATTGGAGAGCCAGTTGTATTTGCTAATGGCTTAGAAGTTACACTGAATAGTGTAACAGACGATCCAAATTTGGATGTTCAGGATGATCAAGACCGTATCGATACAAGGAAAAAACAACATCGATTGATCGTCGAATTCACCCTATCGAATACAACACCTCTCAGTATTGAAAATACTCCAGATTATACAAATGTAGATCTCTATGATGGCCATGGCAAATCTGCTTATATGTTGAATAATACTTTAAATTACAAACAGCCAACAGTCCTTGAAGCAGGAGAATCTGGTATATATAAAATTAACTATTTAACAGATGGGGATGGGCCGTTTACGATCGTTTATGGTGATGCCAAATGGGTCGTTCAAAAATAGAGAAAAATCCAAATCTTTAATCAGCTTATTGTAAAAGCTAGTGAGTTTAAGAAATTATAAGAAGCTTCAGTTGTCAATAAATTATTAAAGAAATTTATTCATATGTGGTTGGAAAAGTCGGAATACTTTTAAAGAAAAATGACGAACAAATAAGGTAAAAGAAGCGTACAGAAAGTAGAAAAGAGAGAATGAAGAAGATTTTTAAATCAATCAAGTTTTGGATATTTGTATTACTTGTTACCTTGGCAGGAGGCTGGTTTATCCGGTATGAAATTCATAAGCGTGATATATCACAATTTGTAACTTGGAAACCTCGTCCACACATAGTTGATTCCCAATTTATTGCAGGTGGGAAAGCAGTAGCTATTCAATGGGATAATAAAAAAGAAGTGGATGAGGCGCTGGAAGCAAATTCGTACAATCCAAAAGTTAAAGTAGAATGGTTTATAAATGGTGGAAATAGTGAACGGTACATTGCACAAGAAAGTTACAAATTAAAATCTGACCCACGTCTCTATTTTCAATATTATATTCGTGGTAATCAAGTTCCTTACCTAACTACAAATAAAGCACAAAAGGGAGAGTACTGGCTCATTGATGTCTATGATACCAAGGACAAGCGCTTAGTGAAGAAAACATATGATGTTTTTAAGATAGTACGAGATATGGATAAGAATTATATCCCCTTATCTGTTAAAGTTTCTTCTATGTTGTTGGATACAGATGATGGAGAAACATACATTCCGATTGATATTCTTGTCGATAAGAAAGACAAATATATTGTAGAACCTGGAAATATCTATGTACAAACAGAGTATCAATCTCGTATAGGGTTAATGAATGTTAAGGATGGAAAGTTCGCTTGGAAAACCTCATCAGGCAAAGGTTATGAACAAGTTCAAAAAGAAAATCGAGAAAGCGACAAAGACTTACATCCATTTGAATACAATTTTGAAAGAGGACAATTGCAGCTCCAACATTCACGTTTGTTATTTACAGATCGTAGTAATGAGACTAAGGATATCCCATTGAAAACACTCTATCCGAAAGTATATTCGATTTTAAGCAAAGGGAATAATCCAACTACTTTAAAATGGGATGAAAAACCGACAAAAGGGGAGAATGCCTACCTATACTTTCTCGGACCAGAAGATCTCAACTTTGATATTTCATTTTTGGAACTGCTTTATAAAGTTCCAGAGCAGCGTTCAGGTGGATGGGATGATGTCCTACGGTATCATAAGATACCAGCAGAATTTTCAAAAGATGGTCAAGAACATCTTGCGAATAATAAAAAAGAATTTTTCCAATATTTTAAAAAGGATTTAAATCAAAGTAACGATACTACAGAGTTCTCATTGCTGAGACGCTTATATGAAGTACAGAACTACGTGGTCTCTAGAGATTTTGGTCAGTCCTTCGGTGATCTGACCATACCAGCTGAGTATACTAAAGATGGGAAGGTTCATGTCGTTCAAAATGATGAAGAATTCTTCAAATATATGGATTTAGAGAAGATTCCTAATAAAAAGATGAAAGAAGATATTAAAAAAAGGTTCCCATTTGCTGTAAAAAATTAATCGATTAGGTCGAATTTAGCAAGGAGGTCAGGCTATGAAGCTCAATTATTTCAAACTATTCGCAGGAATTCCACTTATTCTATGTTGCCTGTTTCTTTCCAGTTGTAAGATCATGACACCGAGTGATTACAAAAAGGCTAAAGAAGTTGTTACAGAAGTTTTTAAAGAAAATGATCTTCATGGCAAAGTTACCATCACTAAGTTATCCTGGACTGCCCTAGAATACCCACAGTATCATGTGAGCTACGCATACTCTGAGAAGACCTACGATGATCAAACGGTACAATTGGAAGATGAGGACGTAACTTTTAAAGATGACTGGTCGAGGTCATATAGTAGTTTTCTTCCATCATACAAGGAAGCGTTTTTAAAACAGAAATCTATTAAAAATATCGAGGAAAAACTAGAGACTGAAATAAAGAAGCAATCTCTAGGTCTTCCTATTAGTTTCTTTGGTTTTTTATCTAACTCCAACCGTGATGAGAAGGAGCAAATTCTAGATAGTATCGCAAGTCAAAATCTCAAAGAAGGGAAAAAGGACTTTGCTGGTTACTATCAAATCCCTTTTCAGACCTTAATCGATCAAGAGTTAATCCGTATGACTATTTATATAGAGGATGGTGTATCCGTTAAGGAACAAGACTTAAAAGCAGCAGCTAAAAAATTAGACGCTAGCAAACTACCGGATGGTGCCTATGATTTCTACTATTCCAAAGGTAGTTATGCTGATTCCATCAGTTACTCATTCAAAGTTAAAGATGGGAAAGTTATTTTTTATGAAGATCAAAACAAACCAGAATAAGAGAAGCAGATACAAAAAAAGATCTAGTCGTGTTTGACTAGATCTTTCATGTTGCTTAGAAGTCTTCCTTCTTCTTAAGTGTCATAGAAGCAATAGCTGTAGCGACGAATGTCAAACCAGTTACAAGAAGTCCTAAATGATCTGCAGTTCCTGTTGAAGGAAGAGATCGTTTACCTTCTTTAGGCTTGTCACTAGATTTAGGAGTTTCACTAGATTTAGGTTTGTCACTAGGCTTAGGCTTATCTCCATTTGGTGATGGAGTTTTAGGTTTGCTATTACTTGGTGTTGGTATATTTGGAATATCTGTTGATGGTGGAGGTGGAAGAAGTTTATTCACCACGTTTCCTTTATCAACGACAAGGTTTGTTGCAGAAGCAAAGTCGCTTGCAGAGACCTTGATGGTTGTATCTGAAAGTTGGTAACCACTTGGAGCTGAGAGCTCTTTGATGACATACTCTTTAGCTTCAAATCCAACGAAGCTTGCAAGTCCGTCTTGACCAGAAATCGCTTGTGCTTGGCCTTGACCATAAGGATTTGCAACAGGTGTCACACCATCCGCTTCAAAGAGTCCAAATACCGCACCGGCAAGGTAATCACCCTTTTCATCTACCTTACGAACTCTAAGGGTGTAAAGTTTCAATTCAGGATTATTCACTGTTGGTGGAGTTGGTGGGATGACCTTATTGATAAAGGTTTTCTTCGCACCGTATGAAACAACTGCTTGGATAGCGTTTGATGCTTCATCTTTTGTGACGGTCACTGTGACATCCACTTGACCTTCGTCATATTGGATATTTGCCTGATCAGCTGGTACGACTTCTTTAATGGTATATTTATGAGTACCAATCATCGCTTCCGTGTAGGCGATCGCATCAAATGTCACTGTACCATCTGCAGCATTTTGTTTTGTTTGAAGAACGGTTCCATTTTCGTCCAAGAGGTTAAAGCTAAATTCGCCACCTTGAAGGTCACGACCTTCTAAAATCTTACTTGTGGTAATTTGTTTTTCACTTGGAGTTGGAGGTGTCGGAGGCGTATAGGTGTTGGTAAAGGTAGGAGTATCTTTCTTACCATCGTATTGCACATCCGCGCTCAATTGTCCAGTTGCATCTTTTGTGACAGTCACTGTGACAGTATGAACAGCTTCATCATAAGTGATGGCTGATTCCGGTGTAGCTGGTTTTTGTTCAGCAATTGTGTAGGTGAAAGTACCAGCTTCATTAAAGCTTACTGGATTGAAGAGAATATCACCATTCTCACCATTTGTCTTAGTATCAACGAGCGTACCATTTTGATCCTTGAGAAGGAAAGTAAACTCATTTGCTTTCAATGTACGATCGCTCGAACCATTGATCGCCAATACTTTTTTAGCCTTGAATTGAGCGGACGTTGGTTTCACTGTTGGAGGAACAGGAGTTGGAGGTGTTTTCGTATTTGTAAACGTATCTCCTTTTTCAGCATCCCCACCTGAGTAAGTCACAGTAGCGACGAGTTTGTCGTTTGCTTTCTTCACATCGACAGTAGCCGTGATGCTTTGTGTGCTATAGTTGATAGAAGCATCCGTACCTTTATTTTCGGTAATGGTATAAGTATGTGTTCCTTCTTCACTATAAGAAAGGTCCTTAAAGGTTACAGTACCATTTGCCTTGTTCTTGGCAGTTTCAAGGGTATTGTTTCCTTCTTTCAAGACAAATTCAAATTGATCGTCTGTCAACGGTAAGGATGTTTCACCTTCTTTAAGGAGCTTGTTCACTTGAAGTGTAGCTGTTACACTTTCTGTTTTAGGAGCTTCTTTTTTGTTGGTGAACGTATTTGTCTCAGTTTGACCATCAGAGTAGCTGATTTGTTCTACAACCAAGGCGTTGTCTTTTTCAACCACTACAACTGTAGCCGTGATGGTTTTATCACTGTAGGTAATGGTTTTGTCCGTACCTTTTGTTTCAGTGATGGTATATTTGAATGTGCCTGCTTTGTCTACAGTGATGTTATCAAAAGTAATTGAACCATCTTTTTTGTTCTTGGTTGTGCCAACAACTTTATCGTTTGCATCTTTTGCAACAAACTCAAAGTCATCACCCTTAAGTTCGCCACCTTCAAATGCTTTTTTAAGGGTTAAGGTCACTTTAGCATTTGAAACTTTTGGTTTGTTTTGAGTATTGGTGATCGTATTTTTTTGTTCACCATCTCCACCTGAGTAAGTGACAGTAGCGACGAGTTTGTCGTTTTCTTTTTTTACATCAACGGTAGCAGTGATGCTTTGTGTACTATAGTTGATAGTAGCATCCGTACCTTTGTTTTCAGTGATCGTGTATGTATAGCTACCTTCTTTATTGAAGGTTAGAGACTTGAAGTTAACAGTGCCGTCTGCTTGGTTCTTGGCAGTTTCGACTACTTTGTTGTTTTCGTCTTTCAAGACAAACTCAAATTGACCTTCTGTGACTGGAACTTGTTTATGTTCCTGATCACCAGCTACTTCGAAAGCTTTTTTAACGACAAGGTCTGCAGTAGTTTCAGTCACCTTTGGTTTGTTTGATGTGTTGACCACTTTAATCACGTTGTCATCATCAATTTTCTCAACTTTAGAAGTGTAACCTTCAGGAGTGTTTGTTTCTACTACTGAATATTCAATGGCCTTACCATCTTTGATACCTGGTAATTTCGTAAATGCTGCTTTCCAGCCAGAAGCTTTTGTAAGGGTTTGTGTCATCCCATCCAAAGCTTTGCCGTCCGCATACAATTGAACAGTAATATCTTTACGGTCAGCTTCTTCGTCACCAACCCATTCTTTTTGAACAGTGACAGTTTTATCACCGCTAACCCAGAATTTCAATTCAGGGTTGTTCCAGAATGCTGGGTCAGTTTGAGGTGTTGTGATTTCATCAGCTGTCAATGTAGCATTGTTGTCAACACGGATGGTTGTCTTAGGAATTAATGTTTGGTATTCAACGATCAATTCATCGCTAGATGCTGTTTTAAAGACATCACTGACATCTGATAAATTCACGGTAAATCCATTGCCGTTCGCATCGAATTTCACATGTTTCCAGAAGTCCCAACCAGAAGCCACTACTTGTCCACCTTTTCTTAAAGTGAAGGATGGTTTCAAGTAAGTTCCCACAAAGAATTCATTTGCAGCGTGGTTTGCAGCAGGAGCAAAAGTGATTTTTGAGTAATCGACTGCTGGGGCTTGGATTTTATCTGACACAACAGGGTTTGTGATGGCTTGTTTCTTACCATCTCCGTTGATACGGATGAACCATTTTGTTAGATAGTAGTCATCTCCAACATTTAACCATGCATAGTTTTCAGATGCGTCTAATTTGAATTGCTTAGTTACATAGGAACCATCAAGGTTGTACTTGTTCAACACAGATTCAAATACGCCAGGTCCATCAGGACGTGTAATGATGACAGATTCTGAACCGACTTTAGAAGTGGCAGTTTTATTTCCAGGATTTCCTGGAGTGTTGTCCCATACTGCATTGTATGAGAAACCACCTTTAACGTTTTCGTTCATGGATTCGATTGCTTTTTTAAAGGTGAAAGTAATCTTTTTGTTTGTCATCGAAATGGTTGCGACTTCAGCTCCATTTGCTTGGAGTGATTGAGTTGCAACTTCAGTGATATTGACACCTTCTGGAGCATCAATGGTAAACGTATCGCCTTCTTTAACTGACTTCCCAGTTAAATCCCAGTCAAATGAAAAGGTAACTTTTTGTCCACTTGCCTGAGCCTTTAAATTGGTAACAGTTGGTGAAACAGAAGCCGCGCTAACAGGTTTGATCACAGACAAGCCTAAGGCTACCACGGCGATGATAGCTACAAATGCAACTATCTTTTTATAAAGAGATTTCAATTGGCCTCAATTCCTTTCTTTTGCATAAATTTCGTAAAGTTTTTCTATATAGTGATATCTCCTAAAACTGAAAAACTCCTGATCTTTGCTCCATACAATCAGTTGCTTTATTTGAACATGTATTTAGAGAAGAAGGACCTTACCTCTATTGAGAAAATATGGGGGCATACCTCAATATCCTATCTTTAGTCTGTCCATACTAGAGGATTGGTTGGACCTGAAACAAACTTTCTAAAAACAATGATTCGATAGAAAAACGGAAGAAATTTACGCTTCATAATATAAAATGATAATAAGCAGTGCAAACTTAACAGAATAATCATCCCATTACATTTTTAAAAGATTATTATCAACATTATTATATTCTTTTAGTGTGATAAGTCAAGTTAAATGCAACAAAAATAAGGCAAAATGTTGATTTTGGTTTTTGTATAAGTCGACCTTTTATTTCCCGCCATTTTAGCCTTTCATGTTATAATATTCAGATAAGAAAAAGAGGAGACCAAAAGCTAGATGATCACTTCAAAATATGATTGGCAGTTAGCTTCGCCAAGTGCAGATGAGGCCTTTTTAGCCCTTGCCAAAAAAGCAGGCCTAGAAGCATCTGTAGCAACCTTGCTGTATGAGCGTGGCATTCAGACCAAAGAGGATTTAGAAGACTTTTTAGAACCCAAGCTGGAGAAGCTACACGACCCATATTTGCTCCATGATATGGACAAGGCAGTGGAGCGCATTCGTCGGGCCATCGAAGATTACGAGCAGATCCTCATCTATGGAGACTATGACGCGGACGGGATGACTTCGGCCTCTATTATAAAGGAAACCTTGGAGCAGATGGGAGCAGAGGTGCAAGTCTACCTACCCAACCGCTTCACAGACGGCTATGGTCCCAATGAGAGTGTCTACAAGTACTTTATCGAGCAGCAAGGTATTTCTTTGATTGTCACGGTGGACAATGGTGTCGCGGGTAATCAAGCCATCGCTATGGCCCAGGCAATGGGAGTAGATGTCATTGTAACGGACCACCACTCTATGCCAGAGGACTTGCCGGATGCTTATGCGATCATCCATCCGGAGCATCCAGATGCGGCTTATCCCTTCCATTATCTAGCAGGTTGTGGTGTGGCCTTTAAGTTGGCCTGTGCCCTCTTAGAAGAAGTGCCGGTTGATCTTTTAGATTTGGTCGCGATCGGGACCATCGCTGACATGGTGAGTCTGACAGATGAAAATCGAATTCTGGTTAAATACGGTCTGGGTGTTCTCCAACATACCCAGAGGATGGGCTTGCAGGAGCTTTTGGAGATCGCAGGGATTCGTCTGGAGGATGTCAATGAAGAAACAATTGGCTTTCAGATCGCCCCTCGTCTCAATGCCCTTGGTCGCCTCGATGACCCAAATCCAGCCATCGAACTACTGACTGGTTTTGACGATGAAGAAGCGCACGAGATTGCTCTCATGATTCATCAAAAGAATGAGGAACGAAAAGAGATCGTCCAAAGCATCTACGACGAAGCTAAAACCATGGTCGACCCAAGCTTGTCTGCCCAGGTCTTGGCTAAAGAAGGCTGGAATCCGGGAGTGCTTGGCATTGTTGCCGGTCGTCTCTTAGAAGAACTTCACCAGCCGGTTGTTGTTTTAAGCATCGAAGATGGACGGGCTAAGGGGAGCGCTCGGAGTCCTGAGTCGTTCAATATCTTTGAGGCTCTCGATCCTCACCGGTCGCTCTTTGTCGCCTTTGGAGGACATGCCGGTGCAGCAGGGATGACCTTAGATGTGGACCAACTCCCTTCCTTGTCTCAGGCCCTTACGGATTATATTCGAGAGCAAGAGATTGATCTCAGTAGCAAGTCCACCTTAGCCATCGATGAGGAACTACATCTAACAGAACTAACGCTTGAGACCTTGAAAAACTTTGATCGCTTGAGCCCTTTTGGCATGGACAATAAAAAACCAGTCTTTCTGGTCCGTAATTTCAAGGTAGAAGGGGCACGCTCGATGGGAGCTGGCAATACCCACTTGAAACTCAAGATCTCTCAAGAAGATGCGACCTTTGAGGTGGTTGCCTTTGGCTTGGGAAGTTTAGAGGCAGAGTTTGCGCAAGCGCAAGACCTAGAGCTAGCCGTGCAGTTGTCGGTCAACCAATGGAATGGCCAAACAACCCTTCAGCTCATGTTGGTTGATGCGCGTGTGGACGGCGTGCAGCTCTTTAATATCCGCTCTAAAAATGTCAGCCTCCCCGCAGGTGTTCCCGTTCTGGATTTTACTAAAGAATTGCCAGATCTATCTGGGGCATCCGCTGTGGTGGTTGGAAATATCCCAGAGGATATAGAGCAACTACGGCAAATCTTCCAAGAGCATGATTTGCAAGCCGTCTATTTCAAAAATGAGATCGCCAAAGCCTACTATCTAACAGGCTACGGTAGCAGGGACCAGTATGCCAAGCTCTATAAGACCATCTACCAGTACCCAGAGTTTGATGTCCGCTACAAACTGAAAGACCTAGCAGCCTATCTCAAGATCCAGCAGATCCTCTTGGTCAAAATGATCCAGATCTTCCAAGAGCTGGGCTTTGTGACCATTGAAAATGGGGTCATGAAGGTCAATAAAGAAGCAGAAAAACGGGAAATCGCTGAAAGCACCATCTACCAAAAACTCAAACAAACGGTGAAAGAGCAGGAGTTGATGGCCCTTGGGACGGTTCGTGAAATCTATGACTATCTGACAGGACAGACCTTATGAAAAAACACCTAAAACAGTTTCTCTGGCTCAGCCCCTTCCTGCTTTTAGCTCTTTATTGGCTAGGAATCTACCTGAGTTTAAAAAATCCCATGGATGAGATTGTCTACTCTGAAAATGGTGGCTTGATGCGCTATGTGATGTTTAAGCCCTTTACAGAAACGATAGGAAATGATGGTATCTGGAAAGAAGATGAGGGATTTCAAACCTACCATTATTCAAAAGGAATTGTTGATGGAAACGAAGACTTGTCCGTGATGATGTTTAGAGGAACTCCCAACTGGACCTATATGTATGATTTTAAATTGGAAAAAGGTGTGACACTCGGATTTATATTTAAATACGACTCGTCAAAAAAGCTGTTTTTTCAGAAGGAGGTCTACCTTTCTAAAGAAGATACTACCTACGAGGGCCAGCAACTCCTTGAGAAACTTGCTACCTATGGCAAAGACCGTGCTTGGCTTCGAGACCAAAGTAAGAAAGTCGCTGAACAATACATCCTTGGTACCTGGTTCAAAAATGGAAGCTCCCGATATTCCCTGAAAAACTTGGGAGATATGAAAATCGAGTACAATAAATTCATAGAAGAATAGTAAGTTTTTTTGGAATTCAATCCCACATCATTTTTCGGATGTGGGATTTTTGCTTTTGACGCGGGAGCTTGGGAAAATGATTTGGCAAAAAATGATGCAAGTTAGTAGAATTCATGATATAATGGAATGTAAAAAAATTTTTATGAAAGAAAGTTAACCATGAATTTAAAAGATTACATTGCAAGCATTGAAAACTATCCACAAGAAGGAATTACCTTCCGTGATATCAGCCCTTTGATGGCAGATGGCAATGCTTATAGTTATGCGATTCGTGAAATCGTTCAATACGCGACAGATAAGAAAATCGATATGATCGTTGGTCCTGAAGCGCGTGGTTTCATCGTTGGATGTCCGGTCGCTTTTGAGTTGGGAATTGGATTTGCGCCTGTCCGTAAGCCTGGTAAATTGCCACGTGAAGTCATCTCTGCTGACTACGAAAAAGAATACGGCGTTGATACCCTCTGTATGCACGCAGATGCCATCAAACCAGGCCAACGCGTCCTCATCGTTGATGACCTTTTGGCTACGGGTGGTACCGTTAAAGCAACCATCGAAATGATCGAAAAACTCGGTGGCGTCGTTGCAGGGTGTGCCTTCTTGATCGAGTTGGATGAATTGAAAGGTCGCGAAGCGATCGGCGATTACGACTACAAAGTCTTGATGCATTACTAATATAGTCTAATACTATAACTGGCTACAGAAAAACCATAATTGAAAACTATAAGCTCCTATCATATAATGTTAGTTAAGAACTTGCACGATGGGAGCTTTTTATGCCAATTACTCTAGATAAAAAATTACCAGCAGTCGATATCCTTCGTTCAGAAAATATTTTTGTCATGGATGATGTTCGAGCAACTCACCAGGATATTCGTCCTATAAATGTTCTGATTTTGAATCTCATGCCGACTAAGGAAGCAACTGAGACTCAACTGCTACGCCTCCTGGCCAATACGCCCTTGCAGATCAATGTAGATTTCCTCTATATGGCGAGCCATAAGTCTAAAAATACAGCGGCCGAGCATATGGAGAGTTTTTACAAGACTTTTGAGGATATCAAGGATAATTACTATGACGGCTTGATTGTGACGGGGGCGCCTGTCGAAAAGATGGACTTTGAGGAAGTGGACTACTGGGAAGAGTTGACCCAGGTCTTTGAATGGGCCAAGCGTCATGTTTTTTCTACCCTGCACCTCTGTTGGGGAGCCCAGGCTGGACTGTACCACCGTTACGGAATTCAAAAAGTAGAGCTCTGTGACAAGCTATCGGGCATCTATGACCAAGCAGTGGTGCGTCCCGATAGTCTGCTCATGAGAGGATTTGACGATCGCTTCCTTGCCCCTCATTCTCGCTATACAGATATTCCTTTGAAGGAAGTCCTTGAAAAGAGCAATCTTCAAGTGATCGCTCAGGGAAATGAAGTTGGGCTTTCCATCATTGCTAGTCCAGACATGCGTGAGGTGTATAGCTTTGGCCATCTGGAATATGATCGCGATACGCTGGCAAAAGAATACCACCGAGATGTCAAGGCGGGCTTGGATCCAGATGTTCCCAAGAATTACTTTGATGGGGATGACGCTAATACAGAGCCTCGCATTCGTTGGAATCTAGCTGCGACGACTTTCTTTAGTAATTGGATCAACTATGCGGTTTATCAAGAAACACCTTACCGCTTGGAAGAATTGGAAAAAGATATTTCATTTTATGGTTACCTATAAAGGGGAATTATGACATATTCACAAGCATTTAAGTATGGCAACTTGGTTCTTCCAAGTGCCTTGCTTTTTCATTATCATGAATTGTTTGACCAAGCAGATGATTACTTGGTTTGGCAGTTTTTCTTCCTTCAAAATACGACTGGCCAAGAGGCCTTAACTCCCAATCAGATTGCTAGTCATCTAGGAAAAACGGTGACAGAGGTCAATCGGATTATGTCCAATCTGACCACCAAGGGACTCCTTCAGTACCGGACCATTGAGCTCAATGGCGAGATTGAAGCCATCTTTGATGCGACCATTGCCCTGGAGCGCTTGGATGAGATTTTAGAATCCCAATTACAAGGGAAGGCACAGAGCGCGCCCGCTAAGGGAAATGTCATCAAGGATTTGGTGGAAACCTTCCAACAAGAACTGGGACGACTCTTGACACCTTTTGAGATTGAAGACCTGACCAAGACTGTGCGCGAGGATCAGACAGATCCAGATGTGATCAAGGCAGCATTACGAGAAGCTGTCTTTAACGGCAAGCCTCACTGGAAATATATCCAAGCCATTTTACGCAACTGGCGCAGTGAAGGCATCAACAGTCTAGCCCAAGTAGAGGCGAAACTACAAGAACGCGAACAAGCCAACCCACGCAATGTGACAGTTTCAGACGATTTCTTGAAGGCCATGGATTTGTGGAAAGATTAAAAAAACTAGCACTTTATAAAAGTGCTAGTTTTTGAATGTAGACAAACTTCTTTTGAATGAAATAACCTGCATAATTTCGCGAAGATAGAAGAAATATGAGGATTTTAGAGCAATATTAGGATGTATTGGAACTTTCCGCTGTGAGAATGGTACTTGAAACACTATTGTTTCAAGTACCCGGGAGTTTTGAAACTTTAGGTTCAAAACTAAGTCTTGGAACTTCGGAGAAGTTCGCAGACGTCCGTACTCACCTAAGGAAAGTTTCTAATAAGTTACTGTCTTCAATCTAAAACGATTGCTTAATCAAATGTAAGCTAATCCGTTTATAGATAGTCCGCGTAGGCTTTTTTTAGTTTGCTAAGGAGTTCTTGTTTTTCCTCCTCACTAGCAAAGGAAGCCTGGATGGCATCGACATTGTGCTGGTAAAAGTCAGTTTCCTTGGTTTGGAAATGCTGATGGTAGAGGGCGTATTCCTTGGTGAGGTCGGTATCAGATACAGTCCGGTTATCGGTATTGATACTGATTCGAGCACCTGCTTCCTTCATTTTCAAATAAGGGAAATCCTCTAAAGTCGGCGCTGCTTTTGTCTGTAAGTTGCTGGTCAAGCAGAGTTCACCAGTAACCCCATTTTCAATAAAGGATTGGAGTAAGGCTGGTTCATGAGATAGAGCCGTCACGTGGCCATTGCGTTTGATGCCAAATGCAATCGATTGGGCAACAAAGTGTGGGCAATGACACTCACCTGCGTGAAGCGTCATGGGCCGATGGTAACTTTTGACTTGCTCGATTAGAGGTCGAATATCTTCTGGAGAGTAGTTGTGCTCATCTCCAGCAAAGTCAAAACCGACAAAATCTTGATCACTAACTTGGTTGGCTTCTGCCAGGATGCGAGAGGTGAGTTCTTGATCCGACTGGCGCATGCCGCAGACGAGGGCTTTCGCGACAATGCCAAATTCCTCCTGGGCTTGGCGCAGTCCTTCACAGACAGCATCGATAGTTTCTGGAACAGTGAGTCCTTGATCTATGGACAATTCTGGTGCAAAACGGACTTCGATGTAGACGACATTTTCCAGAGCAGCTTGCTTGGCCACATCGTAAGCAGCAAGCGTCAAGGCTTCCTTAGTTTGAAGGAGGGGCCGAATGTAGTTAAATGCCTCCAAATAGTCCAAAAGATTCTCACAGTGGGCAGGCGCAGTGACATGGTGCTTGAGCTCCTCATCGCTAGCAGGTAGGTCAATATGGGCCATAGCTGCCAACTGGCGAATGATTGGAAGCGATAAGGAACCGTCTAAGTGACAGTGAAGTTCTGTCTTTGCCAAACTATGAAAATCGATCGTGGACATGGTTTTCTCCTTAAAATTGTATTTTTTCTATACTATCATTTTGGCAAAAAAAGTCAAGTAGCCTTCGCGTAGCAGATCTTTGAAAGGGAGGCCGATATTTGATATGCTAGGAGTAGCGAAATAAAGGAGAAAAAAGATGTCAGACTATCAATTATCAGAAGTATGGAAAGCACCGAGCCAAATGGGAGGAGCTTGGGGTGGCTTGAACCAACCCACAGCAGGTGCCCGCTTTGAACAAACCCTTCCAAAAGGGGATCAACCTTTCCAACTCTATACCCTTCCAACACCCAATGGAATCAAGGCTACCATTATGCTGGAGGAACTCAAAGAGTTGGGAGTGGATGCAGGCTATGACGCTTATCGGATCAAGATTGGTGAGGGAGATCAGTTTGGTAGTGACTTTGTAGCCATCAATCCTAACTCGAAAATTCCGGCCATGTTAGATCAATCAGGCGATCAAGACATTCGTGTCTTTGAATCAGCTAATATCCTCCTGTATCTAGCCGAGAAATTTGGCAAATTAATCCCGACTGATCGGGCTAAACGGACAGAAGTGCTCAACTGGCTCTTCTGGCAGACGGGTGCAGCACCTTTTCTAGGGGGAGGCTTTGGTCATTTCTTCCACTATGCGCCGGAGAAAATCGAGTATGCCATCAACCGCTTTGCCATGGAAGCCAAACGTCAATTGGACCTACTGGACAAGGAACTGGCCACTAAACCTTATATCGCAGGAGATGACTATACCATTGCAGATATCGCCATCTGGTCTTGGTATGGCCGTCTAGCCCAAGACAAGGTCTGGGACCGTGCAGGAATTTTCTTAGATGTGAAGGAATATAAGCATCTGCAAGCTTGGACAGAGAAAATTGCCAATCGCCCAGCAGTGCAACGAGGCTTGGAAGTAGACTATAAGGAAATTGACTAAAGTCTAATATCGGCTTGTTGAGGATGATAGCGAGAGTTTCCGCCGTGAGTATAGCACATGAAACGTATAAGTTTCATGTGCCCGGAAGTTTTGAGACATTAGACTCAAAACTTAGTCATGGAACTTTGAAGAAGTTCGCTGACGTCCGGACTCACCTAAGGAAAGTCTAAAGTAATACCTTTCCATAATAGACAAGGCGCCGTTGCGCCTTTTTTTAATGGTGCAAACATGGTATACTAAAGGGTGGAATAAAAGTATAGAAAGTAGCACATGGAATTTACAAAATTATCAAATCGATTGGACTTGGTGGCTAGCTTCGTCCCAGCTGGAGCTCGTCTGTTGGACGTGGGGAGTGACCATGCTTATCTGCCAATCGCCCTCTTACAAGAAGGCAAGATTGAGGCTGCTATTGCTGGTGAAGTGGTAGAGGGGCCTTATCAATCTGCCCTCCAAAATGTCGCCGATAATGGTTTAGAGGACAAGATTGAGGTCCGCCTGGCCAATGGTTTGGCTGCCTTTGAACCAGCAGACGGCATTTCCTGTATCACCATTGCTGGTATGGGAGGACGCTTGATTGCAGACATCCTAGCCGCAGGTCTTGAGAAATTAGCCAATGTCTCTCGCTTGGTCCTACAGCCCAATAATCGTGAAGATGAACTGCGGGCTTGGTTAGTCGACCATGATTTCCACATTGTTGATGAAGCGATCTTGGAAGAAAATGAGAAGTTCTATGAGATCCTCGTGGTGGAACAGGGTTCTCAAGAGTTGACAGCCAAGGAACTGCGTTTTGGTCCCTATTTGATGCGGGAACAAGCTCCAGCCTTTGTCCAAAAGTGGTCCAAGGAAGTAGAGAAATTAGCCTTTGCCTTGGAGCAGGTCCCAGCTGAAAATCAATCGGCCAGAGCATCGTTAGAAGAGCGCATCTCACAAATCAAGGAGGTTCTACATGTTAGCAAGTGAAGTCATCAAACGCTATGAAGCCTACTGTCCTCAGGAACTATCCATGGACGGAGATGTCCGTGGGCTACAGGTCGGCACTTTGCAAAAAGACATCCATAAGGTCATGGTGGCCTTAGATATCCGCGAGCAGACGGTGGCGGAAGCTATCGCTCATGGGGTGGACTTGATCATCGTCAAGCACGCGCCGATTTTCCGTCCCATCAAGGATTTGGTAGCTGATCGGGCTCAAAATCAGATCTATATCAATTTGATCAAGCATGATATCGCAGTCTACGTCAGCCATACCAATATTGACATTGTTCCAGATGGTCTCAACGATTGGTTCTGCCAGCTCTTGGACATTGAAGATACAGAACCCCTCAGTATGACGGGAGAAGGGCTCGGAATTGGTCGCATCGGTCGGGTAGCTACTCAAACCTTTGGACAGTTGACTAGCAAGGTTAAAGAAACCTTTGGCTTAGATGCTTTGCGCCTAGTCAGTTATGATCAGGCGGATTTGGATCGGGTTATCAAGCATGTCGCAATCTGTGGAGGAAGTGGCCAGTCCTTTTACAAGGATGCTCTCGCCAAGGGAGCAGATGTTTATATCACAGGAGATATCTACTACCACACGGCTCAGGACATGCTGAGCGATGGCCTCTTGGCCTTAGATCCCGGGCACCATATCGAGGTTCTCTTTGTGTCAAAACTAGTAGAAAAGCTCAATCAGTGGAAGGCTGAGGAAGCCTGGGAGATTGAAGTGATTGGCAGTCAAGCCAGCACCAATCCTTTTTACCATATCTAAGGGGTCATGATGAAAGTTGCCATTATTGGTGCAGGGATCGTGGGATCCACTGCAGCCTATTATTTATCCAAAGAAGCACAAGTGGATGTGACTGTCTATGACCATGGAGTCGGCCAAGCAACCAAGGCGGCGGCAGGCATTATTAGCCCTTGGTTTTCCAAACGGCGTAATAAGGCTTGGTATCGCCTGGCTCGTCTGGGGGCTGATTTCTACCAAGAATTGGTAGAAGACCTGGCCAAGGACGGAATTAATACAGATTTTTACCAGCAGACCGGCGTCTATCTCCTCAAGAAAAAGGAAGAAAAATTAGACGAACTCTATCAGTTGGCGCTGAGTCGTCGGGAAGAATCTCCCTTGATCGGAGACTTAGCGATTTTAAACAAAGAAGAAGTGTGCCAACAATTCCCAGGTCTACAAGGCTTTGAACAGCTCCTTTATGCCTCAGGTGGGGCCCATGTAGAGGGAGCCCTTCTAACGGAAACTCTCCTTGAAGCCAGTGGCGCAAGACTGATTAAGGAAGAGGTTGCTTTGGCTATTACAGAGGATGGTTTTCAGATAGCAGGAGAAAGCTATGACAAAGTCATCCTGGCAACAGGAGCCTGGTTGGGTCAAATGCTCGAGCCACTTGGCTACCAAGTTGATGTCCGTCCTCAAAAAGGACAGTTGAGGGATTATCAGCTAGACCGAGATATTGCTGATTATCCAGTGGTCATGCCGGAAGGAGAGCTGGATATCATTCCCTTTCAGAAGGGCAAGATCAGTATGGGAGCCACTCATGAGAATGAGATGGGCTTTGACCTGACGGTGGATCAGGCTTTGCTGAATCAGATGGAAACAGAAGCCTTGGCCTACTATCCAGAACTCGCTCAAGCCGAAGTTATCGGGGAGCGCGTGGGAACCCGTGCCTACACCAGTGACTTTTCACCATTTTGGGGAGCTGTTCCTGATCAAGTAGGCCTCTATGTCGCCAGTGGACTTGGTTCGTCTGGCCTCACAACTGGTCCCCTCATTGGGTGGCACCTATCCCAACTCGTGGTAGGAGGAAACCTGCGCTTAGATCCAGCAGATTATCCAGTTGAACAATATGTGAAGAAGTAGGCTGGGACAAAAGTCCTAGCCTCTCAATTAT
>NZ_KV834646.1:249660-274165 GCF_001837905.1 Streptococcus sp. HMSC076C09
GAATTACCGATTTCTGTCCCACTCTCTTTTTTTCGAAAGATCTTCCTTAATTGGGCTAAAAATAGTAGAATAGAAGAAGTGAATCATCGAGAAAATGGGAGTTGTTATGAATTGGTTTCAATCGCAATCCGTGGTCTTGCAGGCCTTTCTCGCAGGATTGTTTACATGGGGCTGTACCATTGTCGGGTCAGCCATCGTCTTTTTCTTCAAGCATATTAGTCGCAAATTACTGGACATCATGATGGGCTTTGCGGCAGGGGTCATGATCGCGGCTTCTTTTTGGTCGCTCTTACAACCCTCGATTGAGTATGCGGAAACCTCTTATGGGAGCCTGGCTTGGTTGCCAGCGGCGATCGGTTTTTTAGCTGGAGGTTTTTTCCTTCGCTTGATTGACGCCATCGTCCCTCACCTTCATATGACGAAGGAGATTGAAGAGGCTGAGAGTATCCATACGCCGCGGGAGAAGAAGTTGTCTAAAACAATCCTCCTTTTTCTCGCCATTACCATTCATAATTTTCCAGAAGGCTTAGCAGTCGGAGTAGCCTTTGGAGCTCTGGCTAGCAATCCAAGTCCAGAAGCCTTTATCGGGGCGGTTGGCCTGGCCATTGGGATTGGCTTGCAAAATATCCCAGAAGGGGCTGCTCTTTCAATCCCAATCCGGACGGATGGAAAATCCCGTCTCAATGCCTTTTATTGGGGATCTATGTCAGCCATCGTCGAGCCCATCGGAGCCCTGCTAGGGGCAGTTGCCGTCTTATCCATGACAGCCATCTTGCCTTACGCCCTCTCTTTTGTAGCAGGTGCGATGATCTTCGTAGTGGTTGAAGAGTTGATCCCAGATTCCCAGACCAATGGCAACACAGATGTGGCGACCTTAGGCCTCATGGTTGGCTTTGTCATTATGATGATTCTAGACGTCGCTTTGGGATAAGGAACTGAAAAGGAGAGCATCAGGACAAGCTCTCTTTATGATTGGTATCATGGTATTTGAGAATGAAAAGATGAAGAACAATTCATCAGATTCAATTCAGAGGTAGACCTTAGTCAGCGAGGAAAATTATCTTATGGTAAAAATCAAGTTTAACAAGAAAAGCAAAAGGATAATGAGCGTCATCGCCTTGGCTCTCCTTTTGGTAGTTGGGATTTCTATGTTTTATATGAACAAAAAATTAGAGGAGAAGAGACGCAATAGAGAGTATGAAGTCAGCCTTGTAAGGACCTTGAAGCATTCTTACGAGGGAATTGAAGAAATTGAGATTAAAAACCCATCTTATAGCTCTACTCCTTCGGACGCATGGGGAGCAGATGTAAAATTTACATTTTCTGATGGGAGTTCCAAGGAACATGTACTAGCTTATGATAAAGATGCGAAAAAAATTAAGATAGGGGTCTATCATAATGAAGATGAAGAATTTCAGAGCTTTATGGATTCTAGGAGAGGCACGACCAAATCGGGAGTAAAGGTAAGGTTTTCAGACGGCTCAGTCAAGGAGCAGTAATCAGTGAATTAAAGTATATTAAAGAGTCCTAGTCCGAGCGTCCTATTTGAATCACGATAATGAAGATCGTTAACGGGACTATAGAATCAACGTCCTGTCATCACCTTGTAACACAAATGCAAGGTGACTTTTTTATATAAACATGATAAAATAAGGGTAATGACTACGTAGAAAGGCCTAACATTATGAAAGGTATTATTTTAGCAGGGGGCTCAGGAACTCGCTTGTATCCATTGACACGTGCGGCTTCTAAGCAGTTGATGCCCATTTATGACAAACCAATGATCTACTATCCGCTGTCAACGCTTATGTTGGCTGGGATCAAAGATATCCTGATCATCTCAACACCTCAAGACCTTCCTCGTTTTGAAGAGCTTCTTGGAGATGGTTCTGAACTTGGTATTTCCCTCTCTTACGCAGAGCAACCAAGTCCAGATGGCTTGGCGCAAGCCTTCATCATCGGAGAAGACTTTATCGGTGACGATCATGTTGCCCTCATCCTTGGGGACAATATCTTCCACGGAAACGGCTTAACCAAGATGTTGCAACGGGCAGAAGCGAAGGAAAAAGGAGCGACTGTCTTTGGTTACCAAGTCAAAGATCCGGAACGCTTTGGTGTGGTAGAGTTTGACGCGGATATGAATGCCATCTCTATCGAAGAAAAACCAGAACATCCAAAATCCAACTTTGCAGTGACCGGACTTTACTTCTATGACAATGATGTGGTAGAAATTGCCAAAAACATCAAACCAAGCCCTCGTGGTGAGCTTGAAATCACCGATGTTAACAAGGCTTATTTGGAGCGTGGAGATCTCTCTGTTGAGCTCATGGGCCGTGGTTTTGCCTGGTTGGATACTGGAACTCACGAAAGTCTCTTGCAGGCATCTCAATATATCGAAACTGTTCAACGCTTGCAAAATGTCCAAGTGGCTAACCTTGAGGAAATTGCTTATCGCATGGGTTATATCACCAAAGAACAAGTCCATGAATTAGCGCAATCACTGAAGAAAAACGAATACGGACAATATTTGCTCCGTTTGATTGGAGAAGCATAATGACGGAACTATTTTTTGATAAAGAATTAGCAGCCCGCAAAATTGAAGCCATCCCAGGCTTGATGGAGTTTGATATTCCTGTGCGCGGAGATAACCGTGGTTGGTTTAAAGAAAACTTCCAAAAAGAGAAAATGCTTCCTCTTGGATTCCCTGAAAGCTTCTTTGCAGAAGGTAAGTTGCAAAACAATATTTCATTCTCTCGTAAGAATGTTTTGCGTGGCTTGCATGCAGAGCCTTGGGACAAGTATATCTCTGTAGCAGATGAAGGCAAGGTTCTTGGAACTTGGGTAGACCTTCGTGAAGGCGAGACCTTTGGGAATACCTACCAAACTGTGATCGATGCTTCAAAAGGCATCTTCGTCCCTCGTGGTGTAGCCAATGGGTTCCAAGTTTTGTCAGACAAAGTTGCCTATACATACTTAGTCAATGATTACTGGGCATTGGAACTCAAACCAAAATATGCTTTTGTCAACTACGCAGACCCAAGCCTAGACATCCAATGGGAAAACTTGGAAGAAGCAGAAGTCTCAGAAGCAGACAAGAACCACCCACTGCTCAAAGACGTCAAACCCCTAAAAGCAGAAGATTTGTAAAAACGAACCTTGCGTAGCAATATTGCGACTGCAAGGAGCGTTGTAAGATCGTTCCTGCCCTAGTGGAAACAAGAATGCCGTAGGGAATCTTGTAGGGAAATCCGGAGACTTCGGCTTCGGATTTAGCCATGAAACCGAAGGGTTGCTGGCGTCACTTACTAGCCAAAGGAACAATCAAAACTAAAAATTATTTGGAGAAAAAATGTCAGAATATAAACATATCATCGTAACCGGTGGAGCTGGTTTCATCGGTTCAAACTTCGTACACTATGTCTACAACAACCATCCAGACGTGCATGTGACTGTCCTTGACAAACTCACTTACGCTGGTAACCGTGCCAATATCGAAGAAATCCTTGGAGATCGTGTCGAGTTGGTGGTGGGAGACATCGCGGATGCTGCATTAGTTGATAAATTGGCTGCTAAGGCTGATGCCATCGTTCACTATGCGGCTGAAAGCCACAATGATAACTCCCTCAAAGATCCATCTCCATTTATCTACACAAACTTTGTTGGGACTTATACACTCTTGGAAGCAGCTCGTAAATACGACATTCGTTTCCACCACGTGTCAACAGACGAAGTGTATGGAGACCTTCCATTGCGCGAAGATCTTCCTGGACATGGGGAAGGTCCTGGTGAAAAATTCACTGCTGAAACCAAATACAACCCATCATCACCTTATTCATCAACCAAGGCTGCTTCTGACTTGATTGTGAAAGCTTGGGTACGTTCATTTGGTGTCAAAGCAACGATTTCAAACTGTTCAAACAACTATGGTCCATACCAACACATCGAGAAGTTCATCCCACGTCAAATCACCAATATCTTGTCTGGTATCAAACCAAAACTTTATGGTGAAGGCAAGAACGTCCGTGACTGGATCCACACCAACGACCACTCAACTGGTGTTTGGGCTATCCTCACTAAAGGCCGTATCGGTGAAACTTACCTGATCGGTGCCGATGGTGAAAAGAACAACAAGGAAGTGCTTGAATTGATCCTTGAAAAAATGGGTCAACCAAAAGATGCCTACGACCGTGTAACAGACCGTGCTGGTCACGATTTGCGTTACGCTATTGATTCAACCAAATTGCGTGAAGAATTGGGTTGGGAACCACAATTCACCAACTTCGAAGCAGGTTTGGAAGAAACCATCAAGTGGTACACAGACCACCAAGACTGGTGGAAAGCTGAAAAAGAAGCTGTCGAAGCCAACTATGCGAAGACACAAGAAGTTTTGAAATAAGGAAGAAAGTCCAAGTAGAAAATCGCTTGGACTTTTTCTTTTATTTTCTGAAAATGAGTGATTGCCTTTTCATGTATGGTATAATAGGATCAGTTTGAAAACAATCATCGATTAGGAGGAATAGATGAATCAAAAAGATTGGGTAGACTATTTTGAAGCACTCCATAACCGTAAGCCGAGTCTGCAAGAGTTTCAAAATGCACGAGCGAATGGTGAGTTTGTAGTGGAACGAAAAGAGACCGTTCCTGAAGCACCAGTTCCATCAGCGGTAGCCTCACGAGAGAAAAGTGAGCAGGTTCAAATGCCGTCACAAGTGGAGTCAGGGTATGAGACTCTAGCTATCAAACGCTTTAGTGTGAAATGGAATAAGCAGACCAAATGGGCTTTATCAGGTGTGGGAATACTAGCTGTTATTGTACTGGCTTATTTCTTTTTCTTCCAACCGACTCCAAGTTTGGAAGGAATTTGGGTTGGACCTGCTGATTCAACAGCAGTGGTTTATGAGTTAAATCAAGAAGATCCACGATCGTATGGTAAGTATAAGATTGAGAAAGTTTACAAAGGTAATGAAGCAAAACAAGAGTTTCAGAAAGCTTTAAACCAGTTAAACTACTCCAAGCTGAAAAACTTAGCAGATGTTGATAGAAAATTTGACCTCCACACGAGGGAAGTTATCATCATTAAAGACGAGCATGGGCTTGTTTATAATCTACTCCAAAGCAATGGGACCAATGTGATTTTAGCCAATGACTTGATGGATTTGGTTACCTATAGTGATCATTCAGAAAGCTTTAAGAAGAATGCTATTTTTCACAAGACAGAAATTCCTAAAGTTCTAGTTGGGAAATGGAAAATTGAGCGTTCTTTTGATGATGAAACCAATTATCTTGAATTAAATGATCGTGGTATTCTTACTTATAGTGAATATGATAGTAGCGAAGGTACGGCTTTTTATAGTCTAGAAGAGCTCCAAAAGATGCCTTCAACTAAGTTTGATCAAGAAAAGACAGCTGACAAAGTGAAAGAGGTCTATGAAGATCTTCAAGATGCGGTCGATTCCCAAGATTACCAGCTAACTAGTATGAAAGACGTGTACAAGCAACTAGGATCTGATTTTTATTATGTCCTTGTAAATGGAGGGAAGACAGTCCTTGTTTTCACAGAAGACTATCATTTAGTTGAAAAATTGGAAAAAGTGAAATAAATTAGAAGGACCGTAAGGTCCTTTTCTTTTATTTTCTGAAAATCACAAAATATACCATGGATTTGTGGTATAATATGGTTAGTTTTTATAATGAATCAATAAGGGGAATATGATGAATCAAAAAGATTGGGTTGAATATTTTGAAGCGGTCAATGGTCGCAAGCCAAGTATGCAAGAATTTCAAGAAGCGCGTGAAAAAGGGGAGTTTGTCGTAGAGCGAAAAGAAGCGCCGACTCCAACAACTGAGGCACCAGCTCCAGCCACTGAAGCGCAGGCTCCTGCTCAGGAAGGACCTGTTGCACCTAGTGCGCCTCTTTCCCAAGAGCAGCCAACTTCTGTCCAACCGCAGCCATCGGCGAAAACCTTACAACCTGTTCCAAGACCAAAAAAATTGACATTTTCTTTCAATAAACAAGCCCAAATTGGGGCTGCAGTTGCGGGACTTGTCGCAGTGATTGCCTTTGCTTGGTTCTTTTTCTTTTCAGGTGGACCAAGTCTAGATGGTGTTTGGTTGCGAAATACGGATTCAAGTCCGGTCACTTATGAACTAAGTGGAAAGAAACAAAAAGTCAATGGTGGCGAGAACATCAAAAAGGTTCTCAAGGGCAATGAAGCGAAAAAAGAATTTAATACAGCACTTTCTTTGTTAAATGCAACAGACTTGCATTCACTTGCGGATGTCGATAAGAAATTTAACCTGAAGACGACAGAAATAGTTGTTATTAAGTCTGGTGGGAACACACGCTATAACTTGCTCCAAAAAGACGGAAGCAATATTATTTTAAGAAATGATTTATTCGACTTGAAAACTTATAAGTCATACAAAGGAAACTTTGAAGATAATTTGGTCTATCACAAGGTTGAAACACCAAAGGCCATGGTTGGAAAATGGAAGAATGTGACAGAAGGAGATAATACAACTGTTCAGATTTCAGATCATGGAATTATAAGTGATAAGTATTACGATAACAAGGCTTACGCATTCTATTCTCTAGCTGATCAAGAAAAGTATGATGGAGACACGACTTCTAAAGAAGAGATTGAACACACATTTGACGTAATTCAAGAAGCGGTGAAATCAGAAGGCTATCAAGTGAAGAGCGCTAAGGAAGTCTATATACAAGCTAATTCAAATTATTGTTTCGTACCTGTCAATGGTGGAAAAAATATACTCGTCTTACGTGGTGGTAATGAATTTGCTGCAAAACTAGAAAAAGTGAAATAATCAAAGGACCGCAAGGTCCTTTTTGTTTCCAAATTTCTGACTGAAAAACTATTCATGTCTAGGAAAAAATATGGTAAAATGGATAAGATGTATCTGAGATGTCTATTTCTTCTCAGGCGACTACAGGTAATGGAGTAGAAAATGCAAAATAGACCTATTATTATTGGTGTTACTGGTGGCTCTGGTGGTGGAAAGACCAGTGTGTCTCGTGCCATTTTGGCCAATTTCCCGAATGAAAAGATTGCCATGATTGAGCATGATTCTTATTACAAGGACCAAAGTCATTTGACCTTTGAGGAGCGGATCAAGACCAACTATGACCATCCTTTTGCCTTTGATACGGATTTGATGATTGCGCAGATCAATGAACTCTTGGCAGGTCGTCCAGTGGATATCCCAACCTATGACTATGCGGAACATACGCGCAGCAGCAAGACCTATCGTCAGGAACCACAGGATGTCTTCATCGTGGAAGGGATCTTAGTTCTTGAAGACAAGCGCCTTCGGGACCTGATGGACATCAAGATTTTCGTTGATACGGATGATGATGTGCGGATCATTCGCCGGATCAAGCGCGATATGGAGGAGCGTGGCCGGAGTCTGGATAGTGTCATTGAGCAATACCTTGGTGTAGTAAAACCGATGTACCACCAGTTCATCGAGCCAACCAAGCGTTATGCGGACGTGATCATTCCTGAGGGCGTGACCAACACAGTTGCGATTGACTTGATCACAACCAAGATTGAAAAAATCCTCAACGAAGCGCGTGAAGGAAAATAAAGATAGGGAGCAAGAGGGCAATCGCTCTCCAATCCTATAACAATAGTTGGAATTACGGAATGTCTCAGTAGTTGGTGAGACTCTTCATTCGCTAAAAGACTCAGAAGAGTTCTCGATCAACTTTGTGGGGGTGGTATGGGAAATGTTTATTTAAATATTTTCTACCACTCCCTCTTTTTCCTAAGGAGAATGAAAATGAAAAGGGAGTTTCATTCGCGGACTAAGGCGTTCGCTTGTTTATTGACCATGTGTGCTGGTTTTTCAGATGCTTATACCTTTATTTGTCGGGGTGGGACCTTGGCGGCAGGCCAGACGGGAAATGTGGTCTTTCTATCGGTTGGTTTGATCGGCCAGCAGATCTCAGATGTAGAAGTGAAGTTAGCCACGATGCTGGCCTTTATGCTGGGGATCTTTTTAATGACGGTCTTGCGTCGCTTGATTGATAATTCAGTCTGGCGCTTGAGTACCCTAGTGCCCTATATCCTCACAACTTTGGTGACGGGATTTTTGCCAGCATCGGTAAAAAATGTCTTCATCGTGCCTTTTTTTGGCCTGAGTTTAGGAATCGTAGCGACCTCATTTGGAGAAGTAGGTAGCTATGCCTACAACCACTCTTTTATGACCGGAAATCTCAAGAAAACCATGGTGGCTTATGGAAATTTTGTCAGAGAAAAGGAGATGAAATTCCTCTGGGAAGCCATCTTTATGACCTGCTTGATCGGGAGTTTCGTCTGTGGGGCCATTTTTTCGACCTACTTGATCCAGTTTTATGGATTAAAGACGATTTGGCTGGTGGCCATCATCTTAACCATCTTTTTAATCTACCGGGCCATTCAATATTTTGAAGTCTTTCACTTCAATCGGCTGCATGAATAGATAAAGGTATCATAAAAAACTTTCCTTAGGTGAGTGCGGACGTCAGCGAACTTCTTTTAAGAAGTTCCATGACTAATTATTGATCCTAAGGTCTCAATAATTCCGTGTGCCTGAAGCAGTTAAGCTTCAGGCACTTTTCTCACAGCGGAAAGTTTAGTATATTCTTTATCAATTTAAATTAATGAGACCTCGATTTTATCTCTTTGCAGAATCGCTTAAGTTATTTTACTAAAAATTAGTTTATCTATATTCCAGAGGCTGGGACAAAAGTCCTAGCCTCTCCATTATCTTTGGATTGTCGAGCAAGACGCAGTGGTTGAGTGGGCTCTACTACGCTGATTTCATCAGCTTTTACAGCCCTACTCAACTGTGCGGAGGTGGGACGACGAAATCGAATTCTAACGAATGACCGATTTCTGTCCCACTCTCTTTTCTTTCGCTGTTTGAAGCTTAATTTTTGGGCAAAGATTTGGTATAATGGAAAGTATGAAACAATCGGAAAAAGAATCACAATACCAGCTCTTGCTGGCTCAGTTAGACGCTCTCTTAATGGATGAAACCAATGCCTTGGCTAATCTGTCCAATGCCAGTGCGCTGTTAAATCAAGCCCTGCCTCGTTCGGTCTTTGCGGGTTTTTATTTGTATGACCAAACGGAATTAATCCTGGGACCTTTTCAGGGAGGTGTTTCTTGTGTCCAT
The DNA here is from genome assembly GCF_001837905.1 of Streptococcus sp. HMSC076C09. NCBI lineage: Bacteria > Bacillati > Bacillota > Bacilli > Lactobacillales > Streptococcaceae > Streptococcus > Streptococcus sp. HMSC076C09. Next base: position 258,841 of record NZ_KV834646.1, read on the forward strand.
ATCGCTCTCGGAAAGGGTGTTTGTGGAGAAGCGGCCCAGAAGCAAGAAACCATGATTGTCGATGATGTCCGCCAACATGCCAACTATATTTCCTGTGATAGTCGAGCCATGAGTGAGATTGTGGTGCCTATGGTCAAGGACGGCCAGCTCCTTGGGGTTTTAGACCTGGATTCGGAGTGTATCTCTGACTATGATCAGCTGGATCAGGAGTATTTAGAAAAGTTTGTCGCTCTCTTGATCGAAAAGACAAACTGGGACTTTAAGATGTTTGGAGTTAAGAACTAATGTATCAAGCTTTATATCGGAAATACCGTAGCCAGACCTTTGGCCAATTGGTCGGCCAGCAAGTAGTGGCACGGACATTGAGACAGGCAGTGGAGCAGGAGAAGATCAGCCACGCCTATCTCTTTTCGGGTCCTCGTGGTACTGGGAAAACCAGTGTGGCCAAGATCTTTGCTAAGGCTATGAACTGTCCTAATCAAGTCAATGGGGAGCCTTGTAACGACTGCTATATCTGTGAATCCATTACCAATGGGAGCCTAGAAGATGTCATCGAGATCGACGCGGCTTCCAACAATGGGGTCGATGAAATTCGGGATATTCGCGACAAATCCACCTATGCTCCGAGTCTAGCCAAGCACAAGGTCTACATTATCGATGAGGTCCACATGCTCTCGACAGGGGCCTTTAATGCCTTGTTGAAGACACTGGAAGAGCCAACGGAAAACGTGGTCTTTATTCTTGCAACAACGGAGTTGCACAAGATTCCAGCTACTATTCTGTCACGGGTGCAACGCTTTGAATTCAAATCTATCAAACTGCCAGATATCGTTCACCATTTGGAAAGCATCTTAGCTACAGAAGGCATTGCCTATGAAGCAGATGCTGTTCAGATCATCGCCCGGCGCGCTGAAGGTGGGATGCGGGATGCCTTGTCCATTTTGGACCAAGCCCTGAGTCTGACTGCGGGTAGTGAGTTGACGACAGCGATCGCTGAAGAGATTACCGGCTCTATCAGCCTAGCTGCGCTTGATCAGTACGTAGCTGCCATTCTGGCTCATGATGCGACAGCGGCGCTGGATCAGCTGGCGATTATCTTTGATAATGGGAAGAATATGGCCCGCTTTGTCACGGACTTACTTCAATACCTGAGAGATCTCTTGATTGTCCAGACGGGTGGAGAAAATACCCACAATAGTGACTTATTTGCGGCGAATCTTGAAGCCGATCAAGCCCGTCTTTTTGCCCTGATTGACCAGGCGACAACCAGTCTAGCGGATATCAAAAATAGCCTGCAACCGCGCATCTACACTGAAATGATGACCATTAAATTGGCTGAAAGCACAGGCCAAGTTTCTAACTCAGCAGCTGTGGAGGTTCCTTCCAATGTACTAGCTCAGCTGGAAGACTTGAAGAAGGAAGTCGCTCAGCTCAAGCAACAGTTAGCGCAATCGGGTAGCAGTCTTCCTGCCTCAAAACCAGCAGTAACTCGTCCAACCAAGTCGAACAAGGGCTACCGTGCGGATCGAAATAAGGTCAATGCCATTTTACAAGAGGCGGTTGAAAACCCAGAGTTGGCACGGACCAACTTGATCCGTCTTCAGAACGCTTGGGGGGAAATCATCGAGAGTTTGGCAGGTGCGGATAAGGCTCTCTTAATCGGATCCCAGCCGGTCGCTGCTAATGAAAATCACGCCATTTTAGCCTTTGAGTCTGCCTTTAATGCTGAACAGACCATGAAGCGGGACAACCTCAATACCATGTTTGGAAATATCCTCAGCAATGCTGCGGGCTTCTCACCAGAGATTTTAGCGGTTTCGATGGAAGAATGGACCCAAATCCGGGCAGAGTTTTCGGCTAAGGCGCGTGGTCAAAAAGCGGAAGTGGTAGAAGAAGAGGAAAGTGTCATCCCTGAGGAATTTCACTTTTTATCCGATAAAATCACCCTGCAAGACGATTAATACATGAATTTTTTACTGAATCATGGTAAAATAATTTTATGAATAGAAAACAATTTGCAGTGATAGCAGTCTTTACTGCTATGGAGACATACTTTTTCAATGAAGCGACCATGGCGGGTCAAATGCTCTTTACATGTTTTTGGGCCCTCTTGATCTTACGCAATCTCCAGACGGCCTATATGGTGGAGAAAATTGCTAGTGCCATTGAAAAAGAAATCAGAAAGAAAAGAAAATAAAACCTTTGAAAAGAAATCCTTTTTCAAAGGTTTTTTCTTGTTTTAAAAGGCTTCTTGGCATTGTTTGCGGTAATCTCCTGGGGAGAGGCCGACCTTCTGTTTAAAAGCCTTTGTAAAGTAGGAGTAGTTGTCATATCCCACCTGGAGGGCAACTTGGTAAATGGGGGTATCGCTTTGCGATAGCATCTCTTTTGCGGCGGCCATCCGTTTATCGGTGATGTATTTCACCAGTGTTTCGCCGGTGTCGCGCTTAAACATCCTCGCTAGATGATCTGGACTAAGAAAAACCATTTCGGCTAGCTTGGTGCGACTAATATCCTCCTTGTAATGGTGATCGATGTAGTCAGTGATCCGCTGGATGAGATTGGATTGGTGTTCTAGATCGATCACATAATGGCGAGCAGAGCTCCAGTAATCCCTAATATAGGCTTCAAAAGCTTCGATGGCATGAAAACGCCGTTCGAAGAGAAATTGATGGTGTTTGTTTTGAAATAACTTGTGGGCGAGAATGCCGTTCTTGTCCAGATAAATCCCAATTTGCTGGGTCCAGTCTAGCTGGAGTTCACTCAGAGCTGAGAGCGGGATGCGATCTTGAGTTTCTAAGCTATGGATGATTTGGAGGAGCTGTTCCGTCTCTAGCTGATTTGTAAAAGTGAGCGATGTCCGATGAGCAGGCTTTTGAGGTTGTGGAGCCAAAGAAGCATAGGAGTGGATACTGTCCCAATGGAAGACTTGTTCCTCACTGTATTGGCAGAGTTGCAGAGCCTTCATCAAGAGCGTCTCAAGGGAAATAGTATCTGAATAGAGAAGGATAGAGGATCGGTCTAAGTCTTGCTGGATCTTCTGCTGGATAGCCTTTAGGAAGTCTGCACACTCTGCGGTCTGATTCTTTTTGAAGAGGCAGAGGTAGCGATCAGTCTGGCTTTCGATTTTACTGAGGGCGCAGTAGTGGACAGGGAAATCCAGGGAGAGATCCTTGATACAATGGCGGAGCTGCAAGCGCCAAGAAGGGACGCTGGGGTGAAAGTCTTCTTCAACTAAGTGGAGAGTGATGAGGACTAAGAGGTAGTCTTCATGTGGTTTGGGGATATAACCCCGTTTTGTCACTTCTTGAAGGAGCTGTTCTGCTTGAGATGGACGTGGTTTTCGCAAGTAGTCATGCCAAAATTCAGCTTCTTTTTGTCCTTGCTGGGCTAATTGGGCCGCACTCTTGTGGCGCTTGATCTTATTGAGGGCTTTTTGAATGATAAATTCTAAGCGATCTGGGTCAATCGGCTTGAGGTAGTATTCAAAACTTTGGAGTTCAATGGCTTTTTGGGCATAATTGAAATCAGCATAATTGGTGAGGAAGATCGTTTGAATGTCATATTTTTCTGACCGGACCCAGGCTAGGAGATCTAACCCACTGCCTTGTGGCATCTCGATATCACTGATCATGAGGGCAATCGGGTGACTTTGAATGATGGCTTGGGCTTGGCTCAGACTGGAGGCAGTATATACCTGCTCAATGCCCAAGGCTTCCCAATGGATGGTTTCCTGTAGGGCTTTAATGATAAAACGATCATCGTCAACGAGTAGGATATTCATGTGTGTCTCCTTTGTAGGGTTCATAAGGAAGGCTCAGTTGGATGCGGGCCCCTCCTTGGGATCCATTTGAAAATTGAAGGGTGTAGTGATCTGGATAGAGGAGATCTAGTCGCTCCCGTGCATTGGTCAAACCAATGTGGTGGCCATTTTCAGTGACTAAGGATTTTTTCTCTGCTAGATCTTGTAAGATAGCGGAGCTAAAACCGGGTCCATTATCCTGAAGGGAAATGGCAAGCTGTTGGTTTGCTTCTTCATGAATGGAAAGGTGAATGTGGAAGGAATCTTGGAAAGAAAAGCCGTGTTTGATGGCATTTTCCACAAAGGTTTGTAAAAGCAGAGGGGGAATAGCCGCATCTTTCAGACCAGGATCCCAGTCCAGGTCAAAGTGGATGCTGTCCCCATAGCGGATTTTCTGGATTTCTAGGTAATTTCGGATATGTTGGATTTCATCTGTTAAGCGATTGAAATCTTGATTGGCTTGAAAGAGGTGACGCAAGTAGTTGGAAGTCACCTTGGTCAACTCCTCGATTTCCTTATAGTCCTTGGTTTGGAGCATGCTGTGAATCATGGAAAGCATGTTGAGGTAAAAATGGGGTCGAACTTGATTTTTGAGGTAATTGAGTTCGACTTTTTTGAGATTGAGTTGCGCGTGGTAGGCTCGAATTTGGAGGTCTTTCATATGGATCAGAACCTGATTGAGCTTGTGATTGGCCTGATCGATCTCTAAGATCCCTTGGTCTTCGATTACATCTAGCTTGGTAGAAGCAGCATCTAGCTGAGAAAGGCGTTGGGTGAGTCGTTTCATCGGTTGGATCATCCGTTGACGAATATAAAGGATCAGAATGGTGGAGAGAACGGCGATGATCAAAGGGACCAAGGAGAGAAGGGTTTCCAGTACGATATTTGTACGGAAAACGTCTCCGTAATCGACCGTCACATACAGATCAAAAGGCAGGTGGGTTTGATTGCTACCGGCTTGAATGACGGAATCTGTAGCATGGATCTGGTTGGGGCGATCGATGGATAAGCGCCCTTTTTTCCCGATATTGAGCTTTTGCAAGGGTTTTAAAATATCCTGGGTAGAAATGATGGCATAGATAGCCTTGCCCTTGTAATGGAGGGATTTTAAGAGATAATCATGCTGGTTCAGGCTGATTCGTTGCCATTTTTGATTGGTCTTGTCTGTTTCTTTGTCATAGGTTTTAAGATGATCTTTCAATTGTACATAGTCCAGGTAGGGCAGTTGAAGACTGGAGGCATTGAAAAAATGGGGGATATCTCTTGTCTCTATGAAAAAGGTGATGGGGCTATCCATCTGGTACTGGAACTCCGTGAAATCAATCCGCAGTTTTTTTAGATTTTCATGAAAATCTGTGAAATCAAGTGGGGTATTGAGCTCTGTCAAATAGTCATTGTGACTAATGGTACTGTACATAAAACGCTCAACGGAGTGAAGCTCTGTATTTAAGGAATCCGCATAGATATGAATCGAGTCCTCTAAATGGAGCATATTTTGGTGTTTAATAAAATTTCGGCTAATCCCGCCAATCAGAAGGTTGATCAAGGTATTGACGACTAAGAGGAGAAAGAGTAGGCGCGAAAAAAATTGGATCGAGTGATCTCGTGTACTTCTGTGAATAGCTTTCATAATGAGCACCTCACATATATTATAGCACTATTTGAAAACGGATTCATGAACAAAACCGATAATAAAGTAAAAAAAATCGGGAAAGTGCATGTTTTTGTGTGGAGAAAACGGAAAAGTGGATGAAGATGCACGAAAAAGTTCTATAAAGATGGAAAGGATTCCTATAAAATAGAGGAGAAAGAAAAGGAGGGCCTTATGAAAAGCGAAGTGAATGCGAAGCAGAGCAAATTGAAGAAAAATATTCCTTTATATGTGCTGCTCCTGCCATCGATTATTTTATTGATTTTATTTGCCTATATCCCTATGGCGGGTCTAGTCATCGCTTTTAAAGATTACTCTCCCGCTACTGGGATATTTGGAAGTCCTTGGGCTGGTCTTAAGTATTTTAACCAGTTCTTCTCATCCTTCCAATTTGCGACAACCATGAAGAATACCTTGAAAATTTCTATTTACAGTATTCTGGTTGGTTTTCCCTTGCCGATTGTTCTAGCCATCATTTGCAACCAAATTCGTGTGGGCAAGTTCAAAAAAATCTTTCAAGTAACAACTTATTTGCCTCATTTTATCTCGACCATGGTCATGTGTGGGATGATTATTCTTTTTCTCTCTCCAAGTAGTGGACTGTTAGCCAATGTCCTCAAATTGGTCGGCTTAAAGATGCCTGCCCTCTTATCCAAACCGGGTAGCTTTGCGGGTGTCTATGTCTGGAGTGATGTCTGGCAACATATCGGTTGGGATAGTATCATCTATCTAGCCGCTCTATCAGCCATTGATCCAACCTTTTATGAAGCAGCGACTATGGACGGGGCGAGTCGATTGCAAAAAATCCGTCATATTGACTTACCCTTACTGTTACCAACGGCGATGATTCTCTTGATTCTCAGAGCAGGCAGCCTACTCAGTGTTGGTTTTGAAAAGGTCTTGCTCTTGCAAAATCCACTCAATCTGGCAGGAAGTGAAATCATTTCGACCTATGTCTACAAAGTGGGGATGATTAATTTTCAATATAGTTATTCGACAGCGATCGGTCTCTTTAATACCTTGGTTAACTTGATCATCTTACTGTCGGTCAACTGGTTTGCGAAACGCTATACCAAGACAGGATTGTTCTAGAAAGGAGGAGAAATTGTGAAATTGTTTCAACATGCGAGAAAGACCAAGTCAGAAATCCTCTTTGATGTTTTTATCTATGGTCTAGCGATTTGCTTGATTCTCTTGATTGTCTACCCTTTGTGGTTTGTCATTATTGCCTCCTTCAGTAATCCGTCTGATGTGGCAACTGGTAAGGTTTGGTTTATCCCGAGGGAATGGCGACTAGATGGCTATCAACGCTTGATTGAACAGCCTTTATTTCTAAAGAGCTATCTCAACACCATCCTTTACACGGTTGTGGGAACCATCGTTGCCCTGGTCATTAATATCCCGGCTGGTTACGCCTTGTCGCGAAAGGACCTCTTTGCTAAGAAATGGGTCAGTGTCTTCTTTATCGTTCCCATGTTTGTCTCTGGAGGCTTGATTCCCATTTATTTGACAGTCAAACAATTGGGTTTGGTCGACACCTTCTGGGTAATGGTCGTACCATTTGCAGTTTCTCCTTACAATATCGTTGTAGCTCGAACTTTCTTTAACAATAGTATTCCAGAAGGGATGTGGGAAGCCGCCCAGATCGATGGTTGTGGAACCATTCATTACTTCAGAAAGATCGTGCTCCCCTTGTCCAAGGCTATTATTGCCGTTATTGGACTTTGGACAGCAGTAGGGATCTGGAATTCTTGGTTCAATGCCTTGATTTATTTGACCAATGAAAATCTCCAACCCCTACAACTGATCCTGCGCCGTCTCTTAATTAGTAATCAAATGTTGCAATCGCAAGCAACAGGGGAGGTAGCTTCTGACCTCCGTATTAAGGCTGATATGATGAAATATGCAGCCATCGTTATCTCAACAGCACCGATTATGATGCTGTATCCATTCGTCCAAAAATACTTTAATCAAGGTGTCATGATAGGTGCCTTGAAAGAATAGGAGAAGATCATGAAAAACAGGAAATTTGCCTATCTGCTCCTTGGAGCAGCTGCTTTAGCTGGCTTGACGGCTTGTGGAGCTTCCACAAATAAATCAAGCAATGACAAGAATGATGGAAATACCTTCAAGATCACGACCGTTCGTTGGTCGGATTGGGGGGAAGACTATCACAAAGGTTTTCTAGATGATTCAGCCAAGGAATCAGGTATCAAGATCAAATGGGATACCATGGTGGCTGCAGACTGGTCGGATAAGAAATCTGTCCTTGTAGCCAGTGGAGATTTACCAGACGCATTCTTGGGATCCAATGCCTTTACGGATTCTGAAATCGCTCAGAACCAAAATATGTTCATTCCATTGGAAGACTTGATCAAGGACAATATGCCAAACTTGAACAAGGCCTTTGAAAAAGAACCGAAATTAAAAGCCATAGTGACCAACCCAGATGGTCATATTTACAGTCTGCCTAAGAAATTGCCAATGCGGCCAATCGTCGGCAACCAGCTCTTTATTAATAAGAAATGGCTGGACAACCTTGGCTTGAAGATGCCGGAAACCTATGATGAATTGGTGACTGTTTTACAAGCCTTCAAGGACAAAGATGCCAATGGCAATGGGGATGTCAATGATGAAATTCCATTTGGCTCTGGTAACTTTGATCCGACCTTCTCTTATATCTTGCCATTCAACAACCGTCTGGGTGGAGATAATACCTATGAAATGTCCGTCAAAGATGGCAAACCGGTCTACCTCCGGACGGAAGAAAGTTATAAACAAGGGATAGCGGCGATGCATGAAGCCTACAAGAAAGGCTTGATCGACCCTGAACTCTTTACAGAAGATACCTCTATGTCTGTTGCCAAACGGATGGATAAGGGTGTGGCGCGTGTCGGTGTGTCAAGTGGTTGGACAGCAGATGCAACCTTTGGCCAACATGCCAGCGAATATGCTCCTCTCCCAGCATTGAAAGGCCCAGATGGCAAACAATATGTCATTTCTGACCCAGATCATTTGAACTATGGACGCAATGAAATCCTGATCACAAATAAGTGCAAGGACCCTGCAAAATTGCTCAAATGGTTGGATAAATTCTACACGGATGATGCCAGCATCCAAAACTTCTATGGCTCCTTTGGTATTGCGACTGAAAAAGATGGTGACAAGTACAAGGTCTTGGCTCCAAAAGATGGTAAATCTGCCGATGAATGGGCTTGGATCAATTCCCTTCGTGACTTTGGACCAAAATATGTGTCGGATGATATCAATAGTCATGTCGACATCGACCAAACACAGGGTGATGGCCTCAAATTGAAGATGGACAAAGAATTGAAACAATACGCTTTGCCAGCATATCCAAATGTCATCTACTCTCAAGAAGAATTAAACAAATTATCCTCTATTTATGTAGATATCAACTCTTATGTTACCCAACAAGCTTCTAAATGGGTAGTAGAAGGGGGCATCGAAAAAGAATGGGATGATTACAAAGCAACCTTGAAGAAGATGGGCATTGATGACTTTATGAAGATTCAACAGGATGCCTATGATCGTTACCAAAAAGAAGTGAAGTAACAGGGGTCTAAATGGATTCAAGTAAGTAACTCAGGGGCCTAAGGCCCCTGAGTGCTTCCCTAGAGGAAGTAGCAGAAATTGAGATGAAGCACAAGGAGAAGAAGATGCAAAAATTATTTTCATTGGATGGACGCTTGGTCAAGATCTTGACCCGGTTGACAGACATCATTATCTTGAACACCTTGTTTATCGTTTGCTGCCTTCCGGTTCTCACGATCGGTGCGTCGCTTACGGCTTTAGCAACCATGTGGCACCGCTTGTTGAAAGGGGAAGATACGGATCTCGTCTTTCATTTTTTCCGTCTCTTTCGCACCAATTTCAAGCAAGCGACGGTGATTTGGCTGACTTGTCTAGGACTATCAGCCCTTCTTTATCTGGATTACTGTCTTTTTTCAAATACGGCCTTCTTAAATGAGTATGGAATTTGGATCTTGCTTCCCTTTTTCGTCCTTCTATGTGGAGGGATGACCTTGATCTTCCCTTATATCGGCCTCTTTGAAGACCCTACAAGAAAGGTCTGTCTGAATAGTTTCCTCATTGCTCTCTTAAATCCTATTCAAACCATCTTTCTTGTCTTCTTCAATCTGGCAGTAGTTTATATCAGTCTTAGTAGTCCGGAACGGTTACTGACAGCTATTTATCTCTTTACCTTTGGTGGTTTCGCCTTGTGGAGCTTCTTAAATGTTCGACTGACCGATCAGATCTTTTCAAAGATCCAAGAAGGAGGAGTCTTTGAAAAATAAGGTCAAGCAAGTGGGACGCATATTTTCCTAATATTATTTAAATCGAATAAAGTTTCCTAGAAAATCTAGGAAACTTTTTCTATTTCATAAACATTTCACATTTCTTTTCTATAATAACTATAACAAATGATGAAAGCGTCCACATTGCATTGCTATGGACCTTGAAATGGAGGGTAAGATCATGCTCTTACAACAGGCAATCGCCTATATTTCTCGAAAAAGAACGAGGAATCTGGTTCTCTTTCTGATTCTCCTTTTGATCCTTTCTTGCTTGTATTTCTGTTTTTCACTGATGCAAGTGGGAGGAAGGTTAGAGGAACATATCAAGCAGTCGGCTGGGACCAGCTTTGCCCTGACCAGTAAGCAGGGGGCTACTCCCTTTCCTCTAAAGGAGGCTAAAAAGGTGCAGCAGCTAGCTGGGGTGGGAGCCATGGTTCCTCAATATGAAAGTCCCGTTCGTATTCTTGGTAAAGAAGCGGTGACTGGGCAGCAGTCGGTAGAGCGGGATGATTTGGGTCAGGAAGCCAAGCAAGCGCTAGGCGCTGTTTTTACCCAGAAGACAGACCAGCACCTAGATTTCCGCAGTGGCAGTTTTCAACTGGTGCAAGGCAAGCACTTATCCGACAAGGCTCGCGGGCAGATCTTGATTCACCAAGAGTTGGCTAAGAAGAATAAGCTAAAGGTCGGAGATTCCTTGACCTTATCCAGCTTTCAGATGGGAGAGACTCCTGCCAAAGAGCAAACCTTTAAAATCGTTGGGATCTTTTCGGGTAAAAAACAGGAAAAATTCACAGGAATGACCTCTGATTTGAGTGAAAACCAAGTCTACCTTTCTTATGAGGATGCGACCAAGCTTCTTGGTCTCAGTCAGCAAGAAGTGACCCAGGTCACCTTTGGGGTCAAAGATCCTGAGAAAATCGATGCCCTCTTGAAGCAAGTCAAAAGCTTGGATCTGGATTGGCAATCGCTACGCGTGGTCGAAGATCGCAAGGCCTTTGACCAGATGAAGGAATCCTCTCAGACCCTAGAAGGCCTGGTGCGGATCATGATGATCGTCCTCCTGGTGACGGGAGCAGGTGCCCTATCGCTCTTACTCAGTCTCTGGACACGAGAGCGGATTCATGAAATCGGCGTCCTCTTATCCATTGGGAAGAGCAAGGGCCGGATCTTTAGACAGTTCCTCTTGGAAGTGGTGCTGGTATCCTTACTAGCAGTGATCCCAGCCTTTCTCATCGGGCGGATGGTCAGCCATCGTTTCTTAGAGCAGTTTGTCGGACAGACCGGTCAACAGCAAACCCTAGAATTGCTCAACCAAGTCCCTCAAGGCCTTTCCTTAGGAATCGCCTATGCTAGCCTCTTGTGCTTGATCCTTCTGTCGCTCGGTGTAACGACCAGCATGATCTGGCGCAAGAGCCCAAAAGAAATATTAACAAAAATGAGTTAAGGAGAAATAACACCTATGTTAGAACTCAAACATGTATCCTATAGCTACCAAAGTTACCAAGAAGAGATCTTCTCAGACGTGAACTATCAGTTCGCAAATGGGACATTTTACAGCATTATCGGTCAGTCTGGAGCAGGGAAATCGACCCTCCTCTCCCTCTTGGCTGGTCTGGACAATCCCAAGAAGGGGCAGGTTCTCTTTGATGGGGAGGACATCCAGACCAAAGGGTCTAGCTACCACCGCAAGCACCATGTCTCCCTGGTCTTTCAGAATTACAATCTGATTGATTATTTGACGCCACTTGAAAATGTCCGCCTGGTCAACAAACAGGCTGGGAAAGAGATTCTCTTGGAATTGGGGCTGGATGAAACCCAAATCAAACGCAATGTCCTGCAACTATCCGGCGGGCAGCAGCAACGGGTGGCCATTGCGCGTGCGCTCGTTTCAGAAGCACCTGTCATCTTGGCAGATGAGCCGACTGGAAACCTTGATGAACAGACAGCTGGTGACATCATTGCCATTTTAAAGAAACTGGCCAAGGAACGCCAAAAATGTGTCATCGTCGTCACCCATAGCAAGGAAGTGGCGGAGGCCTCCGATGTGGTCTTGGAATTGAGTCGTCGTAGCCTCGTTGAGAAAAGCAAGTAAGGAGGGAATGCTATGTTGCGCAATGCTTTTGCTTATATCACACGTAAATGGCCCAAGTCCCTCTTGCTCTTTGCCATCATTCTCCTCATGGGGACCTTGAGCTTGATCGGACTCTCCATGAAGGGAGCGACCCAAAAAGCTTCATCGGAAAGCCTGGGATCCATTACCAATAGCTTCTCCATGCAGATCAACCGACGGACCAATCCGGGAACCCCTCGGGGAGCTGGGAATCTCAGAGGAGAGGATATCGAAAAAATCAGCCAGGTAGAGGGGATCACCTCCTCCATCAGGCGGATCAATGCCATCGCGGATATCCTAGACCACGAGATCATTGAGACCGAAGAAACCCTGCAAAATCAATCTCCAGAGCGGGCCAAGCACTTCAAGAATACCTTGATGGTGACAGGGGTCAATGACTCTTCAAAAGAAGATAAGTTTGTCTCTGGAGCCTACAAGCTGGTCCAAGGGGAGCATCTGACGGATAAGGACAAAAACCAAATCCTCATGCACGAAGATTTGGCGAAAAAGAATGGGCTTAAGGTGGGCGATAAGGTGCGTCTCAAGTCCAATCTCTACGATGCTGACAATGAAAAAGGGGCCAATGAAACTGTCGAAGTGACCATCAAGGGCTTGTTCTCAGGGAAGAACCAAGCTCCTCTAACTTACGCACAAGAATTGTATGAAGATACCCTCATTTCTGACCTGGATACAGCTGCTAAACTCTATGGCAATACTGTCCAAACAGCTACCTATGAGGATGCAACCTTCTTTGCCAAAGGGGATCAGGACCTGGATGCCTTGATCGAAAAAATCAAAGCACTCGATATTGACTGGAACCTCTATGACCTGGTTAAGAGCTCTTCCAACTACCCAGCCTTGCAAAAATCCATCAGCAGCATGTTCCAAGTGGCGGACTATTTGTTTATCGGCAGCCTCATCTTTGCTAGTTTGCTTCTCACCCTTCTCCTCGTCTTGTGGCTCAATGCCCGTCGCAGAGAAGTTGGGATCTTGCTGGCTTTGGGACTCTCCAAGGTGCAGATTGCAGGGCAATTCGTGGCAGAATTGGTCATGATTTCCATCCCAGCCTTCCTCCTCTCCTATGGAGTTGCAGGACTTCTTGCCAAAACAGTCGGAGATACGGTACTCAAGAACGTAACCAGTGGCATTGCCAAACAAATGGCTCAAGAATCCTCTGCAGCCAACCTTGGTGGTGGAGCTGAGGCAGAAAGCTTCAGTAAGACCCTAACAGACCTCCATATGGACATCCAACCGAGCCAATTGTTGGTGATTGTTTTGGTTGGCGGCCTCCTCTTGATTCTCGTATCCATCCTTTCTTCTCAATGGCTCTTGCATAAGAAACCAAAAGATCTCTTGGTGGATGTCGAATAAGAGATTGTTTCCTAAAATAGAAATAGGGTATAATAGGAGGTAGAAGAAGTTTCTTAGATAAAAGGAAAGTGTATGAAGATACTAATCGTAGAAGATGAAGTCCTGATTCGCGAAGGGATGAGCGACTATCTCATGGAATGTGGCTATGAGGTCTTTGAAGCAGGTGATGGGCAGGAGGCCTTGGACCTCTTTCACAGAGAAGCGCCAGATCTGGTCTTGCTGGATATCCAGCTCCCTATCCTCAATGGCTTGGAAGTGCTCAAGACCATCCGGAAGACCAGCTCGGTGCCTGTCCTCATGCTGACGGCCTTCCATGACGAGGACTATAAGTTGACGGCCTTTGGAGAGTTGGCAGATGGCTACCTGGAAAAACCCTTCTCCTTGTCACTTTTAAAGGTCCGTATCGAAGCTATTTTTAAAAAGCTCCAGCCTTCCCGGGTCTTCACCTATGGAGAGGCACGGGTGGATTTTGAGAGCTACACAGCCAGCCTAGCTGGTCAACCTATCTCCATGAATGCCAAGGAGTTGGAGATCTTGGAATACTTGCTCCAGCATGAGGGCAAGGCCCGGACCCGCTCTCAGATCCTCGATGCCGTCTGGAAGGAGACAGAGGAGATTCCTTTTGATCGGGTGATCGATGTCTATATCAAGGAACTACGAAAAAAACTAGAGCTGGACTGTATCGTAACGGTACGCAATGTCGGCTATAAATTGGAGAGACCATGACCAAACGAAGTATCTTTGCAAAGATCTTTCTGATCACCTTTGCCCTATTTAGTGGCTTAGTCATCCTTCTACACGCTTCGGTTTACTTTATTTTCCCCTCGACCTATATCGAGTCCCAGCGCCAGACGATTTTGAAGAAATCCCAGGCCCTGGCCAAGAGTTTCCAAGGCCAGGAAGAAGGAACCATTGAGTCGGTCATTGACCTTTATTCCAAGACCAACGATATCAAGGTCTCGATCAAGGGCAAGGAAAAACAGAATGCCCTAGAGGTCAAGGATGACCTGCTCCTGAACCCTAACAGTCAGAACAATTCCCTGGTCATTGAGGAGCGAAAGATCCAGACCAAAGAGGGAAAAGACTTGACCTTGCAATTCTTAGCAACCGTCGATTCGCAAAAGGAAGCGCGGGACATCAGTCTGGGCTTTCTTCCCTATAGTCTTCTTGCTTCCTTTGTTCTGTCAGTGATTGCCTCCTATCTCTATGCCCGCCTGATTTCTGCTCCGATCCTTGAGATCAAGCAGATGACCAAGCGGATGAAGCGCTTGGATCGGACAGCCAGTCTTCCCATTCACTCGCAGGATGAGATCGGCGTTCTCAAGCAACAGATCAACGACCTCTATCACCATCTCCTAGAGGTGATTGACAATCTAGAGCAGCAAAAACAAGAAAATCTGAAGTTGGAGCAGATGAAGGTCGAATTCCTACGGGGAGCCTCGCATGAGCTCAAGACGCCTCTGGCCAGCTTGAAGATTATCCTAGAAAATATGCGGGATAAGATCGGCCGCTACAAGGACCGGGACCGCTATCTGTCGGTCTCCCTCGATATCGTCGATGAGATGAACCAGATCGTCCTAGAAATCCTGTCTCTCTCCTCTGTCCAAGAATTGGCCGGAGACAAGGAATGGATCCAGTTGGATCAGGTCGTAGAGCAGATCCTCGACCAGTACAAGGTCTTGGCTCAATCTCGCGCGCTCACGATTAACAATCAAATCCCTGACAAAGCAGTTTATATGGACCCAGCCATTCTGAAATTGGTCCTCTCAAATGTCATTAGTAATGCCGTCAAGCATTCGGATGCCGGTGGAGAGATCCAACTCCGTCTCGAAGAAGGAACGCACTTGGCGGTTGAAAATACCAGTCAAGAAATGGTAGAGACCGCTGAGATGCCAATGACTGCTAGCCGTCAGAAGAAGGAAGGCGGCTTGGGACTCTTTGTGGTCCAACACTTGCTAGACCATGAAGAACTGGCCTACCAATTTGATAAAACGGCTATGGGCTTGCGCTTCCGTATGGAGCTGCCCAAGGAGCCACAAGAATAAAAAGAGGCTGGGACAAAAGTCCTAGCC
>NZ_KV834646.1:274265-280118 GCF_001837905.1 Streptococcus sp. HMSC076C09
TCTAACGAATTACCGATTTCTGTCCCACTCTCTTGTATTTAATCAACCTTTTCTACCTTTAGTAACTGGCCATGTTTTAATTCATAAATGGTATCTACATAGGTCAGGATGGAGCGGTCATGGGTCACCATGATGGCGCTCTTGTTTTTGGATTTGACTTCTTTTTGGATCAATTGGGCGATTTCTTGCCCTCGATCTGGGTCTAGGCTAGCTGTTGGTTCATCGGCTAAGATGACCTGCGGATTTCCGATGAAGGCCCGAGCAATGGCTGCCCGTTGCTTTTGCCCACCGGACATCTGATTCGGGTATTGGTGGTAACAAGCTTCGATGTCAAGATCTGCCAACAAGGATTTGACTTCCTCTTGGCGTTTTTTCTTGTCCTTCTCTCCTTTTAATTTGGCTACCAGTTCTAACTGGTCACCGATTTTCATATAGGAGAGGAGCTGGTGATCCTGAAAGATAAAGCCGAGTAATTCCAGCCGTTTTTGCGTCCACTGGCCTTGGTTGAGACCGGTCAAGTCTTGGCCAGCGATGCGAATCCGCCCCTCATCCGCTGATAAAAGCAAGCCGGCGATGGCTAAGAGAGTGGACTTGCCAGATCCTGAAGGGCCCAAGATGGCGACAAATTCGTTGGGTTCGACGCTTAAATTAAGCTGATTGAGGACATGGTGCATCTGGCTACCATCGGCGTAGGATTTTCTGATATTTTCTAATGCAATAATGGCCATCTTATTCTCCATTTCCACCAATGACTTCGATTGGATCTACTTTTTTGATTTTGACAAGGGACAAGGCACCACACAAAATAGAGGTCAGGATAAAGCTAACCGAGATGGTGAGATTGTCCTTTAGGGTCATAAAGGAAGGGACGCTATTGGGTAAAAATGGCACCATCATGGTTGCCAAGCCAAGTCCCAGCAGCACTCCGATGAGGGAGATAATGGTGAGCTGGGATAGTTGGACATAGGTAATCTGGCTCATGGACATGCCAATAGCCTTCAAGACGCCGAACTGTTTCAACTTCTGCAGGGTGAGGATATAGAAGAAAACCCCAAGGATAGCAGAGGAAGCGAGCAAGAGCACCCACGTGATCATCCGTAGCGTCAGGTTTTGAGCCTTGTAGCCAGGGATTTTATCGATCACCTGCTTCTTATCCGCCACCATTAAGTTGCTGGCTAGATCACTAGAAGGGATGTTTTTCTTGGTCACAAGGGTTTGGGCTTGCCATTGATAGCTTGGATCTGTTTTTTGCCGCATGCCTGTGTAGGTTTCCGAGCTGATAAAGCCAATCTCGCTGTAGCCGTATTTGGCATTTTTCGCGAAGGCCACGACCTTGAGTTTTTGCTTAGAGGTTTTATCGATCACGCGATCGCCGACTTGGATTCCCTCATCCTCTTTGAAAGAACTGTCCAAAATGACCTCGTTTTTCTTTAAGTCGGAGATCTTGAGGTCTGTATCTTCCATGATTGGATTGAGGATTTCTTCTTCATTGTGATCGGTCGCGAAGTAGGTGATATCCAGAGTGTTGGAATCCTCTGATTTTGAGACGGTTGCCCGCTGGATGGACAAACCCGAATAGTCCATCCCCTCTATCTTTTGGACCTCATCTAAATCTTTCTCCGTAATGGTTGAAAAGGGGATAATCCCTTCTGAATCCGTAGAAAGGATGTAGTGCAGCGACCCATAGTTATCGATTTGAGCCGATACCGAACGGCCCAGTCCATTTGTCAGCCCGGACAAGAACACCACCATAAACATGAGAATGGTAATGAGGAGCTCAATCAGGATAAACTTCTTGGGTTGGTATTTAATTTCATTCCATGCGATTTTCATATTCGTTCTCCTTTTAGCACGGAGGTGCTCAAGTAGCTTGGCACCTAAACATACTCTACCATCATACCACAAGTGGGGGGAGAATAGGGGGATGGTGTTTGGGGAGTATGAAGGAATCGGATTTGTTTCTCAATTATTAATTATTAATTGTTAATATATACAAAAAAGAGATATGCTATAGACAAACAAAAAAGCTTTGATTTCAAGGCTTTTTCCTGTTGATTTAGATGCCCCCTGCATGAAATCCTTCATTTTAGTGTAGAAGAAAATAGCAATAGAAGCTTGAAATTGAGGGGTTTTATTAAAATCTTTCTTCGAATAAAAGTGATTTGAAATACAACTTGGTACAAATAAACTTCAATTTTATGAACATATAAGTTTATAAAGTTTATAATTATATGTTTCCGAAAAACATATCTTTTTCAGAAAGTGGAACAATAAGCAAAAAAACAGCCCCAACGGTTGGGGCTGTTGGTGTTTCTGATGAAATATCTTAATCATTTCAATTTAAAATGTTCCAAAATAATTATTTCAACATTAATTTTTGATAATTTATACAAAAAAATTCTCAATGAGAAAAAATAGTTTGAAAAAATCTGTTTTTTTGTGTATAATGTACACAAAAAGATGAGGTGATTTAAATGGCTATTACAACTACAAAAGCAAGATTGAATCTAAGTATTGACTCTGAATTAAAACAGGAAGTTGGTGAGGTCTTGAAGGAGATTGGGCTTGACTATACTACAGCAATTAATTTATATTTCAATAAAATCAGACGTGATCGTAAAATTCCATTTGAACTTGAAGCACGAAAAAATTTAACTGTCGATGAATTTCTTGGTTCAAATTGGCGTGAAGGTTTGGAAAATGTAGAGGACGGTTGGGATTGAGTTATAAAGTTGAATTGATTCCTGAAGCGCAAGATGATTTTTATAAATTAGATAATAGTCAAAGTCTTCATGTTAAAAAGTCACTTATCAAGTTAGAAAATCAAGGGATGCTTGCCGGAGAGGCTCTTCACGGTAATTTAGCAGGTTACAGGAAGTTAAAACACAAAAAATTGGGCCTGAGAATTGTTTTTCATGAAACTGTCAATGCAATTGAAATTATTGAAGTCATTGCTATTGGTAAGAGAAGTGATAACGAAATTTATACAATTTCTGAAAAACGTATAAAAAACAGATGAAGCTATTTTAACCAACCTGCATAAAAGAAAGAAACACCTACTAACATATTCAAGAAATTAAAAGTAAATGAGATAAGAAAACTGGAACTACTTTCACATATAAAAAATGGAATTTCATTCAAATTAAAGTATAATAAAATAAGAAAAAGTTGTTACTAAAGATAAAATTTTTAGAATAAAAAATTACCGTAACTAATTAATATTTATATAAGAAAGTGGATGATTCCAATGTGCAAACTATAATTATCAATTCTTAAGCTGTAAATAGTAATGCTTCAGGTCAAATTAAAGCAGAGTTGTTAGGAGCTGGTTTTAATTTTGGAGGTATTGTTGGAGGCAAAACTTATTATAGAGTCCCATTTAATCAAAACGGAACTATTAGTCTATACTAACTTAGGAGATAATCGATATTATGAATGAAAAAAATCGTACATATTTTATTTGTGCAAGTATTATTATTTCATCTATAATTTTAGGACTCTTTATTTATAACGGAATTTATAACGGATTTGACGTTTTGGGTCAATATATAAACGATGGCCTCAGGGTAATTAATAGTAATTTACCTAATATTTTTAGGTAGTTAATAGTAATAGAATTTAAATAAAAAACGGTAATTTAGTGAATGCTGATTGCCGTTTTTTGTTTGCTAATTCCAATGACCATTGATAGTGTAAAAAAGAATGTAAATGTTTAACAAAAGATTTGACAAATGGCTTGTACCGAAAAAGTCAGATTGGTTTTAGGAAATTATTCAAAGAAAATTAAAGTTACGTTGAAACATGATGATATTGGGGGGCATCAAATCTTTCTTCTTTTAAGTTTTACAAAACAACATTTCAATATGTTCTACTAATTGACGGCTATTTTTTAGAAAACAACCGTTGCCACCAGCTTTTTTAGTTTCTAACAATAATGTTTCATCGTGAGAGCTCCAATAAGCTGCAGCTGGCTGTTGCTTATCCAATCATGACGAAGTATTAAAAAAAGCTTCCAACACTATTAAAGCAATTAAAAGTGGGAAAACTTAATCCGTTTAGAAAGATAAACATTTGTCTTTTTTCACATTTTTGCATCGTCTAAATTAACTATTAAATAGTGAAAGGGGGTAGTAAATGGATAAAGTGATAAAAATCGTTGGCGTGTCTTAACGCTTTTATCGGTTGGCTTTTCGTCTTCTTCTATGAGACTGACCTAGTTTATAGTGTCACAGTGCCTCAGATATGAACGATAGCCTTCAAATAAAGATAATCAACAACAAAATAAACAAGAATAGGGAAAAGTCTTTAGGATCAAAAAACGCATAATATTAGGTTTTGAAGAACCTTGATACTATGCGTTTTATTGTGGGGAGATTTACTTTATTTTCTCCTGAAATTGAGTTTTTACCTAGTATCGTTTTACTTCCGATTAGAGATAACAAATTTATCAATGAATAGTAAGTGATATAATGCAAGTACAAATCCCCAGAAACTACCACGAAGAGAGAATTCTTGATGATTAAGAGGAAGCAAATCACGGTTTCCTATATAGATGCATGTTAAAATCACAAATAGAATCCAAAATAAATCAGTCCATTTATATTTTGAAAAATATTTTTTTAACATAATAACACCTTCTTTCTTTGCTATAATAACATTATATAATAAAATGTAAGCGGATACAAATAAGAAAGGAGAAAAGCTCATAAAAACTACTAAATTTTTTGTAGTTGCTATTTCTACAGGTATCTTAACTTTTAGTCTCGCTTCGACGTCTCTTGCCTTTGCGCAAAGTTTGGCACACCACCAAAATCTCATGATGCAAAACTCCAGACTAAGCGAGTTGTTCTTGAAGAAAGTAAAATTTATAGTTTACAGGATTTATTCAATTCTTCTAATTTAAGTGTTGAAGAACAAGAATAAATTACTAAAGAAAAACTAAAAATTTATGTACAATTGACTAAACTAAAGCTAAACCATTGATACAACTGATTTAGAAGCATAAAATACATTCTTTAAAAAGTGTATTTTATTTTTGTTTTGTAAATTATTCTGAAACTACTTTCACATATAAAAAATTGAATCCGAATTACTGCAGGCCTATAATAAAGATAGGAATAATAAGAATTCTTCCTAGAAAGGAGTATACTGTATCATATGTGACAGTATTATTAATGAATCATGAAAAAAATAATTACTATAGTACAGTGCATTTTGTTTCCCGTGTCTCCTTATATAGCTAGAGAACTATGCTTGATGAGTAAAAATCTAGTCGATAATATGTTCCTTATATTCTTTATCATGCTAACAATTTCTTTTTGGCTTGGTATTTGGAAGTTGGGAGATCTTGTGGGAAATCCAAAATAGAAAGTAAAAAGTTGTGCTAGAGATGAGATTTTTATTTATTTTAATTATTAATACACCTTATTTCTTTTATTTAAAATGGAAGGATAAGCCTAAACAAAAAAATAAGTCCTTTTGTTATCTTTATAAGTTTTACATGATTTACTTGTGGTTTATCCTCATAATTTCCGTAATGGCTATCGGTATTTTATCCCTTGGAGTAGTAGCTGGTATGGGAAGAAAACTTCCGTTTGGTTTCTTTGTTATATCTTTTTTATGTATAGTTCTATTTAGTTTCTATATTTTTAGTATTCTAAAAGAGATAAAGGACTTAAAGCAAATAAAAGGTAAGTAAATATTAACTAAGAGAACTAGCTAACTAGCTTAAGTAAAATATAACACGGCCATGATTCATGAGCCGTGTTAAACTAAAAGTTTATGTACAATTGACTAAACAAGACTTAAACCATTGATATAACTGAATTAGAAGCATAAAGTACATTCTTTAAA
>NZ_KV834647.1:0-66230 GCF_001837905.1 Streptococcus sp. HMSC076C09
CTTTTTTCCAAAAAATTTTATTTTTTTGAAAGTTCATTTATTCACTGTCAACTTTCAGTTTTTAAATTGAATTTTTAAAGTCCTTTAAATAGTTCTCTAATTTCTTTTTCATTTTTGTTTTTCCTAGACATCTTCTGTTTGCTAGTAATGCTTCATATTGTTCTTTTTCTTTTACGGTTAATTTTTCTTTAAAACGTTTTAATGCATCTCTCAGAACAACCAGCTCATCTAAATATATTTTTCTTGATGAAATTCTGTGACTAATTTCTCCAATTTCAATATATGGAAGTCTATTAATTTTTCTTTTATCACTTTCCTGTTGTCTTATTTTATCTTTAATATGATTTCTAAATTTTGTTTTGAAATATGTATAAAGTAATTCTTCATTTGTTTCAATTTCAGGATTTTTTTGATAAAGTTCAAAGAGTGTTAGCTGTCCTTCTTGTTCCCAATCATCCTTTTCCCATAATTGAATATAATATTCTTTTTCACATTTTCTTACGATATATTTTACTTTTTGATACATTTTATTAAATTCCATAAGCTCTCCTTTACTTTTATCTGTATTTTATAAAAATAAAGAAGCCCATTGGACTTTTTTTCTATTCTGCACGTTTTTTTAACTATTTGGTTATTATTTTTAGCTATTTTGTCCAAATACACAAAAAAACTGCCACTTGGTGACAGTTTATCGATAGTCCGTACGGGATTCGAACCCGTGTTACCGCCGTGAAAAGGCGGTGTCTTAACCCCTTGACCAACGGACCATTTTTACAACATATTCTATTATACAGAATATTTTTACTCTGTCAACACTTTTTTTAATAAAAAAAGAAGGAAATATTTTCCTTCTTTTGAATTAGTTATTTTCTTCTAATTTTGACTTAATCTCATCATATGATAGAGGTTTTGCTTCTTCTTCTAATTCATGCTCTGAATTTTCAGGCATTTTTCCTGTTTCATATAATGATTTAATTTGAACACTATCCAAGGTTTCATATTTTAATAGAGCTTCCGCAATTAATTTATGCGTTTCTCTATTTCCTTGAATAATTTCTGCCGCTTTATTACGGGCTTCATTCAACAGACTACGAACTTCTTCATCAATTTCGTAAGCTGTTCGTTCTGAAATCATTTTTTGTGGACTTTGAGCACCAAACATTGCATGATTTCCTTCATATTGGACCGGTCCAAGTTTTTCACTCATACCATATTCTGTCACCATTGCACGCGCCATTTGGGTAGCTTGTTCAAAGTCATTTGAAGCACCCGTTGTTTGCGAATTGAAAATAATTTCTTCGGCAACACGTCCTCCCATGAGCCCAGCTAATTGTTCTTTCATATCTTCTTTAGAAAGTAACATTTGATCTTCTTTAGGAAGGGCAATCATGTAACCGCCTGCACGACCACGTGGAACAATCGTAACTTTATGAACTACACGAGCATTTGATAAGACCAGACCAACAATTGTATGACCAGCTTCGTGATAAGCAACCATTTCACGTTCTTTTTGTGAAATCGTCCGATCTTTCTTAGATGGACCTGCAATAACACGATCTTCTGCTTCATCGATATCAGCAGCATCAATTACTTTTTTATTTCGACGAGCTGCAACCAAGGCTGCTTCGTTCAAAACATTTTCGAGATCAGCACCGACAAATCCTGGTGTTTGTTGAGCAACCAATTTCAAGTCCACATCTTGAGCAAGTGGCTTATTCTTAGCATGAACACGAAGAATTGCCTCACGACCTTTCACATCTGGACGTCCAACCAATACTTTACGGTCAAAACGGCCAGGACGAAGAAGGGCAGGGTCAAGGACATCAGAACGGTTAGTTGCTGCGATAACAATGATTCCTTCGTTGCCTTCAAAACCATCCATCTCAATCAAGAGCTGGTTAAGGGTTTGTTCACGTTCATCATTTCCGCCACCAAGACCTACACCACGTTGGCGCCCAACAGCATCAATTTCATCGATAAAGATAATGGCTGGTGCTGCTTTTTTAGCATCTTCAAAAAGTGAACGAACCCGGCTAGCGCCGACTCCGACAAACATTTCAACGAAGTCAGAACCAGAAATACTGAAGAATGGCACTCCAGCTTCACCAGCTACTGCTTTTGCTAAAAGGGTTTTACCAGTTCCGGGAGGGCCTTCAAGAAGCACACCTGCTGGGATTCTTGCACCCAATTTAGTAAAGCGTTTTGGATCTTTTAAAAATTCAACAACTTCAACAAGTTCTTGTTTTTCTTCTTCAGCTCCTGCTACATCTGAAAAACGAACTTTAATATCTTCTTTATTAGCAGCGCGGGCTTTATTACGACCAAAGTTCATGGCACCGCGGGCACCTCCGCCACCGCCTTGGTTCATCATTGAGAAGAAGAAGAACATGACGATAACAAATGGAACAATTGAAGTCAGAATGGTTATCCACATGCCACTTGAGCTTTCACGTTTGATAGTGATTTCCGCTTTGTGGTCAGCTGCTAATTTTTGTAATTCATTGACAGTGATGTCAGATGGAAGGATGACACTAGTAAAGCGAGATACTTTTTGAACACTTGGGGTAAAAAATTGAATTCCTGTATCATCTTTTGATTCTTTAGCTTTATTATAGGTCCCTGCAATTTCAATCACACTACCATTTGGTTGGTAACTGATCGTTTTTACATTATCATTTTTAATTTCTTTGACCAATTCTGTGTAGTTGATTTGCTGACTTTGACCAACTCCATTACCCGCAAAAAAGTACTGGAACCCTGTCACAGCCGCTACAATAATCAACAAATACAGAAATGGATTTCGAACAAAACCGTTATTTTTTCTGTTATTCATCTAGTCTCCTCTATTTTGAGTACACTTCCTCTTTTAATACACCAACATAGGGTAGGTTACGATAATTTTCATCATAGTCTAAACCATATCCTACAACAAACTCATTTGGAATCGTAAAGCAGGTATAATCTGCTTCAATCTCAACCAAACGTCCTTCAGGTTTATCCAGTAAGGTAGCAATCTTCACAGATCCTGCATTTCGTTCTTCAAAGAGTTCTTTTAGACTCTTGAGGGTTTTACCTGTATCGATAATATCTTCTACAAATAAAATATCTCTACCAGTAATATCTTGGTCGATATCCTTGATAATATTAATAATACCTGAGCTTGCTGTACCACCATGATAACTTGAAACCAGCATAAAATCCAATTCAATATGTGTATCCACGTGGTTGATCAACTCTGCCATAAATGGAACAGAGCCTTTCAAAATTCCAACAAAAATTGGATTTTTTCCTTGGTACTCTTTTGTTAGGGTTTCCCCCAATTTCTTTGCTGCTTCTACAATTTCATCATGTGAAACCAATACTTTTTTTATATCTTTTTCTAACATGTTTTTACCTATCTATTTTTTGAATATAAAGATCATCTTTCATTATACCACTTTTTGAGGGCTTACTCAAATCACTCGTTACCAATCCCACTACAGAAAGAATATTATGATTCTGTTCTATAATGAGAGCCTTTTGCCGAAGAGAAATTGGAATTTTATGGTTGATAAACCACCGCCTTAATTTTTGATGGTGGCCATTAACAAGCAGCTGATCTCCTTCCTTTCTCCTTCTAATTAAGATGGGAGTTTCGCGTGAAACAGAAAGAATTTCTACATTTTCCCCTACTAATGGTTGTCCAAAAGATAGTTTATAATTTGCAATTTCAAAAATATTCCCAAATTCTAACAAAAATGGGAGGGGTTGGTCATCCGACTTTTGACTGATTTTTTGTATTTCAAAGAAATCATATTCTTGATGTAGTTCATAATTCGACTTTAAATAATGAACGCAATTTCTTTTTTTTCGCAGTAAATCTAATAATTCTTGAAACTGTACCCTACCAAGTTGCAAATCTGGAAATTGTGCCAAATACTCTTCTAATAAGAATGATTGTACAGAATCAGAATACGTTCTAAAAGAAGCTAAATCTTGAATACTTAACTCGCTAGTCAATTCTTTCAGGGCTTGGTGCCAATGAGTCACTTCCTCTGCTAAATAACGAAGACTTGCTTGCATTTGAGGATTTTCTTTTTCAAATTCAGGAAGGTATTGATGGCGTACACGATTTCGGAAATAGTCCTGTGAGTCATTGCTACTATCTTCAAAGTGAGGGATTTCCATCAACTCATCTTTGGTAAAAATTAACAAAGGACGGATTAGCTCACCCTTGCCAAATGGTTGGCGTACAGGAATGCCACTTAAATGGCGTAATTTTGTTCCTCGTATCAAGCGCATGAAAGTTGTTTCAGCTTGATCATTTGCATGATGACCTGTTACTAAAGCAGTGCAATCTTCTTTCTCCATAATCTGTTTAAAAAAATCATAACGAAAGGTACGAGCTTTTGCTTCCGTAAAATCACCCGAATAGTGAGCCACATGAATACGTGTCTCTCGCCTATCAGCTAGCGTTCGAAGTTCACTTTCTTCTAAATCTGATTCTGGTCTTTGTCCATGATTGATATGAGCGAGTACCAGATGGATTTTCAATCGTTCTTTATTCTTATATAAAAGTTCATACAGATTCATTGAATCCAATCCACCAGATAAGGCAACTAAAACACGGCGATGGGGAGTAAATAGATCTTGTTTTTCACAAAACTCTAAAAATCGCTTTTCCATTATTTCAATACCTCATAGATATCCTTTGAAATGTTGGAAATCGTATCATAATTCGAATGATCTGTAAAAACGACTAGTACATAGGGTGAATTTGTGTATACAATCGCAACATCATGTCTAAAATCATAGGCATCTCCAATTTTATGAGCAACTTTTACTGGAAGGTCACGCGCAATCCGTTGATCATCATATTTTGTAGAGGAGAGTGCATCAATAATAGAGCCATTTTGTTGATAGACAGCCTCCATGACATTGCCAGCCATTTCAGCGGATGCTTCTCTTTTTTCAACATCCCAATGTTTCTTTGCAATTTTATCCAAAGTTTTTTGGAAGTCTTGATCTGATTGATGAGTGACATAATAATTCAAGATATTATGTCCAACATTATCTGATTCTTTTGCAATTTTATCTACCAACTCTTGAACACTATATTCTTTTCCATCTGGTGTTTTTGAAAGGCTACCACTTCCTTCTGGTTCATAGCCACCTTTGAAATCATTGACTTCTGGAATATATTTGTAGGTTGTAGTTGGAGAAATGGCTTTTTTATTGAGCTGTTCTTGGACGTAGTACAAGTATGGTAATTTCGTTACACTGGCAGAATACATTTCTTTTTGCGGATTGATTCCAGCAGTATTTCCAGTCTCTAATTGTTTTACATAGATTCCATACGAAGGAGAATTGTATTTACTATTTAACAAGTCCTGGACTTTTTCCATTCGATTATCTTTTTCAGTAACGAATGGTTTGTTCACCCAGCCCTGACCTTCAATCTCCACAAATTCATCTCGTAAAGTCTTAGCTGTACGTAAGACTGTCACTTTTGTATAAGGAGAAAGAGGTGTATTTTTTTCTTTTGCACCATTTATTAAGGGTCGGTCATACACTTTAAAACCAGGTTTTAGCCACATGTCTTGTTTTTTTTCTTGTGTTTCTTGTACAACATCAGAAAAAATGACAGAAGAATCTGCTAATACATATCCTTTATCTACTATTTTAAATACAGCTTTCCCTTCATCATTTACAAAGAGTTGTTCGATTGTAAACGGTGTGTTGGGAAGAATTTCTCCTTTTGCTTTTTTCAACTGAGGATCAGAAAAAACAGAAATTTTGCGATAGACATTCGGGTTCGCTGGAATTGAAGAAAAATAAAGTTCTGATGGATGAGCCATTGTCTGAGAAGACTCAGACTGCTCGATACTCGCTGCTTGAGACCCAATAAATAAAATTGGAACTAACAATAGGAGCAGAAATCGTTTAGACACCTGTATTCCTTTCCTTTTCATCCTTTTGAAGTTTAATCATTTGGTTTTTCTTTTTTAATTCCTCTAATTTTTCATCCGAAAATTCAAGGAATTGTTTAACTGTTTGTAAGATATTTTCCATCGGTTATTGGGGGAGTAAATCTGGGATGGTATAAACATATTCACCATCTTTTGAAAAAGAATACTTAGCGCGTGCATATTTTGTTGCATAATCATCGTCTTTTAATTTTTTAGCGATGTCTTGTTGGTATTCTTTTTGTTCACTTGTTTCTTTATACTCTTTTTCCAACTGTTTGTATTGTTCTTTTTTATCTTGTAGCGATTGATAGCTCTGGGCTAAATTATAAGTTGGAAGAATAAACAATAACATGACCAATATCAAAACGAGCCCCAGAAAACGATTGCGTTTTTTTCTTTCTTCTTCTAAAAAACGTTTTCGCTGACTTTCGTCTTTGATATATTTATTGTTCATTTGAACGATATTTTTAGGCATCTTCTTCTATCCTTGTTTCACTAATTATTTCGTACATTTTGGATGCATCTTCTTTTTTTGTACTATCCAACATTTCCAAGACTTTAACCGTCAATACTTTATTTCCAAAACGAACTTCAATTTGATCATTCACTTTCAAATCCGTTGAACTTTTGGCTAATACTCCATTAACTTTGATCCGCCCTTTATCTGCAACTTCCTTTGCAACAGGGCGACGCTTAATAATGCGAGAAACTTTTAAATATTTATCTAATCTCATACTGTCACCTCTAACATAGTATTGTATCATTTTTTATACATAAAATGCGAAAAATGAGCTGAGAACTGCTAGTTCTCTTCTTTTTCCTGTTTAATTTCCAATAAGGTTTGACCAAATTGCTTCAGAGCTTCTAAAATTTCAAAATCTTTCTTGTTTCGAATATCAAAGATCACTTCAATCAATCCCTTTTCTTCTGCAATCTGTGCCTTCAACTGTGTCATTGACAGAGCTTTGAAATAATCCTGTGTTAAAAACAGTTGTTTGGCAATAGGTTCAAATTTCACTGTCACTTTTTGTTGTTTTCTCTCAACAAGACGGACAAAGACTTGATCTAAGTAAGCTTTCACTAAACCAATTTCAAGTAGATAGGCCACAACATCTGGGTATTCTCCAAAACGATCAATCAATTCATCTTGCAAGTATTCATAGTCCGTTGTAGAATTCATTTCACGAATTTGTTTGTAAATTTCAATTTTTTGACGTTGATCTGAAATATATTCATTAGGTAAATACGCATCTATTTGAAGGTTCAACTCTGCATTGCTCTTTTGCCGACGATGCTCTTGGCCTTGTTTCTTAGCAATAGCTTCTTCTAACAATTGAGAATACATTTCAAAACCAACTGAATCGATGAAACCAGATTGAGAAGCTCCAAGGATATTCCCTGCTCCACGGATCGATAAATCTCGCATAGCAATTTTAAATCCAGACCCCAACTCAGTAAAACCTTTAATCGCTTCTAAACGTTTTTCAGACACTTCTGTAAGAGATTTGTCTGGACGATACATCAAATAGGCATAAGCAATTCGATTGCTTCGTCCCACACGACCTCTTAGTTGATAAAGCGTTGAAAGTCCCATATGATCCGCATTTTCAATAAAGAGCGTATTGGCATTTGGAATATCCACACCTGTCTCAATAATGGTTGTCGTCACTAAGACATCGTATTCGCCATTAATGAAATCCAACAGGGTATTTTCTAAGCGAACCTCACTCATCTGACCATGAACAAAGCCAATCGAAGCCTCTGGAATCAACTCTTTTAATTCAGACACCTTTTGTTCAATTGTATCTACCTTGTTGTAAAGATAATAGGCTTGTCCTCCACGATCCATCTCCCGCAACACAGCGTCTCGAATAATGGTTGGATTGGTCTCTAATACAAAAGTTTGCACAGGATACCGATTGGTCGGAGGTGTTTCGATGACAGACAAATCTCGAATTCCTAGCATAGACATGTGAAGAGTTCGAGGTATAGGGGTAGCTGTCAAGGTAAGCACATCCACCTTTTTTTTCAATTCTTTCAAGGTTTCTTTGTGCTTCACTCCAAAACGTTGTTCTTCATCGATCACGATTAAACCTAAGTCTGAAAAAACAACATCTTTGGACAAGAGACGGTGAGTTCCAATAATAATATCCACTCGTCCTTTTTTCAACTTTTCAAGCGTTTCTTTCTGCTCTGCCTTACTCTGGAAACGACTTAAAACAGCAACCTCTACTGCAAAAGATTCAAAACGCTCCTTAAAATTGGCATAATGTTGTTGGGCAAGAACAGTGGTAGGAACCAGCACTGCTACTTGTTTATGATCATTTACTGCCTTAAAGGCTGCTCGCATAGCGACCTCTGTTTTTCCAAAACCGACGTCTCCAACCAGCAATCGGTCCATCGGACGATTCGATTCCATATCTTTTTTAATTTCTTCAATGGAACGTAATTGGTCATCTGTTTCAATATATGGAAAATCTTGTTCAAAAGCCTCTTGATTTTCATCATCTTGGGAATAGGCAAAGCCTTCTAATTGACTACGCTCCGCATAAAGTTTTATCAAATCATCCGCAATGTCCTCTACCTGGGTCTGAACCTTTTGCTTCGTTTTTTGGAAACGCCCATCGTTTAACTTGTTAATTTTTGGCGTTTTTCCATCACTTGCAACGTATTTGGACAACATCTGAATCTGATCGACAGGAATCGAGATGCGATCTCCATTTTGATATTGAATTGAAACATAATCACGATGGACACCCGAAATTTCAATCGTTTCAATTCCCAAATATTGACCAATACCATGAACTTGGTGAACAACATAGTCCCCTTTTTCCAATTCATTATAATTTTTTAGGCGTTCTGCATTGGAAATATTTTGCCTGCGAATCTTTCGTTTGATCTTTTTCTGATAAATCTCTGATTCTGTAATGTAGACAATTTTTTCATCAACAAATTGAAAACCGTGAGCTAATCCTCCAACGACTAATTGACTAGCTTGAGGAATGATCGTATCCCCATCAATATAATCTAATCGAATCCCATACTCTTCTAAATTTTTATGGAGCTGTTGAAGATTGTGATGAGAAGTTGCTTGGACAATAACAGTATAGTTTGATTTTCGATACCGTTCAATTTCCTCTTTTAGTAAATCAAATTGTCCAAAAAACTCCTGCATGGGATATTGATTGAATTGATACAAATGATCAAACTTCAGATTTCCTAATCCTTTTTGAAAGTTTGAAAAATAAGTTGCAGGCGTATATTTTCGTAATGTTGTACTGGTGTCTGCAAAATACACTTGGCGAGAAGAAGCTCTATTTTTATGTAAATCTTCCGTCAAGAGATTAGCTGTATCTAGTTCAAATCTCGCTATTTGGTCTGCTATTTTTTGATAATCATCCAGAAAGACTGGAGTATGTTTAGGGAGATAATCGAATAGGGTATATTGCTTTTTGTAAAAGAAACTAATAAATTTCCTAAGATCCGGATGGAGTTTCCTTTGAGAAATATCTCCCAGAATTTCTGCTAGATAAGATTTAAATTCTTCATTTGCACTCTGTTCTTGCAATTGTTCTATTTGCTGCTGACCACGGATAAAATCTTCCTCTTGCAACAATAGATCACTCACTGCCTTCAGTTGAACTTCTTCAACATTTTCAACAGAACGCTGACTTTCTGGGTCAAAGATTCGGATTCCATCAATCTCATCTCCGAAAAATTCAATCCGATAGGGTTGGAGTTGGTCGATCTCAAAGATATCTAAAATATCTCCTCGTAGACTAAACTCTCCCTGTTGCAAAACTTGGCTCACCTTTTGGTAGCCAATTTTCTGTAATGTTTCACTCAGAGTAGTTAAGTCTATTTCTTGACCAACCTTCAATTGAAAAATGCTAGATGCAAAAACTTTAGGAGAAGGTAATAGTAGTTTTATACCACTCACATTGGTCACAAGGATGCCTTGACGATCTTCTTGGCATAAAAAGTTCAAAGCCTCTAATCGTGCAAATTGCCTTTCTTGTGAAGCAAAAACAAATTCTGCTAAAGGGTTATCATCTCCCAAAAATGTATGGACTTTCTCTTCTCCAAGTAAGGCAATAAAATCACTGGCCAATCGTTCTGCTTCGTTATAACTGGAAGTGATGAGGACTGCTTTTTCAATAGAATCAAAGGCTGAAGCCATTACAATAGCCTTTGTGGTCGCAGATAATCCTAAGATCAATTCCCTATTATTTTTTTGCAAACCTTGTTGCCAGGATAGAAGGTTGGAGTTTTGACTCACTAAATCAATTACATTCATCTACTTACCCGTTGTATTTCTGCATGCTTCTTTCAAAATTTTCTTCTACCAAGTAATCGTTAACCGCTTCTTCTACTCGATCGATTGTTTGTAGAATAGTGATGTAATCGCCTTTATCAAATTTTCCTAAGACATGATGAACAACTGACATGCCCTGCTTAGGTCTTCCAATTCCAATCTTAATTCGATAAAAAGTCTGAGTTCCAATATGATTGATAATCGATTTGATTCCGTTATGACCTCCAGCTGATCCTTTAGCTCGAAGACGAATCTTACCAACTTCCATATCTAAATCATCGTAAATAACCAAAAGATCTTCAATATCCAGACCATAATAAGTCAGAAGGGCATGGACTGCTTTTCCACTCTCATTCATGAAAGTGGTCGGCTTTACAAAATAGACCTTTTCTCCATTCAAAAATGTTGAGGCGATATCAGCTTGAAAAATCTTATCATGGGAGAAAGTAAGATTTAAAGACTTTGCCATTTGATCAACTAACATAAAGCCTACATTGTGTTTCGTTTCAAAATACTTATCACCTGGATTTCCCAATCCAACAATTAATTTCGTCATCTCTTTCCTTTCAAAACACTAAAAGGGTTGGAAATATTTTTTCCAACCTTTACATTTTTTTAACTATCTTATACATTAAAACGGAATTCCATGATGTCCCCGTCTTGGACAACATATTCTTTTCCTTCTTCGCGCAAGCGTCCTGCTTCTTTTACAGCCTTTTCAGAACCGTATTTAACTAAATCATCATAGGACATGGTCACGGCACGAATAAATCCTTTTTCAAAATCAGAGTGGATGATTCCAGCAGCTTGAGGAGCTTTCATACCACGTTTGAAGGTCCAAGCACGCACTTCTTTTTCACCAGCTGTGAAATAAGTGCCAAGTCCCAACAAGTGGTAAGCTGCACGCGTGAGTTTATCAACTCCAGACTCTGTTAGGCCAATTGCCTCTAAAAATTCTTGTTTATCTGCATCATCTAGCTCAGAAATTTCTTCCTCAGCACGCGCAGAAATCACCACGACTTCCGCATTCTCTGTTGCCGCAAAGTCACGAATTTGCTTCACATACTCGATAGAATCTGGATCTGCAACAACATCTTCATCCACATTGGCTACATAAAGAACTGGTTTGGTAGTCAAAAGGAAAAGTCCTTTCACCACTTTTTGTTCTTCCTCCGTGAATTCAATGGTCCGAGCTGATTTACCATCTTCAAGAACTGGTTTGATTTTTTGTAGAACATTAAATTCCGCAACAGAATCCTTATCTTTTTGTGTACGAGCGATTTTTTCTACACGCGCATAGCGTTTATTGACAGACTCTAAGTCGGCTAAAATTAATTCTAAATTGATGGTATCAATATCTGCCAGTGGATCAACAAAGGCATCTTCACGACCTTGCTCCCGCATGACATTTTCATCATCAAAAGCACGCACTACATGGACAATGGCATCTACTTCACGGATATTGGCCAAGAATTTATTACCAAGTCCTTCTCCCTTAGAAGCCCCTTTCACAATCCCAGCAATATCTGTAAATTCAAAAGTAGTCGGAACTGTCTTCTTAGGAGTAATCATTTCCGTCAATTTTTGGAGGCGTTCATCTGGAACTTCTACCATCCCGACGTTTGGATCAATGGTTGCAAAGGGATAGTTTGCGGCCTCTGCTCCTGCTTTTGTAATTGCGTTAAATAGGGTTGATTTACCAACATTTGGTAAGCCAACGATACCTGCTGTTAATACCATTTTTCTTTTTTCTCCGTTCAAATTTCAATCTCTTTTATTATAACATAATTCAAAAGATAAGTAATGAAAAATAAAATATTTCATGACCTTTGAAACTAGATTTTTTCATCAAACTGTAACGTTCTAAAAAGATAAAAATGATATACTATATTTAACAATGAACAAAGGAGTTTTTCAGATGAAAAAACAAATATGGAAATCTATTTTTCTTTCTTTAATCGCTATCTTTACGCTCTTTCTTCTTGGAGCTTGTGGACAACAATCTGTTCAAAAATCCTATCTTCAGGCAATCAACCAAGAAAAGAAAACAGATGTTCGTATTACACTAGAACATAAAGGTGATAAAGCGATCAGTAACCAAACCACCACTACTATTTATTACAAAGAGGCGGGAGTTACGAAAGATCAATTAAAGGAAATGATCGATAAATATGATGAAGAATACAAAGATGTCAAAGGATTCACACATTCTGCTGAATATAAAGATGATTATTTGGTTGAAAAAACAACACTAAATTATGAAAAGGCAGACTTAGATCAGCTAATTGAAAAGAAATTAGTAACGACACAAAAAGATAAAAAAGTCGACTATATCAGCTTCAAATCAACTTTTGATATGATGAAACAGGGTGGTTTCAAAGAAGTTAAAAATGGAAAATTTGAAGAATTAAAATAATCGAAAAGGTTCGGTCACATAAGTGACTGAACCTTTTATAGTACTTTCTTCATTTTCTGTTCAAAATCATGGCGACTCATCATGACCACATGATCACAATTGCTACACTTGATTTTTATGTCTGCACCAAGTCGCGTAATTTCCCAACGATTTGCCTTCTTGCCTGTTTCTTTAATCACACAAGCGTGAGGCTTTTTCATTTCTACAAAATCACCTAACGTATACATGATTCACCTTTGTTAATTTGTGCGAACTGGCGTAATCAATTGAATGAACCCTTGTTCATTTCCTTCTGGAACCAATGTAAACGGTCTAACAGAAGAAATAAAACGAATAACAACTTGTTCACTGTCAATAGCTTTGAGCGCTTCAATCAAATAAGTTGGATTAAAGCTAATAGACAAATCCTCTCCTGAAACGGCGCTCGTATCGATCTCTTCATTTACTCGCCCAACTTCTGGTGAATGAACGTGGGAAGAAACCACTCCATTTTTGAACTCTAATTTAACCGTTCCGTTTTGAGTCGCATTTGAAAGAAGACGAGCACGCTCCATTGCAAATCGAAGGTTGGCCACATTGAAGGTTGCCTCTGTATTGAATTCTGTTGGAATGAGACGGTCTGTATCAGGATAATTTCCTTCTAGCAAACGGGTATAAAAACTAATGTGTTCACTTCTAAAGAGAATTTGATTGTTAGCAAAGAAAACCTCAACTGTTTCAATATCATCAGAAAAAACAGAGGTGAATTCACGAAGAGAGCGACTTGGGATGACAACATCAAAGTTGTCTCCATTTTTCTCCAGTGTAATCACTTTTTGACTCATACGGTGAGAGTCTGTTGCTACTGTTTTTAGCTCTTTATTATCCGATAAAACAAAGTGAACACCTGTCAAAATTGGACGACTTTCTTGTACACTTGCTGCAAATGCTGTTTCATTAATTAATTGTTTTAATAATTTTGTTTCCAAAACTAATGGATTACTTGCAGCAATTTCTTGAATACGTGGATATTGATCTGCATCTTTTCCTTTAAGTGTAATTTCTGATTTTCCACTTGTTAAAAGAACCTGTTTTTGTTCAATCTCTTTAAAATCTAAAGTAACATCTGGTAAACTTGAAACCACATTAATAAAGAAAGTTGCTTCCAATAAAATAGAACCTGGAGAGGTCACTAGTAAACCAGCATTTTCATCTTTGATAGAAATAAAGTTTTCAATTGAAATTTGGCCATTCGATCCAGATAAGGCAACTCCTTCTGGAGTGACATCAATTTTAATCGTGGAAAGAATTGGGATAGCATTTTTTGAACTGATCGCTCTTTTGGTAGTATTTAGTGCTTGTAAAAATAAAGTTTTGTTAATAGAAAAATTTATCATGGTCATTCCTTTTATTTATTTTATGATTAGTAAGATAATAGTAATAGTAGATTGTGTGGAAGTTGTGGAAAACTCTCAGAATCCTATCTATGACTTAAAAAGTTACTTGTTTAAAAATTGTGCATAACCCTTAGAAGTTTAGAGGAAGTTATCCACAGATTAATTTAACTTTTTCTTGATACTTTGAATTTCGAGTCGTAGATTATCATCTGTGTCGACCATACTTTTAATTTTTTCATAAGCATGAATGACAGTCGTGTGGTCTTTTCCACCGAATTCTTTTCCGATTCGAGGAAGTGAGTTGTCCGTCATCTCTCTTGAAAGATACATGGCCACTTGTCGTGCTAGGACAATATTCTGAACTCTTCGAGAACCTTTGATTTCTTTTACACTGACTCCATAAAAGGCTCCAACTGCTTCCTGAATTTTTTCAATGGGGATGACAAGCGTCTTGCTATTATCATTTTTACGAGCTCGAATAGCTTCAGCTGCAACATCGATCGTAATTTCTTTTAGTTTCTTCACCTTCGCCATTAAAGAAATATCATTTAAGGCACCTTCTAAGTCTCGGACATTTGAATCAAACTGACCAGCTAGATATTCTAGTGTGTCATTAGGAAAAATATAGTCTAGATCTTCAATTTTATTCCGTAAGATGGCAATCCGAGTTTCAAAATCAGGTGGTGTTATATTTTGCGTTAGTCCCCATTTGAAACGAGTAACCAGCCGCTCTTCAAGACTGTCTAAATGATCCGGACTTCGATCGCTTGTTAGAACAATCTGTTTGTTGTCGCTATGGAGGGCATTAAAGGTATTAAAGAATTCCTCTTGAGTCGTGACTTTTTTCCCGCCGAGTGACTGGATATCATCGATCAGTAAGAGATCAAGACTTCGATAGGTATTCTTGAACGTCTTCATTTCTCCTAATCGAAGGTGTTCTAAAAATTCATTAATAAAGGTTTCTGCTGGGACATACTTAACCCGTGCGTTTGGAATATTTTCTAGGATTTGATTTCCAATTGCGTTCAATAGGTGAGTCTTTCCAAGCCCTGGTCCACCATAGATAAAGAGAGGGTTGTAAGTTGTTGCAAGATTTTCAGAAACTGCAAGCGCTGCTGCTTTCGCCCAAATATTTCCATCCCCTTGCACAAAATTATCAAAGGTGTACTTTGATTTCAGACCTGTATCAATTTTAGGCAACGGTTCGGTTGTTAAGCTAGCTGAAGATAATCTCCTACTCTCACTGCTATGACTACTAGGAATTTCTTCGGTATCTTCAAAAACGAAATGGAACTTCAAATCTGTATTGTAGACTTCAAAGCTGGCTGTGATCAAAGCATTTTTTAGATTTGTTTCCCAAAATAATTCTTTATAATTTCCATCAAGATAAATGGTAGCCGTTTCTCCATCGATTTTGACTAATTTTGAATCGGCGACAAAAAAATCATAGGCACTATCTTTTAGTTGTAATTGGGCTAATTCTAAAAAACGAGACCAAAATTGCTCTTCTTGTGACACTATCAGACTTCCCTCCTTTTCTTGAATTGTATCAAATCATACGTACTCCTATTCTACCACAAACAAAAATAGTTTTCCACAGGCTAAATTTCATGAAATTAAATTATAGTTTTAAACTTTTCCACAAGTTGTGGATTTAAATTCACATTGTTTTTAAAAGTTATCCACAAAGTGGGGATAACTAGAGAATATCCTTATTTTTCTGCTATTTACAAAAGATTTTTATGGTGGAAAAGCTTGTCAATACAAAAAATAAAAATAACAGCCTTATTTAAGGCTGTTGATAATTCGTTGGTATTCATCAAGACTGGAAAAAGAAATTTGGATAGTTCCTTTATTTTGAGAAGAGGAGTGTATCGTCACATCTGTTCCTAATATTTTTTTCAATCGCTGTTCCTCTTCCAGTAGGAAGCTCTCTTTTGCTTTTTTATTTTTCTGTTTTCTTTTTGAACTGATCTTGCTTTCTAATGTTCGAACATTTAAATGATCCTGTTTGATTCGCTCCAACCAAAAGCGCTGCTCTTCTTCATCAAGAGGAACAAGAACACGCGCATGAGCCGAAGAAATATCATTTTGAATGACTGCTTCTTGAACAGAGGGAGCTAGATGTAACAAGCGAAGCATATTGCTGATATAGGGTCTAGATTTCCCCATAAATTGAGCGATTTGGTCGTGCTTATAGCCATGATCAACGAGCTTCTGGTAGGAGATGGCTTCTTCAATTGGATTGAGATCTTCTCGTTGAAGATTTTCAATAATGGCTTGTCGCATCATTTCTTGATCCGTTAACTCTTTAATAATCGCAGGAACAAGCTCTAATCCAGCAATTTTTGAAGCTCTAAAACGTCTTTCACCTGCAAGCAATTCAAAACCAATTATTGGAGATTTTCTGACAATAATGGGTTGAATTAAGCCATTTTCTTTGATTGACTGAGCCAGTTCTTCTAATTTTTCTTGATCAAATACTTTTCTTGGTTGGAAAGGATTGGTTCGAATGTCCTTTACCGCTATTTTTTCTAATTTTTCCATCTTATGAATAGAATAACACACCTTTACAAATTCGTAAAGGTGTGTTTACAAGTATGTCAAGAAAGTGAAAGTTAATCGCTCAGATCCTCAGTTGATTTTGTCAACTTGATAGAAGTTGTTTGTTGTTTTCCATCACGATAGAATGTGACCTTGATTGTATCATTGATTTGGTGAGAATAGAGGGCGGATTGTAAATCTGCCGTTGACTCGATATCTGTATCATCGATCTTTGTGATGACATCATAACGTTGCAATTTATCTGAAGCAGGCATATTTTCAAGTGTTGAACGAACTAGTACTCCTCCAGAGATTTTTTCAGGAAGTTTTAATTGGCTTAAATCAGAAGTTGAAAGGTTGGATAAATCCATCATTTGGATTCCAAGAGCTGGTCGAACTACTTTTCCTTTTTCTTCTAGTTGCTTGATAATATTGACAACATCATTTGCAGGAATTGCAAATCCCATTCCTTCTACTGACGTTTGTCCGTTATTTGAAATTTTACTTGAGGTAATCCCGATGACTTGTCCTTGAATATTGATTAATGGGCCTCCAGAATTTCCTGGGTTGATGGCTGCGTCTGTTTGTAGGGCGCGTGTAGAGATATTTTGTCCATTATCGGCTTTCAATTTCACATTGCGGCCTTGGCTGGAAATAATTCCTTGGGTAACAGAATTCGCATAATCTGTTCCAAGAGGGCTACCAATTGCAATTGCAGTCTCACCGACTGTTAATTGGTTTGAATCTCCGAATTCAGCTACTGCCTTTGCTTTATCCGCACTAATACGAACGACTGCAATATCAGAATAGACATCTGACCCAACTACTTCTCCGGGGACTTTATTCCCATCTGCTAAAAGAATATCTACTTTTTTAGCACCATTGATCACATGGGTGTTGGTAACAAGGTAGGCATATTTTCCTTCTTTTTTATAAATGATCCCAGAACCTTCACTAGAAATTTGTGAGTCAGAGTTTTCTTCTTTTTCAAATAACCCTTGATTCGAAGAATCAGAATAAGTAATCACAGAAACTACAGCATTTTTCACCTTGTCTACGGCCTCACTAGTTGAGGTTGTATTTTTATAAGCTGTTTTAACAGTGGTTGAGTGGACTTGCTTACTTTCAGTATTTGAAGTAGAAGAATGAGATGTTTGTAAGGTTAAAAAGGTTCCAAGAATACCACCTAGAAAACCTACAACAAAAATGAGGGCTATGTTTCCAACTTTTTTCAGTAAATTAGATGAAGATTTCATATTTTCCTCCTAAGGATATCAAATTGTCTAGAGTATAGAAAAACTTTCTTAATTATATCTTAAATAACTAAAGTTATCCACAAATTGTGGATAACTTGTAGAATTTAGTTGAGAAATGGCTTTAAAAAGGACTTTATAGAATAGATTTCCTTTCTATAGCTGTGGATTATTTGTGGAATTGAAGAATTATGCTACAATAGGGGAATGAAAATTAAATTGATAACCGTTGGAAAATTAAAAGAAAAATACTTAAAAGATGGGATCGCGGAGTATATTAAAAGGCTTGGTCGATTTGTAAAAGTAGAACAGGTTGAGTTAGTTGATGAAAAAACTCCAGATCGTGCCAGTCAACTCGAAAATCAACAAATCCTTGAAAAAGAGGGACAACGAATTCTCTCTAAGATTTCAGATAAGGAATATGTGATTGTATTAGCCATCGAAGGAAAACAATTTCCTTCAGATAAATTTAGTCAAACGATTGACCAGATTATGACATCTGGTTATTCAAACCTTACTTTTGTTATTGGAGGCAGTCTTGGTCTGTCTCCTGAAGTGAAAAAAAGAGGAAATCTATTAATGAGCTTTGGTCAATTAACTCTTCCTCATCAGTTGATGAAATTAGTGTTGGTGGAACAAATCTATCGTGCTTTCATGATTCAACAGGGGAGTCCTTACCATAAATAACCTTGACGCTCCTTCCTTTTTCTGCTAAAATGAAGTAAGTTCGGTCTCATAGCTCAGCTGGATAGAGCATTCGCCTTCTAAGCGAACGGTCGCAGGTTCGAATCCTGCTGGGATCAAATGAGAGATGCAGCTTTTGCTGCATCTTTTCTTTTATGTTAAAATGTATAAATTTTCATTATCTATTAATTTTTGTATACTTTGCTATAGATTAATAGTGATGAAATGATTTATTAGGAATATTTTAAAAAAGAACTAACAATCCCTATATAGTGCAAAGTGTAGATTATATAAATTGTGTAAAATAGTTTTCATTCATGTAACAAAAACATTAAAAACATTACAATTTTACCTATTCCCTTTAATTTTAGGCTATTTTATATTATAATTTTTTGTATATAAAATTTTATTTTTTTATAATAATACTAGAGTATAATAAAATAGAAAAAACAAAGTGGGAGAGTTTGTGTGATTCAGTCATTAATCTTGTCTTTTCTCTTGGGAGGGATCATTGTTCTGACGTTTGCATTAGTGGACGAAAAAATCTATCAGGAACATCAATTTGCATTTATCTTTCTGCTGAGCACCTTTGTTCTTCTTTTTGAAAGTCTCTTAGTATTTTTAGATGTGACTTTATTTTCAAATATTCGACTCTCTGATTTAAATATGCTCTTATGGCCGGTTTATTTATATCCTTATTATCATTATGCCAATCGGACGAATCGCTTGTGCGCCATTTTTTATTCTTTTTTTACTTATTTAGCGGTTGAAGGAACAGCAACTTTTCTGACGATAATTGTCTCTTCAGTATTGGGGGATGCTGTTGTAGCAGCTTACTCGATTGTCTACAATATGTGCATTCGTTTGATTTCTTTAGGAATCATTTTGAAGTTAATTGACCTATTTGAATTTGATTTCACTCCTTTTTATGAGAAAGAATTTGAAAAATATTTAAAGAGACTCATCTGTGTCTATTTTGCTATATTTGTAGTGATTAATTTTGCTTTATGGATTAGTGAACAAGCGCAATATAAAAATTTTGGGAGTATGTTGGCAACGATTTGTTTTTTCTCTTTTGTAGTCAGCTTATTCCATATGAAAATCGAGCGAGATCAGTATCGTAAAAATTTAGAACTGGAGTATAAAGAATTTTCTGAGCAACAAATGAGTCGGTATATGGCTGAAATTCAAAGTCTCTATTCTATTGTCAGGGGATTTCGTCATGATTTGGGAAATTTAGTTATTTCTATGTCGTTAGCCATTGAGGAAGAAAATATTCCAGAAATACAGAGAATCCATAGAGAAGTATTGGAAAAAGGTTATAAAGAGATCAATACAGAAGCATTATCAGGATTCAACTTGGTCAATATCAAAGATTCTGCTTTACGAAGTATTTTGATTCGAGGCTGGTTGGATGCAAGAGATGCTGGGGTAGAAATGACCTTTGAAACGAGTGAACCAATCGAGCAACTACCAGTTGATTTATTAGATATCGTGAGAATCGTTGGGATTCTAGTGACAAACGCTTTGGAAGCTTCAAAAGAAGCAGAAGAAAAGAAAGTTCATATTGCTATTTTCTCTATTTCAAAAATTGTTTACTTAGTGATTCATAATACAACAAATGAAATCACTTTTGATATTAGAAAAATATATGAAGAAGGCTATTCGACAAAAGGAGAAAATAGAGGACTAGGATTAAATAATGTGAGAAAAATCTTAGCAAATTATGGAACGATGTTTTTAGAAACGGAATTGCAAGGAAATCGTTTTTTACAAGTTTTGAAGATTGGAGGATACGAACAAGAATGAAGATTTTTTTATTAGAAGATGAGCTCTCTCAACAGATACGGGTAGAAAAACATATTGCAGAAATTGCTAAGGAATTAGAAATTAAACTTGAAGTGATTTCTACCGGTAAAATTTCGGAATTTGAAAATTATATCCAGCATTCGGATATCCACCAATTATATTTTCTAGATATTCATATCCAAGACAATGAGTATTGTGGGTTGGAAATTGCTCAAAAAATACGAGAAGCAAATCCTTATGCTATTATTGTTTTTATTACTACAAAATCAGAATTCGCTTCGATTACCTATCGTTATAAAGTATCTGCCTTGGATTTTATTGATAAAAATTTGAATGAAGATTTATTTAGATTAAAAATCAAGGAGTGTATTGAGTACCTAACAACTATTCAAATTGGAAATGATGATTTGACAGATTATTTTGAGTATGACTTTAAGGATAAAAAGATAAAAATTCCATTTAAAGATATTCTTTATATTGAAACTGTTGGTTCTGCTTATAAATTAAACTTAGTTGGGAAAAATTTTCAAAAAGAAATTGCAGGAAGTTTATCAGATGTCTTGGAGAAAGATGTGGAGGAGAGATATTTCAGTCCCCATCAATCTTATATCGTGAATAGAAGTATGATCGTTGGAATGGATAAGAAAAGGAAACAGTTGTTGTTGAAAGAAGGGTATTCTTGTCCAATCTCAAGAAGCAATATCAAACGTGTCAAAAAATTAATCGAAGAGCAAAATTTAGAATTTAGTGCTTGACAATTAGTTAAATTCTGATATAATGGGATATGTTCTGTTAATGAATATATGGTCCGTTGGTCAAGGGGTTAAGACACCGCCTTTTCACGGCGGTAACACGGGTTCGAATCCCGTACGGACTATATCTCATTCCGCCATAGCTCAGTTGGTAGTAGCGCATGACTGTTAATCATGATGTCGTAGGTTCGAGTCCTACTGGCGGAGCTAGTATAGCACCCATTTGGGTGTTTTTTTGTTTTGAAAAAGGCTAGGATAATGACTATCCTAGCCTTTTATTTATAAGTGAACGATGGTTAGATTCCTTAGCTTTTTCGTCTTTTTATTTGTCTCCATTCGTAGAGGAAGAAGAGAATGATTCCAACGAAAAAGGCAATGAGTCCTTCAATGAAGCCTTGGGGAACAAATGTTAAGGTGACTGTTCCGGATCCTTTTGAAACACGAACTCCCAATAATCCTTTCTGGATGCGATGAATTTGGATAGGTTTTCCATTTTGTTTAGCTGACCAGCCTTTATCATAAGGGAGTGTAAAAATAAGGGTAGTGTCTCTATTTGCGTTATAGGCTGCTACCAATTTGTTTTTCTTTTTGTGAATAGCAACTTCTTGCTGACGAATACTAGCGATAGCTTGTGTGTATTGGTCAAGATCCAGAGCAAAAAATTCTGGTGTATCAAAGGAGACTGTCGAATTTTCTGGAAAACTCAAACGAATAGTAACTGTTTCCTCTGTGTCAAAATGGCCAATCGAAAAGAATGGAAAGGCATTATCAATGGTATAGCGTTGGGTCTGTCCATTGTAGCTGATTTCAATATCTTTCCGATCATCGTTTGAAAATTGTAAATTTGGAACATTGACATATAGTTGGCTATGGGCAGGAACCGTTACTTCATATTGAATACTTGCGTAGGATAGATGACTATCTTCTTCAATTTTTGCAGTTTGCAACGAAGATGTAGTATTTTGTGAAGTAGGCGAGAGAATATTTAATTTCTTATAAAATTTATATTTTTCATCTGTGATTTGATGGATGAATCGTGTCTGATTATCCAGTGTCAAATTCGTAAAGGAAGTATTTTTATAAGGTTTTGCTGACAGAAAGGCGATTGGTAAGGCATATTCGTTTTCTGAAAGTGAGACTCCATTTTTGGTTGCAATCTCTTTAAATCCAAATTTTTGAACAGGTTGTTGGCTTAAATTATAGCGAACACCAAATAGACTATCCATTAAAATAGAATTGTTTTGGTATCTAAGATTGAGGTTGGTTCCTTCAGATTTAAATCCAAGTTTGTCTAATGTCGAACTAGCATCCGTATTTCGTACAGATGAAAATTGAGAAATTCCATTATAACCATACTTCATGCTATCATTGCCCGTTTGTGGCTGTAGAATCTCAGTCCGATAATTAGAGTCTGTCTTCTCTCTTACTAAGGATTGGATGGCTTTTAAGTCTCGTTCGTAGGATGATCGAGAAGCAAAGACCCATTCATTCGCAATACCTTCCATTTGATAATAACTATTCACCGATAATTCAAAGATGGAGAAAAACAGGATCGAAAGATAGAAAAGTCTAGGCAGTATCTTTTTTAGGATAAATCCTAAACAGACCAAATAGAAAGCAATTAAAAACTCAAAAGTAACAATGAAATTGACTGCATCTAAAAATTTATAGTGACTGCTGTAAAGGACAGTTGCTCCAAATCCTAGAATAAGGAGAAAATTAGCAAGACTAAAACGAATCCAAGTGATCTCCTCTATTCGATTTAGTACTTCTCCTGCCATCAGAATAATCGTCAAAGAAAAGATCCAAGAGTATCGATGAAGAAACATATTCGGCGCGTGCATACCTTGCCAAAGGAGATCTAATAATTGAAAACGAAAACTCAAAATAAGAATGGTCAAGAGTATAAAGTAAGAAAGTTTCACGTGAAACTTGATCGACTTTACAAAGAAAAAGGTAATCGCTAAAAGAAGTGGAAATAATCCCACGTAGATCATTGGAATTGATCCATATTTAGTAGTGTCAAAACTTCCAATGAAATTTTTTGCAAATACGTCAAGATACCAACTTTTTTCTGTAAAGATACTGTCAACCTTTGAAAAACTTTCTCCATGAGTGCGTAAATCTAAGAAGGTTGGATATAACATCACAAGGCTTGTTATAACTGATAAAAGAGATACAATTACAAAATGAAAGAAGCGTTTTCCAATTACTTTGATGTCCCATGACAGTTGTGTCAAGTACCATAAAATAAGAAAAATAGACATCATAAACCCAAAATAATAATTTTGGATAAACAAGCTGGTTAAGCTGATAAAGTAGAGAATCTCTCCCTCATTGTAAATGAGTTTTTTGAATCCATAAAGAATTAATGGTGCTAGGATAAAAACATCTAGCCAAGTTTTGATTTCA
This sequence comes from Streptococcus sp. HMSC076C09, assembly GCF_001837905.1. Classification (NCBI taxonomy): domain Bacteria; kingdom Bacillati; phylum Bacillota; class Bacilli; order Lactobacillales; family Streptococcaceae; genus Streptococcus; species Streptococcus sp. HMSC076C09. The sequence continues at coordinate 23,510 of NZ_KV834647.1, forward strand.
ATTTGGCTGATAGCAAAGCTCATAAGAGCAAATGATGTTGAAAGGGTAAGAACCAGGGATCTAGGAATTTTAGAAAACATTCCATGTAAACTAATATAAGTGCTTAACCCAATAGCTCCAAATTTAAGAAGAGTGATGAGGTAAACAGCATCCGGCATGGATTGTGCATTAAAGAAGTAGACGAGAGGAGAAAAGAAACTTCCTAGATAATAGCTACTGAGTGCATAGAAATTAATACCTAATCCACTTTGAAAACTGTAAAATAGGCTATCCGTCCCATGTAAAATATTTCGAAGTGTGGTATCAAAAATGACATACTGATGATAACCATCTCCTAATAATGGGGATGTATCACTGTTCCAGTAGATTCCTTGTGAGAGGTAAATAAAGAACATCATGATAGCTGGAATCAGGAAAGAAGATACTATAAAAAGGGATGTTTTTAGCTTTGTTTTATTCATATATTTCTACTGAAAGAGCCTGAAATCATTATTTCAGGGCTCTTTATTTTTATGATTGACTCCAAAGTTCTTTCACTTTTGCTTGAACTTCTTCATTTTCAAGAAACTCATCATAGGTTTCATCAATACGATCGATTACGCCGTTTTTTGAAAGAACGATAATATGGTTGGCGAGTGTTTGAATGAATTCGTGGTCATGGCTAGCAAAGATAATCGATTCTTTAAAATTCTTCAATCCATCATTCAAACTTGAAATAGACTCCAAATCCAAGTGATTGGTTGGATCATCCAGTACAAGAACATTTGACTTGAGGAGCATCAATTTAGACAACATGACACGAACTTTTTCTCCCCCTGACAAGACGTTGACAGACTTGTTAACTTCGTCACCCGAAAAGAGCATCCGTCCTAAGAAACCACGAAGGAAAGTATTGTCATCTTCTTCTTTACTTGCAAATTGACGAAGCCAATCAAGAATACTTTCACCACCTGCAAAATCACGACTGTTGTCTTTTGGTAGATATGATCGACTAGTTGTAACTCCCCACTTGACAGTTCCTTCATATTCAATATCATCCATCAATGCACGGATCAAAGCGGTTGTTTGAATATCGTTCTGTCCGATAAGGGCGGTTTTGTCACCAGGACGTAAGATAAAGCTGATATTGTCAAGGATAGTTTCACCATCAATCTTGACAGAAAGATTTTCAACTGTCAAGAGATCGTTACCAATTTCTCGTTCTGCCTTAAAGTTGATAAATGGGTACTTCCGACTAGATGGAACAATTTCTTCAAGTTCAATCTTGTCAAGCATTTTTTTACGCGAAGTTGCTTGTTTTGATTTTGAAGCGTTGGCTGAGAAACGTGCGACAAACTCTTGCAATTGTTTAATTTTTTCTTCAGCTTTTGCATTTCTATCTGCTTGTAATTTTGCTGCAAGTTCAGAAGATTCTTTCCAGAAATCATAGTTTCCGACGTAAAGTTTAATTTTTCCAAAGTCGAGATCCGCCATATGGGTGCAGACTTTATTCAAAAAGTGGCGGTCATGGGATACAACGATAACCGTATTTTCAAAATCAATCAGAAAATCTTCTAACCAGGTAATGGATTGAATATCCAATCCATTGGTCGGCTCGTCCAAAAGAAGGACATCTGGTTTACCAAAAAGGGCTTTAGCTAAGAGAACTTTCACTTTATCCCCATTGGCTAACTCGCTCATAGTTTGATAATGAAGGTCTTCTGAAATATTTAGATTTTGAAGCAATTGAGATGCTTCACTTTCTGCTTCCCATCCACCAAGTTCGGCAAATTCACCTTCAAGTTCAGCTGCACGGACACCATCTTCATCAGAGAAATCTTCTTTCATGTAGATAGCATCTTTTTCCTTCATAATGTTGTAGAGCTTTTCATTTCCCATAATGACAACATCGATGACCCGCTCGTCTTCGTAGTCAAAGTGATTTTGACGCAAAACAGACAAACGTTCATCAGGGCCAAGAGAAATATGACCAGTTGTTGGTTCAATATCTCCAGCTAAAATTTTTAAAAAGGTTGACTTTCCAGCACCGTTGGCACCGATGAGACCGTACGTATTTCCTTCTGTAAAGTTGATATTGACATCGTCAAACAATTTTCGATCACTAAAACGTAGTGAGACGTCTGATACTGTAAGCAATGATTTTCTCCTCTTTCTATAATGTCTTCATTTTACTAGAAAATAGGGGAAAATTCAACTTTTTTACTGTCAATTTGTTTTTACAATGATGTAAACGAAATTGACAGTTTAGTAAAGTGTTAATTCCTTACAAACATAGAGGATAGACTAACATTTTCAACTAGAAAGTGCTATAATGATAGGGATAACGATTAAGGAGAAGAGTATGACAAAACCCATCATTCTGACAGGAGATAGACCGACAGGAAAACTCCATATTGGCCACTATGTTGGTTCTTTAAAAAATCGCGTCTTGTTGCAAAATAAAGATGAGTATAATATGTTTGTTTTCCTAGCAGACCAGCAAGCTTTGACAGACCATGCAAAAGATCCAAAAACGATTGTAGAATCTATTGGTAATGTTGCTTTGGATTATCTGGCAGCTGGACTAGATCCTGAAAAAGTTACGATTTTCATTCAAAGTCAGATTCCTGAATTAGCGGAATTGACCATGTATTACATGAATCTAGTATCTTTGGCGCGACTTGAAAGGAATCCAACTGTAAAAACCGAGATTTCTCAAAAAGGTTTTGGTGAGAGTATTCCAACAGGATTTTTGGTATACCCTATTTCACAAGCAGCCGATATCACAGCATTTAAAGCGAATTTTGTTCCAGTAGGAAATGATCAAAAGCCTATGATTGAGCAAACTCGTGAGATTGTTCGTTCCTTTAATCATGCATACAACACAGATACTTTGGTGGAACCGGAAGGAATTTATCCTGAAAATGAAGCAGCGGGGCGCTTACCTGGTTTAGATGGAAATGCTAAAATGTCTAAATCATTGAATAATGGAATTTACCTAGCTGATGATGCGGATACTTTAAAGAAAAAAGTGATGAGTATGTATACCGATCCGGATCATATTAAAGTAGAGGATCCAGGAAAAATCGAAGGCAATATGGTGTTTCATTACCTGGATGTATTTGGCCGTCCAGAAGATTCAGCTGAAATTGCAGAAATGAAAGAACATTATCAACGTGGTGGACTTGGTGATGTAAAGACCAAACGATATCTTTTAGAAATTTTAGATCGTGAATTAAGACCAATTCGTGAAAGACGCCTTGAATTTGCAAAGGATATGGGTGAAGTCTACTCTATTCTTGAAAAAGGAAGTGAACGTGCTCGAAATGTAGCAGCTCAAACATTGGATGAAGTCAAATCTGCGATGGGAATTACCTATTTTAAAAAATAAAACGACTTCATTAATAGCGAACATTTTATACCGTTCATTGATAGTTACCAATAAATGATTGACAAATTGCCATAGAATGGTATGATATTAACAATAAAAATTCGAGCCTTGCTCAAATAAAAAGAAAAGAGGATCCAGCTAATGTCTAATTGGGACACAAAGTTTTTGAAAAAAGGGTTTACATTCGATGACGTGCTTTTGATTCCAGCAGAAAGTCACGTATTGCCTAATGATGCAGATTTAAGTACACAATTAGCAAGTAATTTACGCTTGAATATCCCAATCATTACTGCTGCTATGGATACGGTGACTGAAAGTCAAATGGCAATTGCTATGGCACGTGCTGGTGGACTTGGTGTGATCCATAAAAACATGTCAATTGAGCAACAGGCAGATGAAGTACGCAAAGTAAAACGTTCTGAAAATGGGGTTATCATTGATCCGTTCTATTTGACTCCGTCTCATACAATTGCAGAAGCAGATGAGTTGATGGGACGATACCGAATCAGTGGTGTTCCTGTTGTTGAAACACTTGAAAATCGTAAATTAGTTGGTATCCTTACAAACCGGGATTTGCGTTTTATTTCTGATTACAATCAACCCATTTCAAATCATATGACAAGTGAAAACTTGGTAACTGCACCGGTTGGAACCGATTTGGAAACAGCTGAACGCATTCTACAAGAGCACCGTATTGAAAAATTACCATTGGTAGATGAAAATGGTCGTCTTTCTGGCTTGATTACAATCAAAGATATTGAAAAAGTTATTGAGTTTCCAAATGCGGCTAAGGATGAATTTGGTCGTTTGCTTGTGGCTGGTGCCGTAGGGGTTACTTCAGATACTTTTGAACGTGCAGAAGCTCTTTTTGAAGCTGGTGCAGATGCTATTGTCATCGATACTGCTCATGGACATTCTGCGGGTGTTCTTCGTAAGATTGCAGAAATTCGTGCTCACTTCCCAGATCGTACCTTGATTGCAGGAAATATTGCAACCGCTGAAGGTGCTCGTGCATTATTTGATGCAGGGGTAGACGTAGTTAAGGTCGGAATTGGTCCAGGATCAATATGTACAACTCGTGTTGTTGCAGGGGTTGGTGTTCCTCAAGTGACTGCCATTTATGATGCAGCCGCTGTAGCTCGTGAATATGGAAAAACGATCATTGCTGATGGTGGTATCAAGTATTCAGGAGATATTGTCAAAGCACTAGCAGCTGGTGGAAACGCGGTTATGCTTGGCTCAATGCTTGCAGGTACAGATGAAGCACCAGGTGAAACAGAAATCTTCCAAGGTCGTAAATTTAAAACATACCGTGGTATGGGATCTATTGCAGCAATGAAGAAAGGTTCTAGCGACCGTTACTTCCAAGGATCTGTCAATGAAGCCAATAAATTGGTTCCTGAAGGAATTGAGGGACGTGTTGCTTATAAAGGTTCTGTAGCAGATATGGTATTCCAAATGATCGGTGGTATTCGTTCAGGTATGGGTTATGTTGGTGCAGCAACCATTCAAGATTTACATGATCATGCACAATTTGTTGAAATGAGTGGTGCAGGATTGAAAGAAAGCCATCCTCATGATGTGCAAATCACAAACGAGGCTCCTAACTACTCAGCACAATAAATTTACACATTTGTAAACAAAAATAACAGCATCTTGACAATTCTGTCAAGATGCTGTTTTGATATGACCGGCTTGAACAGTGAAAATTTTCAACTCTTCAGGCAGGTCTTTTAAATGATCGAGAGTGGTCGTTGTAATAAATGTTTGAATATTATTAGAGATGGTTTCAAGTAGTTGAAGTTGACGATAATTGTCAAGTTCGCTCATGACATCGTCAAGTAATAAAATAGGCTTTTCTCTTGTGATTTCTTCCATCAATTCAATTTCTGCTAATTTTAGAGAGAGAACAACACTTCGATGCTGGCCCTGACTACCAAAGGTAGCATTCATATTATTGATAAAAAATGCCAAATCATCCCTGTGAGGCCCAATACTTGTTGTTTTCCTAAAAATATCCTTCTGACGGTTTTTTTCCAACATAGAGAGAAACTGCTCTTCTATATCATTTCCTTCTTCAGAAAAAACAGTTGACTGATATTGAATCGATAGGTCTTCTTTGTTGTCAGAAAGTCGAGTGTGTTTTTCTTCTGCTTTAGCTTCTAATTTTTTAATAAACTCAAGCCGATGATGGATGACGCGACTTCCAAAATTAGCTAGTTGTGAATCTAAGACCTCCAAAAATGTAGCATCAATTTTTTCCGAATTTTTTAGATAACTGTTTCTTTGTTTCAGTACATGGTTGTATTGAGATAAGTCGGATAAATAGAGAGGTTTCATCTGACCTAATTCAATGTCAATAAACTTTCGACGCCCTGCAGGTGATCCTTTGATCAGTTGCAAATCTTCGGGTGCGAAAAGGACAACATTCATATGGCCAATATAGTTTGATAATTTGGCTTGTTTCAAATGATTTACCTTAGTTATCCGACCTTTTGGTGTCAAGGAAATTTCTAATGGAAGGGGACCAGTTTCTCTTTGCAATTGACCAGAAACTTTAAAATCGGTGGATTCAAAATAGATGAGATCTCTATCATTTCGTGTTCGATGACTTCTGGTTAAAGCTAGAAAATAAATTGATTCGAGAATATTGGTCTTTCCTTGAGCATTTTGACCTAGGAAAATATTTAATCCAGGATGAAACTCGACTTCTAGTTCTTGATAATTACGAAAATGTTGAATGGATAAGTGTTTTAACCACATTAGGAGATACCAGGAAAGCGAATTGCTTTTTCTTTTTTGTTAGTCTTTGTCGGTTGTTTCTTTTGTTGTTGATTGAGTTGCTTGACAAGTTTAGCAACACGTTCCTTTTCTTCCTTCTCTTTAAGATGTTCTTCTATTTCTTCTTGAGAAGGTTCAAGAATGGTGATAGTCATGCTCAGTTCAGGAATGTCAATCTGATCATTGACACGAAGTTTACGGCCTCTCCGTTGTTCTAATTCACCATTCACAAAGACTTCTTTTTCTTGAAGAAAGGCTTTGATTGCACCACCACTCTGTATAATGCCGAGTTCTTTTAAGATTGCTTGTAATGTAATAAAGTCATCAAATAATTTGTAATTCATAGTTCACCTCTTTGCGTGTTATTATACCATATTTTTAGTTTTTCTAGGGTAGAGAATGTTGAGTGATTTGAGGAGCTTTTTCACAGTTTGAATTAGGATTTTAGTGTGATTTCGTGTTATAATGAAAGTTACTATTGAGTAGAACGAGGATGAAAATGGAATTAGTAAAGGGCGTGAATCTTCACTTTCTTCAATCAAAAAAATTTAAAACCAATAAAATTAAGGTCCGTTTTTCATCACCATTAGATGAAAATACCGTGGCTGCGCGTGTTTTAGTAGCCTGTATGATGGAAACTGCAAATCAAAAATATCCAACTTCACAATTATTCCGTGAAAAATTAGCGAGTCTATATGGGGTAGAATTGTCAACCTCAGTCTCTAAGAGGGGGCGTGTTCATTATGTTGATTTGAATATTTCCTTTGTGCGCGATGACTTTTTGAGCAAGAAAAATGTTCTTACGGATGAGGTTTTGGACATTATAGAAACTATCTTCTTTTCACCTTTGGTAGTAGAAGATCACTTTGACAGTGATACATTTGACGTTGAAAAGAAAAATACGATTTCCGATTTGGAGTCAGAAATTGAAGAGCCTTATTATTATGCACATGGGCAATTGAATCAACTATTTTTTGAAGACGAAACAATCGGGATGTCAAGATTGGGGAAAGTTGATTTAGTGAGACAAGAAACAGCTCAAAGTTCTCTTGAACAGTTTCATCAGATGCTCCAATTAGATAACATTGACTTCTTTTTCATAGGTGACTTTAATGAGGTCGCTATTGTGGATCGAGTGAACCAGTTTGAATTCAAGCCACGTGATAACAATTTGTCTGTCACCTATCAACAACCTTTTACAAATGTTGTAAGAGAAAAGTTAGAGCAAAAACAAAACCAACAATCTATTTTAGAATTAGGTTATCATTTTTCTACCCAGTATGGAGAATCTCTCCATATCCCTCTAGTTGTATTAAATGGGATGCTGGGAGCTTTCTCGCATTCGAGACTTTTTCAAATAATACGTGAGAAAGAAGGCCTTGCTTATACTATCTCAAGCCATTTTGATATTTTTACAGGCTTCATGAGAGTTTTTGCAGGTATTGATAAGGAATCTCGTACGAAAGTAATGACCTTGATTATGCGACAGTTGAATGATTTAAAACGAGGCAAGTTTACAGAGTCAGAGCTTCAATTGACAAAAGAAATGTTGGTGAATACGACCTTATTAGCACAGGATCGGCAAAATACCTTGATTGAAAGGGAATATCTGAAAACGATCCTAGGAAAGAAAGTCCTTTCTTTAGAAGAGTGGTTAGAGTCCATCGATAAGGTTAGTAGAGAAGAAATTATTGAAGTGGCAAAAACAATTAATTTACAGTCTGTTTATTTTATGGAAGGAAAGTAGTGTAAAGATTGAAAATTAAAGAAAAATATTATGAATCAGTTGGTGAGCAAGTTTACTTTACACGCTTGTCAAATGGGTTGACTATTCATTTAATTCCCAAAGAAGATTATTATGAAACCTATGGAATAATCACAACTAAGTTTGGCTCAGTGGATACACGAATTCTAGTGAATGGTGATGAAAGGCAATATCCTGCAGGAATTGCTCATTTCCTAGAACACAAAGTATTTGAAGATGAAAATGGTCAAGATTATTTAAAAAAATTCGTTCATTTAGGATCGGAAAGTAATGCCTTTACAAGCTTTACAAAGACAAGTTATCTTTTCTCAACAACTTCAAAAGTCCCTGAGAATATTCAATTGTTATTGGAGATGGTTTCAAAGGCTTCCTTTACAGAAAAATCTGTATCTAAGGAAAGAGAAATCATTCAACAAGAAATTGGAATGTATCAAGATAGTCCAGACTATCGATTATTTTTTGGTGCTTTAGAAAATTTATATCCTGGAACACCGTTAGCAGATGATATTGCTGGGACTAGGGAGTCTATTTCCAACATTACAATAGATAATCTCCGTGAAAACTTTGATCTATTCTATCATCCCTCTCAAATGCACTTATTAGTGATCGGAAACTTTGATGTTGATGAAGTATTGCAAGTAGTAAAGAAATATGATCTAGTTCCTCCTCATCCATCTGTGGAGTTAGAACGTTTTCCTGTAGAAAAAAATGAAGTAAGATTGAATCAATCTTGTAGAATGGAAGTTGCTACTCCGAAGTTGGCAATTGGAATTCGAGGAAATGATATCATTAAGAAAGAGGAAAAATTTCGTTATAAATTGATGTTGAAATTACTATTTTCGATGATGTTTGGTTGGACTTCGCAACGGTTTCAAAGTTTATATGAAGCTGGGAAGATTGACAACTCATTGACACTTGAAGTCGAGGTTGAGGAATTATTTCATTTCGTTATTTTGACAATGGATACTCAAGAACCGGTGTCCTTATCTCATCAATTTAGGTCAGCAATCAAACAATTTGAGAAGGATCCAGATGTCAATCAGGAACATTTGGATACGATTAAAAGCGAAATGTTTGGTGATTTCTTACAAGGTTTAAATTCGCTTGAGTATAGTGCCACTCAGTTTGAATATTTTTCAGACGGTAGCACTTCTTATGATCTTCCAAAGATTTTACAAGGTATTAGTTTACAAGATATCATCAAATTAGGGCGTCAGTTCATCGAACGGGCTGAGATGGTTGACTATATGATTTTTCAAAAGTAGTAAACAATGTATCAAGAAGGGGAAACATGAAGAAGAGAACGATTGGTCAAGTGTTAAGACTGTCAAGAGTAAATTTACACTTAAGTTTACAGGATGTGTCAAATAAGACAGCTATTGAAATTCCTTATATAGAAGCGTTGGAAAACGATGAGTTTGATCTATTACCGAGTCCCTTTTACGCTCAGATCTATCTTAAAAAATTAGCATGGGCTTTGGGATTAGATGAGTCCATCCTATTGACAGCTTTTCGTGAAGGAAAAGAATTGTTATTTGATGAAGAGATACTTGTAGATGACGAAGAGCTTCATTCAAGAAAATTAAGACAGAAAGCGAGCTGGTTACCAATCCTGTATTATCTACTAGTTAGTTTTGTCATTCTTGGTTTTGTGATTTATATCGTATATTTTTATGAGTTTACAGCATCTGTAAAATAGATGTAAAGATAGTTTATTTTTTGGAGGAAGTATGAAAAAAGAAAATATTCCTAATGCATTGACATTAATTCGGGTTGTGATGATTCCTATTTTTATTGCCATTTTAAGTTTAAGTCACTCTTACTTAGGACATATTGTAGCGGCAGTTATTTTTGCAATTGCTAGTATTACAGATTATTTAGATGGCTTTCTTGCACGAAAATGGAATGTAGTGAGTAATTTTGGTAAATTTGCCGATCCAATGGCAGATAAATTATTGGTCATGTCAGCCTTTATCATGATGATTGAATTAAAAATGGTTCCTGCTTGGATTGCAGCCGTTATCATTTGTCGTGAGTTAGCTGTTACTGGTTTGCGTCTTCTACTTGTTGAGACAGGTGGTACAGTTCTTGCTGCAGCCATGCCTGGAAAAATTAAAACCTTTAGCCAAATGTTTGCCATTATCTTTTTGCTTTGCCATTGGACTCTTCCAGGGCAAGTGTTGCTTTATATTGCATTGATTTTCACAATTTATTCTGGTTACGACTACTTTAAGGGAAGTAGCTATCTCTTTAAAGACACATTTAAATAAATGAAACAGATGATTGAGCTAAAAAATGTATCCTTTCGATACGATAAAACAGTAGAAGAGTATCAAATTGACACGGTTTCGTTTCACGTGAAACAAGGAGAGTGGCTTTCGATTGTTGGACACAATGGTAGTGGGAAATCTACAGTTGTACGCCTGATTGATGGTCTTTTGGAAGCTGAGTCTGGTGAGATTTACATTGATGGAAAACAACTGACTCGTGAAACCATATGGGAAATCCGTAGTAAAATTGGGATTGTATTTCAGAATCCTGATAACCAATTTGTTGGTGCGACAGTAGAAGATGATGTTGCCTTTGGTTTAGAAAATCAAGGAATTCCACGGGAAGAAATGTTTCAACGTGTGGAGAAGGCTATTGAGCAAGTTGGTATGCTGGAGTTTAAAGATCGCGAACCATCTCGTTTGTCAGGTGGTCAAAAGCAACGGGTGGCCATAGCAGGTATTATCGCCTTGAGACCAACGATTATTATCCTTGATGAAGCAACTAGTATGTTAGATCCAGAAGGTAGAGAGGATCTAATGGCGGTAATGAGAGAACTTCAGAAAAAATTTCAATTAACAATTATCTCCATTACCCATGATTTAACCGAAATTGCCTTAAGTGATCGAACACTCGTGTTTCAAAAAGGAAAACTAGAGTCTTCTATGACGCCGCGGGAATTGTTTTCAAGAAATGACCTCAATGAGATTGGACTAGATAAGCCTTTTAGTAAGCAGGTTCAAGAATCTCTCAGCTCGCATTTTCCGCTAAAACAGGATTATCTAACAGAAAGTGAGTTATTAGACCAATTATGGGAATCTCTTTAAAGAATGTCTATTATACTTATCAAGAGGGAAGTCCTTTTGAAGGGCAGGCGCTTTCTGATATTAGTTTGGAAATAAAAGATGGATCTTATACAGCCATTATCGGACATACTGGTAGTGGCAAGTCTACTTTGTTGCAATTACTAAATGGTTTACTGCGTCCGACTAAAGGAACGATTCAATTTGAAGATTTTGTTTTAGATAATCATTCTGAGCCAAAAGAAATGAAGTACCTGAGAAAAAAGGTTGGTTTGGTTTTTCAATTTCCAGAAAGTCAGCTGTTTGCAGAAACCGTTCTAGCTGATGTAGCCTTTGGACCACAGAATTTTGGGGTACCTAAGGACAAAGCGGAGGAAATAGCCAAAGAAAAATTAGCGATCGTTGGTTTAGAAGAGTCTATCTATGATAAAAGTCCATTTGAACTATCTGGTGGACAGATGAGACGGGTTGCGATCGCAGGTATTTTAGCTATCGAACCAGAGATTTTAGTATTGGACGAGCCAACAGCAGGTCTAGATCCTGCTGGAAGAAAGGAATTGATGGCGCTGTTTGAGACATTACATAAAAATGGGATGACCCTAGTTCTGGTAACTCATACGATGGATGATGTAGCAAATTTTGCTGATACTGTATTTGCTTTAGAAGCGGGAAAACTTGTCCTAAACGGATCCCCAAGGGAAGTGTTTCAACAGGTTGAGTATTTACAAAAACTTCAATTAGGAGTCCCACAAATTACGAATTTTGCTCTTCAATTGAAACGAAGAGGACTTCCTCTGGACAGACTACCAATCAAAATTGAGGAACTAAAGGAGCTGTTACTTCATGAATAATATGATTTTGGGAAGGTATATTCCTGGAAACTCCATTATCCACCAACTAGATCCTCGTGGGAAGTTGCTCTCAATGTTTTTATTCATATTTCTTCTGTTTTGGGCAAATAATATCCAGACAAATGTTCTTCTCTTTGGTTTTATTTTTGTTTTAATGTATCTAACGAGGATTTCGGTTAGTTTTTATATTAAAGGTTTAAAATCAATGATTTTTATCATTGCTTTTACAACCATTTTTCAATTATTTGCGACCTCTCAAGGAACTATTTTGTATCAATGGTGGTTTTTTAAATTAACCGACCAAGGATTGATGCAAGCCGCCATCATATTTTGTAGATTTATTTTAATCATTTTTTATTCGACGATTTTAACCGTGACGACGACACCATTGAGTTTAGCAGATGCTGTTGAAAAGATCCTCACACCACTAAAAATTATTAAAGTTCCAGCACATGAGATTGGGTTAATGCTATCTATGAGTTTGCGCTTTGTTCCAACTTTAGTGGATGATACGAATCGAATCATGAATGCGCAAAGGGCGCGTGGTGTTGATTTTGGTGAAGGAAATCTATTAAAAAGGATCCGTTCCTTCATTCCGATTCTCATTCCTTTGTTTGCCTCAAGTTTTAAACGCGCAGATGCATTAGCAATTGCGATGGAAGCGAGAGGGTACAAAGGCGGTGAAGGACGAACACGCTATCGGACTCTGCAGTGGGGAGTAAAAGATACCCTGGCATTGCTCGTTATTCTGTGCCTCATGTTGATAGTTTTTTATCTAAAAAATGGATAGAGCTAGTTGTATTGGTTCAAAAATAAGGAAAAAGCGCTATACAAAGCGCTTTTTACATTAAATTCACATATTCTTGTAACATTTGTAATATATTCTACAATAAACTGTAACATTTTGTGTGTATGATAGAATTATGTTCGAAAGGAGAATAGAATTCATGAACAGTAAAAAGTTCCAATGGACAGTCACTTCCCTACTTTCAGCAGCATCACTTTTCATTTCTGGTATTGCTACAGTGAATGCTGAAACTTACGAAGTGAAGTCTGGAGATACTCTATCAAAAATTGCACTAGAAAATAACACTTCAGTAGAAAATATTATTGCATCTAACAATCTGACCAATGAAGATTTGATCTATGCAGGACAAATTATTGAGTTAGGTGAGCGTTCAAAATCTATGATTGATAAAGTTGCTCCACAAGAGCAAGCAAAACCTGCTGAAAGTGCAACTACAGCAACTGCACAAACTGCTCAAAAACAAACAACTTATGCAGCAAATGCTGCAGTGACTTCTGCACAATCAACAAATGGTGGAATTGTTCTATCAAATGGGAATACTGCTGGAGAACAAGGATCTTATGCAGCTGCTCGTATGGCTGAAATGACTGGTGTACCTGCTTCTACTTGGGAAGCAATTATTGCCCGTGAATCAAATGGTCAAGTAAATGCAGCAAATGCTTCTGGTGCCAGTGGTTTGTTCCAAACAATGCCAGGTTGGGGTTCAACTGCAACAGTTGATGATCAAATCCAGGCTGCATACAATGCATATAGCTCACAAGGTTTATCAGCTTGGGGTTATTAAAAAAATAGGTTTACAACTTGTAAACCTATTTTTTTAATGTCTCAAGAATGTCAAGTGGAGAGTGACAAATAAAATCTGGTGAGTAAAGAAGTAGCTCTTCAAGATCTCCAAATCCCCAAGTGACGGCCATGGTTTTTATGCCAACTGTTTGACCTCCAATGAGGTCAAATTTTGTGTCTCCAATAATCACTGTCTCCTCTTTTGGAAGGTCATTGCTTGACAAGGCGTATCGAATGACATCGGCTTTGTGGATACGATCTGAATTTGATCCATAAATTCCTTTAAAGTATTTATCGATACCTAAATCTTGACACATCTGTAAAGCAACTGGTTCATGTTTTGAAGTAGTTACATAAAGAGGAATGTTTTCGTCTTGTAATGCTTTCAAAGCTTCTACTATCTGAGGAAACAGAGTTGATTTGTATTGACCTTTTTCATGATAATACTGGCGATAGATCATCACTGCTTGATCTACCAAAGTTTCAGGAAGGGTAGCTTCAAAACTAGAAATCAAAGGTGGTCCCATAAAACTACGGATAGTTTTGAGATCGGGTTGAGGAACCTTCAAAGTATCGAATGTATGTTGAAAGCTCTCTGTAATTCCCTTGGAACTGTCAACTAATGTTCCATCTAAATCAAAAAATAAGGCTTGCATGTTATTCTCCAAATATCTCTTTTTGTAATCTACGTCCGGTTGGTGTTGCTGCCAATCCTCCTTCAGCTGTTTCTCTAAAGGCAGTCGGAAGACTAGATCCAACTTGGTACATGGCGTCAATCACTTCATCAACAGGTATTTTTGATTCAATACCTGCTAAGGCCATATCAGCAGCAATGAAGGCATAGCTAGCTCCCATTGCGTTCCGTTTAACACATGGAACTTCCACGAGTCCTGCTACTGGATCACAAATGAGCCCAAGCATGTTTTTGATGACAAAACAGACTGCTTGACTCGCTTGATAAGGAGTTCCCCCAGCAGCTAGTGTCAATGCTGCTGCACTCATAGCTGAAGCAGAACCAACTTCTGCTTGACAACCACCTTCTGCACCTGAAATAGAAGCATTATTTGCGATCACTAAACCAAAAGCTCCAGCTGTCAGTAGAAAATCTAATTGTTGCTGACGGTTTAACCCTAATTTTTGAGTTGCTGCAGTGAGAACTGCGGGGAGGCAGCCAGCAGATCCTGCAGTGGGTGTTGCGCAGACCAGTCCCATCTTAGCATTGTGTTCGTTGACAGCAATAGCATTCTTCGCTGCGGTTAGGACGGTCAAGTCAGATAACGTTTTTCCTGATTTGATATAGCGATCTAATTTTGCGGCATCCCCACCGGTTAACCCACTACGAGAGTGGTTTTCATTTAACCCTAACTTTACAGAATCAATCATCACTTCTAAATTACGGGTCATTAATCGTAGGACTTCTTCTCGTTCACGACCGGTTAGTTCAAATTCAGTTGCAATCATTAACTCTGCGACGTTTCCTTCGTATTGTGTGCTTGCTTGTTCTACGAGGTCTACAATTGAATAAAACATATGAACTCCTTATTTGAAAAAGTTGACATTATGAAGATGAGGAATTTTACGGATATCTTCGATCGCTGCTTCACAACTTCTTGAGTCAACTTCTATAATCATAATCGCTTTTTCTCCAGCTTTTTCCCGTGTTACATTCATTTGTGCAATGTTAATATCATAGCGAGAAAGAGCTTCTGTCACATGAGCGATCATTCCAGGGACGTCCTGGTGAACAATGATAATGGTTGGAGTATTCATATTTAGCGAGATGGCAAAGCCATTTAACTCAGTAACCTGTATGTTCCCACCACCAATTGAGATTCCAGTGACAGAAATCGTTTTATGATCATTTTTAACAGTAATAGTCGTTGTATTTGGGTGAGGAGCATTGCTTTCTTTTTGAATAGACCAAACAATCCGAATGCCTCGTTCATGTGCAATTTTTAGACTATCTGGGATTCTAGGATCATCTGTGTCCATTCCTAAGATGCCCGCTACTAAGGCTAAATCTGTTCCATGACCACGATAGGTTTTGGCGAAGGAATTAAATAATTGGAACTCAACTTCTTTTGGTTCCTCTCCAAAGATAGAAGAAACAATTTTACCAATTCGAACAGCACCTGCAGTGTGACTACTGGATGGGCCGATCATCACAGGTCCAATAATATCAAAAACTGATTGGAATTTTAAAGAGTTCATGCTCTGCTCCTTTGTGATCACTTTACTTCATTATATCAGATATGGCTGATGATTTCTTCTATTTTTCCCGAAATATCTGAGAAATCTTAAAGGGGGCTTAAAGCATTTATATTATCCTGGATTTTTAGTATTTCTAACATCTGACTGAAATATTTGACACATTATTTCAATAAATATGAAATATTTCTTGTGTAGTATAGAGGTATACCAATAAAGGAGTACATAATAATGAATAAAAAACAAATGATGAAACGAATTATTGGACTTAGTTTACTTGCAGGACTTTTCCTTCCAATTGTAGCGAATGCAGATTCTTATACTGTAAAATCAGGTGATACTTTATCAGCTATTGCTAAAGAGAAGAACACAACGGTTGATGCGATTGCTAAGAAAAATAAGATTAGTAACGTGAATCTCATCTCAGTTGGTCAAGTTCTTGAGATTGAAGATGCAAATACAACGCAGAAAACCACGGAGCAAGCTCCTGCTAGTAAAACTGATACTACACAAGCAACAACTACTGTCTCTGCTTCAGATGGCTTGAGTGCGGAAGATGCAGCTGCTAAGGAATGGATTGCCCAAAAAGAGTCAAGTGGTAGCTATACAGCACAAAATGGCCAATATTATGGCCGTTACCAATTGACTATCACTTATTTGAATGGTGATTTATCACCTGCAAACCAAGAAAAAGTAGCCAATCAATATGTTGTCAACCGTTATGGATCATGGTCAGCAGCTAAAAATTTCTGGTTGGCAAATGGCTGGTATTAAATTCGTTTAAAAAGAGTTCTTGAATAGGACTCTTTTTAAATTTACAGACTTGTAAACCCATCGATCCTGATCAACAAAAAGAATAGTAAGATGCTTGTTTTCTAATATAAAGCGTGTTAAAATGGTAACTGCTCAAAACGACCTTCAATCGTTGAAGCAAACCACGACCTTCAATCGTGAGAAACGAAAAGATGGGAGAAATCTATGAGTGATAACTCGAAAACACGTGTTGTTGTTGGTATGAGTGGTGGTGTGGATTCATCTGTAACAGCTTTATTATTAAAGCAACAGGGTTACGATGTCATCGGTATCTTCATGAAAAACTGGGACGACACAGACGAAAATGGCATCTGTACAGCTACAGAAGATTACAAAGATGTAGCAGCGGTTGCAGACCAAATTGGCATTCCTTACTATTCTGTCAACTTTGAGAAAGAATACTGGGATCGTGTCTTTGAATATTTCCTTGCCGAATACCGAGCTGGTCGAACACCAAATCCGGATGTCATGTGTAATAAGGAAATCAAATTTAAGGCCTTTTTAGATTATGCTATGACACTCGGTGCAGATTATGTAGCGACAGGGCACTATGCGCGTGTGGCGCGTGATGAGGATGGCATTGTCCATATGTTACGTGGCGTTGACAACGGGAAGGATCAAACTTATTTCTTAAGCCAACTGTCACAAGAACAACTTCAAAAAACCATGTTCCCATTGGGACATTTGGAAAAGCCTGAGGTTCGCCGTCTAGCTGAAGAAGCTGGATTGGCAACAGCTAAAAAGAAAGACTCAACTGGAATTTGCTTTATCGGAGAAAAGAATTTCAAAGAATTTCTAGGGAACTACCTTCCTGCCCAACCAGGTCGAATGATGACCATCGATGGACGAGATATGGGTGAACATGCTGGTTTGATGTATTACACAATCGGTCAACGGGGTGGACTTGGAATTGGTGGCCAACAAGGTGGAGACAATGCTCCATGGTTTGTAGTTGGGAAAGACCTCAGTCAAAATATTCTTTATGTCGGTCAAGGCTTCTACCATGAAGCATTGATGTCAACAAGTTTACAGGCTAGTCAAGTTCACTTTACACGAGATATGCCAGAAGAGTTTACATTAGAGTGTACAGCTAAGTTCCGCTATCGTCAACCAGATTCTAAGGTAACTGTACACGTTAAAGGTGACAAGGCAGAAGTGGTTTTTGCAGAACCTCAACGAGCCATTACACCAGGACAAGCTGTTGTTTTTTACGACGGTGAAGAGTGTCTAGGCGGTGGCTTGATTGACAATGCTTATCGGGATGGAAAAGTTTGTCAGTATATTTAGAATTTTCTAGGAGGAACGAAAGTGTTTCAGTTCTTTAAGAAAAAAATAGAGAACACAAAGACTATCTCTGATTATAAGAAACAATATTTGAGGGAAAAAACGACGGAGTCAATTGAAGCTTTGTTCAAGGAATTGAAGAAATCTAAAGTTTGGGTTCCCTTTAATGCTTCTTTAATGGATGGGAGTGACGAACAAGAAGGTATTCGTCTAAAACCGGATATTCTACGAAAGGGAGACGACTACTTTTATCCTTGTTTCTTGACGGAACAGGATATTCCTAAAGATTATTACGATCGTTTTTCTTGGCTGCAATTACCTTTTACGGACTGTTTATTTACTGCAGAAAGGATAGGAAAGTTTCCAGTGAGAGGGATTGTTCTAGATGCATTCTCTGATCCAGTTGAGATTGACAAAGGAGTTTTTGAAGCAATCCGTCAGTCTTAGTATATTTAAATTGACAAATTTTCTCAATTTGCTACAATGATAAAAGCAATAGAAATGATGGTCAAAGCTCATGGATGTTGTAGGCTTTTTTGTCCTGCACTTCTCAGAGTTTTGACTATTTTTGTGTGATTTCGAAAGGAAGTAAAATGAGGCAACAGGATTTTCGGACGAAAATAGGTTCTACTGTTTTTGGTGTGAGAGCGACTGCTTTGATTGTAAAAGATAATCGCTTGTTCGTCATAGAAGATGAGGACGGCTGTTATACAATCGGAGGTGCTATTCAAGTCAATGAAACTACAGAAGATGCTGTAGTTCGGGAAGTAAAAGAGGAACTTGGTGTTACATCTAAAGCAGGTCCACTAGCTTTCGTGGTTGAAAATCACTTTGAACAAGCTGGAATCCACTACCATAACATTGAATTTCATTATTTTGTGGACTTGCTGGAAGATGCACCTTTGGTCATGCAGGAAGATACAAAGCAATTACCTTGCCGTTGGATTGCTTTAGATGAATTACATACTGTTGACCTGAAACCGGCTTTTTTAAAATCAGCCCTACCAGACTGGGACGGAAAATTACGACACATCCATCTTGAGAAATAGGAGAAATAGAATGAATAATAACTTTATAGAAGAATACGATATCATTGTAATCGGTGCGGGGCATGCGGGAGTAGAAGCCTCTCTAGCTGCTAGTCGTATGGGTTGTAAGGTCTTACTTGCGACTATTAACATTGAAATGCTGGCTTTTATGCCTTGTAATCCCTCTATTGGTGGTTCTGCTAAGGGGATTGTCGTGCGTGAAGTCGATGCCCTCGGTGGAGAAATGGCGAAGAATATCGACAAGACCTACATCCAAATGAAAATGCTCAATACTGGTAAAGGTCCTGCGGTTCGTGCACTTCGGGCTCAAGCAGATAAAGAACTTTACTCAAAAGAAATGCGGAAAACGGTTGAAAACCAAGAAAATTTAACTCTTCGCCAAACTATGATTGATGAGATTTTGGTGGAGAATGGTAAGGTTGTTGGTGTAAGGACTGCCACTCACCAAGAGTATGGGGCAAAGGCTGTTATTGTCACTACTGGGACAGCTTTGCGCGGAGAAATTATCATTGGAGATCTCAAGTATTCGTCAGGACCTAATCATAGTCTAGCTTCTATCAATTTGGCCGATAATCTCAAACAACTAGGATTAGAAATTGGACGTTTCAAAACAGGGACACCACCTCGTGTAAAGGCATCGTCAATTAATTATGACGAAACGGAAATTCAACCTGGAGATGAAGCTCCAAATCATTTTTCTTATACATCGCGTGATGAAGATTATGTAAAGGATCAGGTTCCTTGTTGGTTGACTTATACGAATGGGCATAGCCATGAAATTATCCAGAATAATTTACACCGGGCACCTATGTTTACAGGGGTTGTAAAGGGAGTAGGTCCTCGCTATTGTCCATCCATTGAGGATAAAATTGTCCGTTTTGCTGACAAAGAGCGTCATCAACTATTCTTAGAACCTGAGGGACGAAATACAGAAGAAGTCTATGTTCAAGGGCTGTCAACGAGTTTACCAGAGGATGTTCAACGGGATCTCGTCCATTCTATTAAGGGGCTTGAGAAGGCAGAAATGATGCGAACGGGTTATGCGATTGAGTATGATATGGTTTTGCCTCATCAATTGCGCGCAACTTTAGAAACCAAGAAAATTTCAGGTCTCTTTACAGCTGGCCAAACCAATGGAACGTCTGGCTATGAGGAAGCTGCTGGTCAAGGAATTATTGCAGGGATCAATGCGGCTCTAAAAATCCAAGGAAAACCAGAACTCATTTTGAAACGCAGTGATGGTTATATTGGGGTCATGATCGATGATTTGGTAACAAAGGGAACGATCGAACCGTATCGTTTGTTAACAAGCCGTGCAGAATACCGTCTGATTTTGCGTCATGATAATGCCGATATGCGCTTGACAGAAATGGGACGAGCAATTGGATTGGTAGATGATGAACGTTGGCAACGTTTCGAAACCAAGAAGTATCAGTTTGAAAACGAGATGAAGCGTTTAGATAGTATTAAGTTAAAGCCTGTAAAGGAAACCAATGAAAAGATTGCTGCAATGGGCTTTAAACCATTGACAGATGCTGTCACTGCTAAAGAATTCTTGCGACGACCAGAAGTCTCTTACCAAGATGTGGTAGAATTTATCGGTCCTGCAGCTGAAGAACTGGATGATAAAATCATTGAATTGATTGAAACTGAAATTAAATACGAAGGCTATATCTCAAAAGCAATGGACCAAGTCGAAAAAATGAAGCGTATGGAAGAAAAACGAATTCCTGCGAATATTGACTGGGATGATATTGACTCTATTGCAACCGAAGCGCGTCAAAAATTTAAATTAATTAATCCAGAAACGATTGGTCAAGCAAGTCGTATCTCAGGTGTCAATCCAGCGGATATCTCTATTTTAATGGTTTACTTGGAAGGTAAATCTCGGAGTATCTCCAAAAACAAAGCAAACCACTAATCAAATGGGGCTGAGATGATGTTTCAGCCTCAATTTTATGGATTGAAATCTGTTGTTACTATTTACACAGTTGTAAACCTTGTTTACAAAGTAGTGAAGCCGAGGAAGAGCTTTTACAGGTCGATCTTCTCTGTAATATAGAGAGAAACCTCGCTTTTTACCTCTATTTATGGTATAATTCCGAGAAGAGGTTTATGATGAAAAAATTTCGTTTATCGTTCATCCATTATGTGTTAATTGGTTTTATTTCATTTGCAATTTTAGCAATTTTTTTAAGAATCTTTGGCAAAGGCTATGTAACTCTCATTGCAATTTTTTTAGTCTTAGCTGGATTGATTGCTTTATTTGAATACCAGTTACAAATTTCAGAGTTAGATGAATTAGAACAAATACAATATGTTAACCATCAGGCAGAAAGCGGATTAGCATCCCTCCTTGATAAAATGCCTGTTGGAGTTATCAAGATTAATGAAGAATCAAATGAAGTAGAGTGGTTCAACCCTTATGCTGAATTGATTTTTTCAACAGATGATGGAGACTTTGATGTTGAATCCTTGAAAAAGTTACTCAATACTCTGTTTGAGGATAAAGGTCATTATGTCACTGTAGCCGATAAGAAATATTCTGTTTACTTTGATCAGACGTCTAGTGTTGTTTACTTTTTTGATGTTTCAAGTGAGTATGAAGCAACTGTGGGATTGGTGACAACTCGTCCCGTTATCGGTATTATTTCTGTTGATAACTATGATGATCTAGAAGATGTCATTTCAGACTCTGATATTAGCAATATCAATAGTTTTATTGCCAACTTTGTAGAAGAGTTTACAGCTCATTACCATATGTTTTACAGACGTGTGGGGATGGATCGTTTCTATTTGTTTACAGACTACACGGTCTTAGAACAGTTGATGGAATCAAAATTTTCTGTCATCGATCAATTCCGTGAAGAAGCTAAAAATCGTGAGCTACCTATTACCTTAAGTATGGGATTCTCGTATGGTGACGGGGAGCATGATGAGATTGGTAAAGTGGCTCTCTTGAACCTAAACCTTGCGGAAGTTCGTGGTGGGGATCAAGCAGTAGTCAAAGAAAACGATGAACAGAAAAACCCTATTTTCTTTGGTGGTGGAACAGCTTCTGCTGTGAAGCGGACGCGGACTCGAACACGCGCTATGATGACAGCTATTTCGGATAAGATTAAATCCGTTGATCAAGTTTTCATTGTTGGGCATAGAAACTTGGATATGGACGCTTTAGGAGCGTCTGTGGGAATGCAGTTTTTCTCTAGCAATATTTTGGCTTCCTCTTATGTGGTCTATGACCCGCATGCAATGGCTAGTGATATTTCAAGAGCAATTGCGAAACTAGAAGAAGAGCAGGTAACGAAAATCCTTCCCCTAGAGGAAGCCATGCAAATGGTGACGGATCGCTCTTTGTTAATTATGGTTGACCATTCTAAGACAGCCTTGACCCTTTCTAAAGAATTTTATCAGGAATTCCAACAGATTATTGTCATTGACCATCATCGTCGGGATGATGATTTCCCTGAAAATGTTCTGATCACCTATATTGAAAGTGGAGCAAGTAGTGCGAGCGAATTGGTTAGTGAACTTATTCAGTTCCAGAAGTCGAAGAAAAATCGGTTAACGAAGATTCAAGCTAGTGTCTTGATGGCTGGAATTATGCTGGATACTAAGAACTTCTCCGCACGTGTTACGAGTCGGACCTTTGATGTGGCGAGTTACCTTCGTTCAAGAGGTAGTGATAGTGTAACCATCCAGGAGATCTCTGCGATTCAGTTTGATGAGTACCGCGAAGTGAACGAACTGATCTTGACTGGTGAAAAGATTTTGCCGCATATCATCGTAGCTTGTGCCAATACGACTAAAGCCTATGATTCAGTAACTATTAGTAAAGCAGCTGATAGTATGCTAGCCATGTCTGAGGTGGAAGCAACCTTTGTCATTGCTTGTAATCAAAGTGGAACTGTCTCGATTTCTGCACGAAGTCGAAGCAAAGTCAATGTACAGCGTATCATGGAACAGCTTGGCGGAGGAGGTCATTTCAACTCGGCGGCTTCTCAAATTGAGGGTCAAGATTTAATGAGTATTCGTCAACAACTGATTGAGACTATTGAAAACGAAGTAACTATTGAAAAGGAGAATGTAGAATGAAAGTTATTTTCTTAGCGGATGTAAAAGGTAAAGGTAAAAAGGGCGAAATTAAAGAAGTGCCTACTGGTTATGCACAAAACTTTTTGATCAAAAAAAATCTTGCGAAAGAAGCCAATGCCCAAGCAATCGGTGAGCTTCGTGGAAAACAAAAGTCAGAAGAAAAAGCGCATGCTGAATTGTTAGCGGAAGCGCAAAAGATTAAAGCAAAATTAGAAGAAGAAGCAACTGTTGTTCAATTCACTGAAAAAATTGGGCCAGATGGCCGTACTTTCGGCTCTATTACTAATAAAAAGATTGCAGAAGAGCTTGAGAAACAATTTGGCATTAAAATTGATAAACGTCATATCCAAGTTTCCTCTCCAATTCGTTCAACAGGTTTGATTGACATCCCTGTAAAAATTTATCAAGATGTTACAGGTGTGATTAATATTCGTGTAAATGAAGGGTAAACACGATCGATAGAAAGGTTTTTTTATGGCTGAGATAGAGGAATTACGAACACAACCTCAGGATATCCAAGCGGAGCAATCAGTGTTGGGAGCCATCTTTATTGATGAGGGGAAATTGGTCTTTGTTCGTGAATATATCGAGCCTGGCGATTTCTTTAAGTACTCGCACCGTTTGATTTTTAAAGCCATGATCGATCTAGCTGACCGCGGGGATGCGATTGATGCGACGACTGTTCGAAATATTTTAGATAGTCAGGGGGATCTCCAAAATATTGGCGGTCTCTCCTATTTGGTAGAAGTCATTAATTCGGTACCAACTTCAGCTAACGCGGAGTATTACGCGAAGATTGTTGCCGAAAAAGCTGTCTTACGTCGATTGATCTCTCGATTAACGGAAAGTATTAATCAAGCTTATGATGGTGCAAGTCCTTCAGATGAAATCATTGCGGGTGCTGAAAAAGCTCTGATTGATGTTAGTGAAAACGCAAATCGTAGTGGATTTAAAAATATTCGAGACATCTTGAATATAAATTTTGGTAGCTTAGAAGCCCGTTCGCTTCAAACCTCTGATATCACGGGTATTGCGACAGGCTATCGCGATTTGGACCATATGACGACGGGGCTACATGAGGAAGAATTGATTATTTTAGCGGCTCGTCCTGCGGTAGGGAAAACAGCCTTTGCTCTAAATATTGCTCAAAATATCGGGACAAAGTTGGATAAGACAGTGGCTATTTTCTCATTAGAAATGGGTGCTGAAAGTTTGGTAGACCGGATGCTAGCTGCTGAAGGCTTGATTGAATCCCATTCGATTCGTACAGGTCAATTGACGGATGAAGAGTGGCGGAAATATGCCATTGCTCAAGGAAATTTGGCCAATGCGAGTATTTACATCGATGATACCCCAGGAATTCGGATCACTGAGATTCGTTCGAGAGCAAGAAAATTGGCGCAGGAAACAGGGAATCTCGGTCTTATCCTGATTGACTATCTGCAACTGATTACAGGGACTGGAAGAGAAAACCGTCAACAGGAAGTTTCAGAAATTTCTCGTCAGTTAAAAATTTTGGCGAAGGAACTAAAAGTTCCCGTCATTGCTTTGAGTCAGCTATCACGTGGTGTGGAACAGCGCCAAGACAAACGTCCTGTTCTTTCTGATATTCGTGAATCTGGATCGATTGAGCAGGATGCGGATATTGTTGCTTTCTTGTACCGTGATGATTATTATGATCGAGCTGGTGAAGAGGAAGAAGATGGAATGCCCAATAATACGGTTGAAGTGATTATCGAGAAAAACCGTTCAGGTGCGCGTGGGACAGTCGAATTAATATTCCAAAAGGAATACAATAAATTCTCAAGTATTTCAAAGAGAGAGGATCAATAAGATGAGTGATGCATTTACAGATGTTGCAAAAATGAAAAAAATTAAAGAAGAGATCAAGGCCCATGAAGGACAAGTGGTTGAAATGACGCTTGAAAATGGACGGAAACGTCAAAAAAATAAATTTGGACGCTTGATTGAGGTCTATCCTTCTTTATTTATTATCGAGTATACGAACGACAATAGCTTACCAGGTGAACCAGCTAATACATACGTGGAGTCTTACACCTATTCAGATATTTTAACAGAGAAGAATTTAATTCGTTATTTGGATTAATTTCTTGCTTTTATCGTCTAAATCAGTTATTATAATAAATACATATGGGAGTCTGTGTACAGTCTGAGAGGAAGTGTAAGCTTCGACCGCACCTGATCTGGGTAATGCCAGCGTAGGAAACAAATGAAATGTATTTTTCGTTATGAGTGACCTTGTGCAATCCGTCTCCTATTTTGGAGGCGTTTTTTATTTGTGAGAAAGGGGGTTACGATGTCTCTTGTAAAAAGATATTCAAAACAGTTGATAGGATTTGCAGGTTTTAGCAGCCTTCTTGTCTTATGGCAGTTAGCAGGTTTTTTAAATATTCTCCCCAAATTTGTATTACCAACGCCACTTGAAATTGGAAATGCCTTTGTACGAGATCGAGCTCTCCTGATTCATCACAGTTTGTCTACCCTTCAAGTGGCCTTGATCGGACTTGTTATAGGGGTTCTTCTTGCTGCCGGCTTTGCGATTCTCATGGATAGTTTTCAATGGGTGAATGATCTGGTCTATCCTTTTATGGTTGTTATTCAAACCATTCCGACGATTGCCTTGGCCCCTATCCTGGTTCTTTGGTTTGGTTATGGTATGCTTCCAAAACTGGTTTTGATCATTATTACGGTGGTATTTCCCATCGTAGTCAGTCTGTTAGATGGTTTTCGGCATTGCGATCAAGATATTCTGAGATTGTTTCAGATTATGCAAGCCAATCGCTTTCAGACCTTAGCTCATTATAAAATTCCTGCAGCGCTTCCTTATTTTTTTGCAGGTTTACGTGTGAGCGTTTCCTATGCTTTTATCAGTACGGTAGTTTCAGAATGGTTAGGAGGTTTTGATGGATTGGGGGTCTATATGATCCAATCGAAGAAGTTATTTCAGTATGATACGATGTTTGCGATCATTGTATTGATTTCTGCTATTAGTTTACTCGGTATGTTTCTCGTTGATCAATTAGAACGAACCATTCTAAAATGGAAAAAGGATTGACAAACTTGTAAATGGTGTAAAAATTAAATTGACAAAAATGTAAAAGAGGTATAGCTAATGAAAAAGTCAATAGGTTTATTTTTCTCAATAATATTGGGATTTGTTTTCTTGAGTGCTTGTCAAAATTCTGTCAAGCAATCGTCAAGTGGTTTGAAAAAGATTGATTTTATTCTAGATTGGACCCCGAATACCAATCACACGGGTCTCTATGTAGCAAAGGAAAAAGGGTACTTTAAAGATGCAGGACTGGATGTAGATATAAAACTTCCTCCGGAAGACAGTAGTTCTGATTTGATTATCAATGGGAAAGCTCCATTTGGTATTTATTTCCAAGATTCTATGGCCAAGAAATTGGATAAAGGTGCGGGTATTACCGCTATTGCAGCTATTGTCGAACACAATACGTCAGGGATTATTTCAAGAAAAGATGCAGCGATCACAAGTCCAAAAGATTTGGTTGGTAAGAAGTATGGTACCTGGAATGATCCGATTGAGTTGGAAATGATCAAATCGATGATGAAAAAAGAAGGGGCTGATTTTAATCAAGTAAAATTGGTTCCAAATAGTGATTCAAATTCCATTACTCCGATTGAAAATAAGGTCTTTGATGCTGCTTGGATTTATCACGGTTGGGATGGAATTTTGGCTGAGCAAAAGGGAATGAAAACCAATTTCTTCTATATGAAAGATTTTGTTCCTGCATTTGACTACTATTCGCCTGTTATTATTGCTAACAATGACTATTTGAAATCTCATAAAGAGGAAGCAAAAAAATTCATTCAAGCGGTGAAAAAAGGCTACCAATATGCTATAGAGCATCCAGAAGAAGCAGCAGATATCTTGATTAAACAGGCCCCTGCTTTGGCTAACCAGCGTGATTTTGTACTAGCTTCTCAAAAATATCTTTCCAGTCAATATGCTTCAGACAAGGATAAATGGGGACAGTTTGACTCCAAACGTTGGAATGCTTTTTATGCTTGGGCAAAAGAGCAAGGATTGGTTTCAAATGACTTAGAAGACAAAGGTTTCACAAATGAATTGGTAGGTGACTGATATTTTAACCGTAAAAGATGTAAGTTTCTCTTTTGGAGATAAAGCAGTTTTAAACAATGTATCACTAGAAGTGCAAAAAGGAGAAATCGTCTCTATTCTAGGTCCAAGTGGGGTAGGGAAATCAACCTTGTTTAATTTAATTGCTGGGATCCTTCCCTTACAAAAGGGCGCTATAGAAGTAGATGATGCCCCGATCTCCTTTGGAAAAGTCAGCTATATGCTACAAAAGGATCTTTTGTTAGAACATAAGACAGTATTGGGAAATATTATTCTTCCCCTTCAATTAAAAAAGATTCCTAAGGAAGAGGCAACATCTACAGCTCTAAAATTGTTAGATGAATTTAAATTGGGAAGTATCGCCAACCTTTATCCTAATGCGCTGAGTGGGGGGATGCGGCAACGGGTGGCGCTATTAAGGACTTATCTATTGGGTCATTCTGTCTTCCTATTAGATGAAGCTTTTAGTGCCTTAGATGAATTGACAAGGCAGGATCTTTATCACTGGTATCTAGAAAGCAAGGAACGTCTTGGTCTCACCACTCTAGTGATCACTCATAGTATCGAAGAAGCTTTGACATTGAGTGACCGGATCTATATCTTGAATCATAATCCCGGTGAAATTATTGCAGATCTTCCTTTAAAATGGGATCCAGCAACGGATAGAGACTGGCAACAATTGCAATATAAAAAACGAATCATAGAATTATTGTCTGAATTTCATTGAAATTGTTTTGAAGGACTTTACAAAGTTTCTATTCCGTGATAGAATAGAGTTTGTGCGAAATGACAGCAGGACAAAATGAAGCTCGTCAACAGGAAGTCAGCTAGAAAAGTAACCTTTGCTGTTTGGGCGAAGGCTTTCTGAACGAATCAGGTTTGTCTAAAACGTTATTTCCTACAAAAATTATTTTTATAGGAGGACATTTCAAATGTCACGTTATACAGGACCATCTTGGAAACAATCTCGCCGTCTTGGCTTGTCACTTACAGGTACAGGTAAAGAATTGGCACGTCGTAACTACGTACCAGGTCAACACGGACCAAACAACCGTTCAAAATTGTCAGAATACGGTTTGCAATTAGCTGAAAAACAAAAACTTCGTTTCTCTTACGGACTTGGTGAAAAACAATTCCGTAACTTGTTCGTACAAGCTACTAAAGTTAAAGAAGGAACTGTCGGTTTCAACTTCATGCTTCTTTTGGAACGTCGTTTGGATAACGTTGTTTACCGTCTTGGACTTGCGACTACTCGTCGTCAAGCTCGTCAATTCGTTAACCACGGTCACATCCTTGTTGACGGAAAACGCGTTGATATCCCTTCATACCGCGTAACTCCAGGTCAAGTGATCTCAGTTCGCGAAAAATCAGCTAAGGTTCCAGCTATCCTTGAAGCTGTTGAAGCTACAGTTGGACGTCCAGCATTCGTATCATTCGATGCTGACAAACTTGAAGGTTCATTGACTCGCCTTCCAGAACGCGATGAAATCAACCCAGAAATCAACGAAGCACTTGTCGTTGAATTCTACAACAAAATGCTTTAATTTTAAGATATACTTTGCAGAAAGCCTACTACAGTGGGCTTTTTGTTTTGTCTTAAAGGGTTGATTTCTGGCTTTGCTCCCCTTTTTGTTTTCTTAAAACCTAAACCTGCTAATAAAAAAACTCCTGATCTAGATCGATCAGGAGAGACTGTTACCGTAACATTTTCATTAAAAATTCAGCCATTTGTTGAGGACTTTCTTTTTTTCCGCGCGAAACCCACATCTGACAGACTCCGAAGAAGGCATTGGTCAGATAGACAGAACTGTAGACTCTTTCAATATCTGTTAATGATTTATGACTATAGCGCTCTTGCAAACTATCAACCAGAAGAATCTGTAATTTATGTCGTAAGAAGGTTTGGATCTCTTTGGTTCCATTCTCTGTCAGAAGAACTGCAAAGAGTGGCTCCTTGGTTAGGAATTCGAACACTTCTGTAATCGCTTGGCGCTTGTCGTCTTGGTGTTTGTCAAAGATATATTCAAGCTTGTGAAAGAGTGCTTGTTGGTAGCGCTCGATCATATCGTACTTGTCTCGATAGTGGGTATAAAAGCTAGAGCGACTAATGCCGGATTCTTGTGCTAACTCAACCGTTGTGATTTGGTCGAATGATTCCTTTTCTAGTAGTCGAACCATCGCCTCCTCGATATTTCGTTTTGTTTTTAATCGTTTATTGCTCTCAGTCATCTGTTAATCCTTTTTGCACAAAATTATACACAGTGTCTAAAAATAAAGATTTCCTACTTGTGAAAATTTCTAGAAACTGTATAATCTATTATATCAGAAATTTAGACAATGTGTATAAAAAGGAGACAAAAAATATGATGAAAGAATGGAAGGCTATTCTTAAAAAGCCAACATTTATCATTGTCATGATTGGGGTTGCTTTGATTCCAGCTCTTTATAATATTATTTTTCTATCTTCCATGTGGGATCCATATGGCCAAGTTTCGGATCTTCCTGTAGCGGTTGTCAATAAGGATCAATCTGCTACATATAATGGACAAAAGATGGAAATCGGAAAAGACATGGTGTCCAATTTGAAGGACAATGACTCACTTGATTTTCATTTTGTAGATGAGAAAGCTGCGAAAGATGGTCTTAAAAATGGCGATTATTATATGATTGTAACCCTGCCTGAGGATCTTTCAAAGAAAGCTAGCTCTATCTTAACCAATCATCCAGAACAGATGACCATTGATTACCAAACGTCCAGTGGTCATAGTTTTATCGCAGGAAAAATGAGCGACACTGCGATGACAAAGATGAAGCAGTCAGTGGCCGAAAAAGTGACCAATACGTATACAACAGCTTTATTTTCCAAAATGGGATCGCTTAAATCTGGTATGGGGACAGCGGCAGATGGAAGTGCTAAATTAGCAGATGGTGCAAGTAAATTGGAAGATGGTGGTCAAACACTGTCTACTAATTTGAATACATTGGCTCGTTCAAGCTTAGCATTTTCAGATGGTGCGACTACTCTTCGTACGGGTCTAGCAGCCTATACAGATGGTGTTGGTCAATTAGGAAATGGTCTCAATCAAATGGCTGGTCAACTTCCAAACTTGGTATCTGGCGTCAATCAATTAAATAATGGGTTTGGTACTTTTAATACAGGCTTGATGGCTTACGCTACCGGAGTGGATCGATTAGGAAATGGTCTCAATCAAATGGCGAGTCAAACCCCTCAGTTAGCTTCAGGAGTTGGTCAATTAACCAGTGGTATGGGGACCCTCAATGATGGTCTTGGGAATTATACCAATGGCGTGCGTCAATTGAATTCAGGCCTATCTAACTTTTCAAATGGTTTAGCAACCTATACAAATGGAGTCGCTACTTTATCAGAAGGAGCGGGTCAATTAAGTAGTCAATCTGCTACCCTTCGAAATGGGGTTTCACAATTAGAATCAGGTATTCAAACATTATCAAGCCAGCTACAAGCTTCTACAAGTCAATCTGCTCAGATTGATCAATTGGCAGCTGGTTTAAACCAATTAAATGCAGCGATTCAAAATGCTTCAGTAGATACCAGTCAACTTTCGTCTGGATTGACGAGTATTGCGAATTCAGCTCAATCAATCCTTGCTTCAGCCCAAGCGGATCGTGCAAATGCCCTTGCAAGTGTACAAGGGACAGCAGCCTATCAAGCAATGACAGCTGACCAACAAGCGGAAATCAATGCGGCGATCTCATCGAGCCCAAGCTCGAGTGAAACGGCGGCTCAAGGGATCTTGACTACGATTCAAACGATCCAAGGTAGTTTGAATACAGGAAATAGCTTGACACAACTGCAAACGGCAGCCAATCAAGTTTTACCGACAGCTTCTTCTACCTTGACAGACTTGTCAAGTGGTTTGTCTAAGATCCAATCCGCAGTTAGTGGACAATTGTTACCAGCTAGTCAAACCATCAGTCAGGGGATCGACGCTTATACAGCAGGTGTCGATAAAATCGCTAATGGAGCAACCCAACTTCAGACCAATAGTAGCACTTTAACGGATGGTGCTAGTCAGTTAGCAGCAGGTGTTGGCCAACTAGATAGTAAATCATCAGAATTACTTGCAGGAAGCAATCAATTAGCTTCTGGTCTAGGTGAGTTAAATGGGAAGATGCCTGCCTTGACATCAGGCATGAATCAACTGGCTTCAGGAGCGACTCAATTAACAGGTAAGTCGGGTGAATTGGTTGCCGGTGCTGGAAAATTAGCTGACGGTGTAGGACAATTGAACAGCAAAACTCCAGAGTTGGCAGGTGGTGTCAACAAACTTGTCACTGGTGTCAATCAGTTGACAGAAAAATCAGGTCAATTGGTGACTGGTGCTGATAAACTAGCCGACGGTGCAAATCAAATCTCAGATGGGTCCAGCAAATTAGCAGCAGGTGGCCAAACATTGACAAATGGTTTAGGTGAATTAGCAACAGGAAGCCAAACCTTGAGTCAAGGATTAAACGATGCTAAGGGACAATTGAATGTGGCTACAACTGAAAAAGAAAACGCTAAAACCTTAGCAGATCCTGTCACTTTGTCTAAAACAGACCGTGACAATGTCCCGGTGAATGGTGTCGGAATGGCTCCTTATATGATCTCTGTAGCACTCTTTGTTTGTGCCTTGTCAACCAATATGATCTTTGCAAAATTGCCATCCGGTCGTCATCCTGAAAGTCGCTGGGCATGGTTTAAATCTCGCTTTGAGGTCAACGGAACGATTGCGGTGATTGCAGGAGTCTTGGTCTATGGTGCCGTTCACTTGATTGGTTTATCAGCTAATCATGAGATGGCTACTCTCTTCCTTTGTGTGATTGGTAGTGTGGCCTTCATGTCTATCGTGACTGCTTTGACAACATGGCAAAGAAAGATCGGTGCTTTCCTTTCCTTGATCCTCTTGCTCTTGCAATTGGCTTCTAGTGCAGGAACCTATCCTCTTGCTTTGACAAATGGCTTTTTCCAAGCCATTCATCCATTCTTGCCAATGAGCTATACCGTTTCTGGTCTTCGTCAAACGATTTCGATGACAGGAGAAATTGGAAATCAAGTGGCCTTCCTTCTGATGACTATTGCTCTTTTTGCAGGGCTAGGAATGTGGTTCTATAATCCAAAACAATATGAAGAGGACTAATCTTCGGGAACTCCCAACAGAATGTGTTGGGAGTTTTTTGTTTCATGTGAAACAAAAATTCTCGCTTGTCTAAGCGAGAATGTAAATTATTTAAAGAAGACGACATCAGGATTTGGAGTAATATAGAGAAGTTGGTCGTTTTCAAAGACCAGTTGGATAGTGTTGTTTTTATAGGTGTAAATGGTGTAGTTTACTCCGAATTTAGAAGCTTGTTTGAGATCAACAGCTCCCATCAAAAAGGCGTGAGCTTGTTCCCCTGTGATTTTTCCCTCGTGGTAGAGCCCTTTAATATTTTCTAATTCGGTATTTTCAAAAGATTCGGCAATATAAGCAGGGTCTGTTATTTGTTTCTCTGGATTTCCAAGAATTGTTTGGACAAGAGCGGTGGTATATCCTTCATAATCCGGCGTCTGTGCAAAAATTTTATCGTCATTTCTAGAGTAGGCTACTTTTAGGTTTCCTGTCGCATAAATCTTATCTTTTGGAGCTTCTTGAGCATTTTTAGGGAGTCCTTCGGTCGTGACGATGTCAGAAGAGGTTTCCGTAGTAGTTGAGGGAGAGCTAGAGGAGTTGCTTGAGCTATTTGAACTGGTTGAGCGACTCGGGAGGCTAGAACGACTCGAGCTACTTTTTTTAAAGGTTTTCTTTTTTGAGCTGGTAGCAGTGGGTACTTTTTTAAAGTTGATCTTAAGGTCCGGCACACAGGCTGATAGAAAAAGAAGAGACAGCAAGAGTGTGAAGAAAAGAGGGAGTGTCTGTTTTTTCATCATGTTCCTTTCGATAAGCTGATTGAATTTCTATTCTATCATAAAAAAGGCAACAAAAAAAGGTCAGGAAGAAATCCTGCCTTTGTTTGTTATTATTGATGCCCGCCTCCAGGTCCACCGCCTTGAGGTCCGCCACCTCCGGGAGCACCACCGCCTCCAGGCATGGAGTTGACAATTTCCGTTTGTTTTTCACCGTTGATATAGATGTCTCCGCCAGTGTAGGTAGCTGTTCCATCAAAGTCGAATCCAGATTGACCCGTTAATTTAATGGTTCCTCCGGTAACAGTGATATTTCCATTCGAATCAATTGGATCGGTATCGCCTTGGCCAACTTCAACGTTGAGGGTTCCACCATTCATAGTGAAGAAAATTTCATCTTGGTTGGCATTAGCATTGGCTGCATTGACACCATCATCGGTTGCATAGATGGTGATATCACCACCGTTGATGGTGATCGATTTTCCTTCGAGACCTTCGACAGACTCTGTCACCTCATAGGTTCCGCTATCGATGATCAGATCTCCAGAAGCATGGATGCCATCGTCTCCTGCAGTGATGGTCATTTTGTTATCTGAAAGGTACATGGTTCCGACCGAAGTATCTTCATCATTATCCACCTTGACGGCATCTTCATCTGCATCGATGGTCATGGTCGTACCAGTGATATTGAGTTCGTCATTGACGTTGAAGGCATCTCCTACAGCCGTTATCTTATAGGTTCCACCTGTGATATGGAGAGTGTCATTGGCTTTGATACCGTTGTTCTTCTTAGCGTCAATGTTGAGCGTACCTGAACCATTGATGGTGAGGTCGCCTTTAGAGAAGATCACCGCATCGGCATCTTCATCATTGTTTGAACTTGAATCAGACAAGGTATTGGTCGTGCCATCTGCTAGAGTCAGGTAGACATGACCTGCTTTCGTAGCAGAAATTGGCGCGTTGGTGTTGGTCATGGTAACGCCTTTCAAGACGATGTGAACATCATCTGAGTCACCTGCTTCGACCTTGATTTGAACTCCATCGGATTCACCAGAGATGACATAGGTTCCGGCCTTTGAGATGGTCACAGTTGATCCAGATACAGCAACGCCGTCACCTGATACACTTGCAGAAGATCCAGACAGTTTTACAGTAGAGGCTTTGCTTTCATCATAAGAGCTGTCCTTGTCCTTATCTGTAAAATAGTTGGAATTGTTTGTTTTATTTTTTGAAGTAGAAGTAGTGGTTGTTTGTGCAGTATTGCTTTTTGTAGCTGATTGTGATGACGCCTGGGTGCAAGCTGTCAGTAAGGTGAGGGTTGCGGCCCCCGTTAATAAAAATTTCCATTTGTTTGATTTCATGAGCTTTTCCTCTTGTTCAATTGATATGCTCCTAGTCTAAAGTTGCTAGCTGAAAGTTTCCTAAAGTTTTTCTGAAAGGAACCTTAACTTTAGTTTTCTTTAAGTTTGGCTTAATGACCAGTTAAGAAAGTCCCATTAAACTAGAAAGCACGTAAGTCGTATTCATACTTACTGAAGTTTAGAAACAATAGCCCCCTTAAAGGAGAAGAAACATGAAAAAAACAATTGAGACAAGTTTCAAACGAATCGAAACAAAATATATCGTCGCAAAAGATGACGTGAAGGACTTGATCAAAGACTTAAAAGAATACGTCGTAGAAGATGATTACCCAACCTCAACCATTTCAAACATTTATTTTGATACAGAAAATTTTGATGTCATTCAAGATGCTCTTGCCAAACAACACCGCCGTGAAAAAATTCGGATGCGGACTTATATAGAAAAACCTCAAGCAGACAGTCCAGTGTTTCTAGAGGTGAAGTCAAAAGATGAAGAAGGAATTGGCCATAAATTCCGCCTAGTCGCCACTTCACAAGCCATTATCAACTTGATGACAGATGGGAAAGTAGATCATCAGATACAAGATCCAGACTTAGTGCAAGAGATTCAGAGATTGCGCAAACGTTATGGTCATCGATTGGAACCACGGATGTTCATTTATTACGATCGCTTGTCTCTCAAAGAAAAGAAATCCATTCAGGGTTATCCTTATCAGAAGATTCGCGTGACAATCGATCAAAACCTAGTTTTTCGAGATCAGGCTGTTAGCCTTTTTGATGGGAAGAAAGGAGAACCTCTACTAGAGGATGACTTCGTGATCATGGAAATTAAGGCTCCTGGCCAAGAACCTCAATGGTTAAAGGATATTTTAGAGAAGTATGGTTTGGTCAAGCAGAAATTTTCAAAATATAGCTGTGCTTATCATAAATCACAAGGCTTGGATTATGCCCCAAGACCAGTTCAAGAAACGGTAGGTGCTGCCTATGTCTAATCTATTTGATTCTATTTTTAATAATGCCACAGCAACGGTGGATCCCTTGCGCTTACTGTTGGCCCTTTTGGTCAGCCTCTTTCTAGGGATGGCCCTATCTTGGACCTATAAATACCGAACACTTTACACTCGAGAGTTTGTCATTAGTTTGACCTTGCTTCCTTGTATGATGACCTTAGTGATCTTTTTGGTCAATGGAAGTTTGGGAACCTCGATTGCAGTGGCAGGGACCTTTAGTTTGATCCGTTTTCGTTCGGCTACGAGTGGTTCTAGAGAGTTGATTGCCATTTTCTTAGCTATGATTATAGGACTGGCAGCTGGATCTGGCTATCTTTTATTGGCCATTTTAACAACCCTCTCTTTACTAGGGGTGTGGCTGGTATTGGAGAACAAACAGAATAAGGCAGACCATCAACGGCGCCGCCATTTGACTATTACCGTCTCAAAACAAGATTCTGTTGCAGAACAAATCAGCCAGTTGTTGGACCAAAGTT
The DNA here is from genome assembly GCF_001837905.1 of Streptococcus sp. HMSC076C09. Taxonomy (NCBI): domain Bacteria; kingdom Bacillati; phylum Bacillota; class Bacilli; order Lactobacillales; family Streptococcaceae; genus Streptococcus; species Streptococcus sp. HMSC076C09. Next base: position 59,266 of record NZ_KV834647.1, read on the forward strand.
GTTCAGAAATTGACTTTATTTCTGTCACAACGGCCCAAGCTGGAGAACAACTGACCTTGAACTACGAGGTAAATATGAAATCGAACATCGATGATTTTGCCCTTGCCAATCTATTGATTAACAAGATTGAAAATTGTGATGTCGCTCTGACAAAGAAAGCAAAGAAAAGAAAGAATCTATAACGGCTATCCTACTTTAGGATAGTTTTTTAGGGTTTTAAGAACTTTTTAAGAAAAAGTGGTATACTGTTTCTAAAAAATTGAAGGAATCCTTTATGAAAAAGACTGCTATTTTTGAAGATGTCGTCTCCATTATGACCCATGATTCATCTACCAGCAAGGATCGAAAAGGATGCGATCCAGAGCCTTTTCGAGAAAACATTACAGATGATATGACAGATGATGCCTTTCTCTATCAAGTTAAGGCTTACCTAGCTAGTTTTGGGGTGATCGGGCATGTTTCTTTTCGAGATAAAAAGGCCAGTCAAAAAGGGTTCCTTTTGAGAATAAATGGACAGAAACTGTATGTTGAGGAAGCTAATGAAGATACGGGTCTTCAAGTAGGAGATCAGATCCTAGCTCTGGATGGGAGTGAATTGGATCAGATAGCTTCTCTTCATAAAGCCTATTTTATCAGCAAGACCCCTGAAAGACACTACCGAGAATGGGCAGATTTGGTCTCTCAGTCAACGAGTGTCACCCTGCTTCGAGAAGGGAAAGAAAAGACCATTAAAGTAGTACCCAGTCGAGAACCGATCCAGGATCAGATTTTTTGGAAACGATTAGATGATGAGATTCTTTATCTTCGTCTGGATAACTTTATGGATGAAGGAGCCATTAGTCGGGTATATCAAGAGTGTTTACCGATGATGACGGAAGTCAAGTTTCTTCTCATTGATGTTCGACGTAACAGTGGAGGGACGGATTCTCTATATCTTCCTCTGTTACATCTAGGCTTAGAGAAGGATCAGGGCTATGATTCGCTTGACTGGGATGATGATGGCATGGAAATTCTCTATACGGAACGTAATGTTGATCTGCGCTTGAAAGACTTTGAGGACTGGATGCAACAGGAAGAAATTAGTCCCGAAACAGTTAAGCTACTTGAAGATATGAAAGAGAATTTGATCCACCATCGGGGGAAAGGCTATGTACCGTATAAGCAAGAAAGTGAGGAATTCTTCCCAGAGGTTAAAGGTGGCCACTATCCTGAACGGATCTTTGTCTTATCAGATATCTATTGCGGTTCTTCTGGCGATAACTTTGTTCAGATGATGAAGCAGTTTAAGAAGGTAACGGTGGTAGGTAGACCGACTCTCGGAATTTTAGACTATTCCAATTGTTGTACCGTTGATTATGGCGATTATCAATTGATGTTTCCTACTTCTCGTTGTCTATGCGTAGATCAAGGTAAAGGAATGACGGATCAAGGTGTTCTACCCGATATAGAGATTCCTTGGACACCTAGCCATTTCGAGAGAGATGTGGATCTGGACAAGTGTCTGGAGTTGATTCATCAGGGGACTGTGAAATAGAATAGGATTTCAACCAGAAAACTGATTAAAGAAAAATGCTTTCGTTAAACGACTTGAATGATCTGAAATGATAACGTTTTCTACGACATTCTCACTATGTTTAAAATTGCTTACTTGGTATAAAAAATGGTAAAATAGTGAGTAACAATCAAAATGAAGAGTGAAACTTATGAAACATAAAACACTTTATAAATTTATCGGGCAGACGGTCTTGTATTTCGCCATTTTCCTAGCCCTACTTTATTTCTTTAGTTACCTTGGTCAAGGTCAGGGTGGCTTTATCTACAACGAATTTTAGAAAAGGAGACTCCTAGCCGTGTCAAACCAACCAATTACTGATATGATCGAGACAATTGAACGTTATGCGCAACTACAACCAGACTATCCGGTTTACAATGTCCTTGGTGAGGAGCATACCTATGGCCAATTGAAGGCTGATTCAGATAGCTTGGCTGCTCATATTGACCAAATGGGACTTCCCGAAAAGTCACCTGTAGTGGTCTTTGGTGGACAAGAATATGAAATGTTAGCAACCTTTGTAGCCTTGACAAAATCTGGCCATGCCTATATCCCAATTGATAGCCACTCTGCCTTGGAGCGCGTGTCTGCCATTGTTGAAGTAGCAGAGCCAAGCTTGATTATCGCCATCAATGAGTTCCCAATTGAAAACCCAGCTGCTCCAATCATGTCCTTGGAGCAAGTGCGTGAAGCTTATGCGGCTCAGCATGCCTATGACTTGCAACATCCGGTCAAAGGGGATGATAACTACTACATCATCTTTACCTCAGGGACAACCGGGAAACCAAAAGGGGTGCAAATTTCGCACGATAACTTGCTCAGCTTTACCAACTGGATGATTACGGACAAGGAATTTGCAACGCCAGAGCGTCCGCAAATGTTGGCGCAACCGCCCTATTCTTTTGACTTGTCTGTCATGTACTGGGCACCGACCTTAGCTCTTGGAGGAACGCTTTTTGCTCTTCCATCAGCTATCACTCAAGACTTCAAACAACTCTTTGCGACGATCTTTTCTCTTCCGATTGCTATCTGGACTTCAACACCATCTTTTGCAGATATGGCTATGCTGTCTGAAGATTTCAATGCTGAAAAGATGCCAGGTATCACTCATTTCTACTTTGATGGGGAAGAGTTGACCGTTAAAACGGCTCAGAAATTGCGCGAGCGTTTCCCAAATGCACGCATCATCAATGCCTACGGCCCAACGGAAGCAACTGTAGCTTTGTCGGCAGTAGCAATCACAGATGAGATGTTAGCTACTTTGAAACGTCTGCCAATTGGTTATACCAAAGAAGATTCTCCAACCTTCATCATTGATGAGGCAGGCAACAAATTGCCAAATGGTGAGCAAGGGGAAATCATCGTGTCTGGACCAGCCGTTTCAAAAGGTTATATGAATAATCCAGAGAAAACAGCAGAAGCCTTCTTCGAATTTGAAGGTCTTCCAGCCTATCATACGGGAGATGTCGGAACCATGACGGATGAAGGCCTTCTTCTCTATGGTGGTCGGATGGACTTCCAAATCAAATTTAACGGTTATCGGATCGAGCTAGAGGATGTCTCTCAAAACTTGAACAAATCGAAGTATATTGATTCAGCAGTCGCAGTACCGCGTTATAATAAGGATCACAAGGTCCAAAATCTCTTGGCCTATGTCATCTTAAAAGAGGGCGTCAAAGAACAATTTGAGCGCGAAATTGATATCACAAAAGCCATCAAGGAAGATTTAGAAAACATCATGATGTCTTATATGATGCCTTCAAAATTCCTCTATCGTGATAGCCTGCCATTAACACCAAACGGGAAAATCGACATCAAAGGGTTGATTAGCGAGGTTAATAACCGATGATCGAGTTTTTGAAACAGCTCCCTCATTTAGAACACTATGGAACACCGATCTATTTTGTCTACCTCATTCTAGCTTTTTTGCCGATCTTTGTGGGCCTCTTTTTCAAAAAGAGATTTCCGGTCTATGAAGGACTGGTGAGTCTGATCTTTATCATTTTGATGCTGACAGGTTCGAATCTCAAGCAAATTTATGCCCTGCTCTTTTACGTAGTCTGGCAAATCTTGATTGTGTATTCCTACAAAATCTATCGTCAGAAAGCGGACAACAAGTGGATTTTCTATCTTCATTCCTTCTTGTCTGTCTTGCCCCTGATCTTTGTTAAGGTGGAGCCAGCGATCAAGAATGGACACCAATCCTTGTTTGGATTTTTAGGGATTTCTTATTTGACCTTCCGAGCTGTCGGAATGATCATCGAAATGCGAGATGGTGTCTTGAAAGAATTCACGCTCTGGGAATTCTTACGTTTTATGCTCTTTATGCCAACCTTCTCAAGTGGGCCGATTGATCGTTTCAAGCGTTTTAATGAGGATTATAAAGCCATTCCTGAGCGCGAAGAATTATTGGATATGTTGGAGCAAGCTGTTAAGTACATCATGTATGGCTTCCTTTATAAATTTATTCTAGCTCATATTTTTGGCCACTTATTGTTAGGTCATGTGCAGACCTATGCCTTGTCTCAAGGTGGATTCTTCAACATCGGAACGCTGGGAGTCATGTATGTTTATGGTTTTGACCTTTTCTTTGACTTTGCAGGGTATTCCATGTTTGCTTTAGCGGCTTCCAATTTGATGGGGATTAAAAGTCCCATCAACTTTGACCGTCCTTTTAAATCACGTGATTTAAAGGAATTCTGGAATCGCTGGCATATGAGTTTATCTTTCTGGTTCCGTGATTTTGTCTTTATGCGTCTCGTAATGGTACTGATGCGCAATAAAGTCTTCAAGAGCCGGATTACTACCTCAAATGTTGCCTACATTATCAATATGTTGGTCATGGGCTTCTGGCACGGGGTGACCTGGTACTATATTGCTTATGGGCTCTTCCATGGGCTTGGAATGGTTATCAATGATGCCTGGATTCGTAAGAAAAAGACCATCAATAAAGAAAGAAAAGCAAAAGGATTGGATCCGATACCGGACAATCGTTGGACCAAAGCTTTAGGGATCTTTATCACCTTTAACACAGTGATGCTGTCCTTCCTGATCTTCTCAGGATTCTTGGATCAGCAATGGTTCCCAAAAGTGAAATAAAAGGAGAATAAAAAATGGATGTAAAATCACAAGTAATTGAAATTATTGACGAATTGTTTATGGAAGATGTCTCAGACATGATGGATGAGGATCTCTTTGATGCGGGTGTTCTTGATAGTATGGGAACAGTCGAATTGATTGTGGAATTGGAAAGTCGCTTTGGCATCCGTGTTCCTGTATCTGAATTTGGACGCGATGATTGGAATACTGCTAACAAGATCGTAGAAGGTGTAACGGAGCTTCAGAATGCTTAAGCGTTTATGGCTGATTTTAGGGCCCGTATTTTGCGCGCTCCTCATGGTAGCAGCTTTATTATTCTTTTATCCAATCAATCATAAGCACAACTATACCGAAGAGAAAAAAGCTGCGGTTAGTCTGAATGCAGAAGGCTTCAAGAGTCGTACAAAGAAGCAAGAAGCACTTTCTGATCCACAGCATCGATTTGTTCCTTATTTCGGCTCAAGTGAATGGTTGCGTTTTGATGTGGTGCATCCAGCAGTTTTGGCTGAAAAATATGACCGTAATTACAGACCCTACTTTTTAGGAGAACGAGGTGCGGCTTCTTTGAACCAGTATTTTGGAATGCAACAGATTTTGCCAGAACTTAAGGACAATACAGCTGTTTATGTGGTTTCTCCGCAATGGTTTACCAAGAAGGGCTATGATTCCTCTGCCTTTCAACAATTCTTTAATAGCGATCAGTTGAATAGCTTTATTGCCAATCACCAACAGGATGCTGCATCCCAGTATGCCGCGAAACGCCTGTTGCAACAGTATCCAAATGTCGCCTTTCAAAGTGTTGTGACGAACATTTCTCAAGGAAAGAAAATTTCAAGATTTGATCAGTCTTTGAACCAGCTTGTTTCCCATCTTGTTCAGCGCGAAGATGCCTTATTTAGCAATCTCGCTACTCGTACAAACGGGAATTACGATAAGAAGGTCAAAAAACGTCTACAAGATTTGCCAGATCAATTCTCATATGAGAAATTGGAGGAAATTGCAACGGCTGAAGCAAAAGTCAAAACCAATAACAACGACCTTGGAATCAGCAATCATTTTTACAATACTCGTTTAAAAATGAAGTTGAAGAAACTAAAAGGTTTCCAAAAGAACGAATCCTATGTTCAATCTCCAGAGTACAATGACTTGCAGTTGGTTCTAGACCAGTTTGCTAAATCTCGGACCAATGTCATCTTTGTGATTCCTCCAGTCAATGCCAAATGGATGAAATACACAGGCTTGAGCCAAGAAAAGTATGAACAGGCTGTTCAAAAGATTCGTTACCAATTGGAAAGTCAAGGATTCACCAATATTGCAGACTTTTCTAAAGATGGTGATCAGCCCTACTTTATGGAAGATACGATTCATATGGGATGGAATGGTTGGCTAGCCTTTGATAAAGCGGTCAATCCCTTTGTCACAAAGGATGAAAAAGCACCAACTTACCATCTAAATGATCGCTTCTTCAGTAGAGATTGGGCCCAATATAAAGGAACACCAGACGAATTTAAATAATGCTTGATCAAAGGGGGCAGGATCGAATCCTGGCTCCTTGATTTGTGAGGAAAGGGACGGAAAGTCACAAGTAAGCAAGATAGTTATCCACAGGCTGTGGGAAACTTGCTTGTAAATGGATGAAAACAAGTCCTGATGCTGATGAATCTTCCTCTTTTAAGGGGAAAATAGGTAAAAGTTATCCACATTTTTGTGGATAAGTGATGAAAAACAGTGGATAAGTCAGCTAGCATGTGAAAAGGAGAAATAGTGTGAAAAAAATTTGGTTTTACGCAATCGTTCAGGGGATTGTCATCTTTTTTATTGTGGGTGGCATGACTTATGTACTTAGGGGAGATTTCTTTTTCCGCTACCTATCCCCTATTTTTGGATTAGCAGCAGCTGTTTTGCGATTTGGGACAGCGACTTTAATGAAGGTGATAGCCCCCAATCTCTACGATGATCCCAAAAAGAAGGAAGAAGTTGGCCACGATAACTAAAGAAGTTGGTAACTGAAAAAGTTGAGCTAAAGGCCACTTTCTGCTGGTCTTTATGGTAAAATAGAAGGAAGAATATTAGTTTGGAGATTAATTAGAAATGAAACGTTCAATGTATGCTGGACGTGTTCGTGAAGAACACATTGGAACTCATATTACTTTGAAAGGATGGGTTAGCCGTCGTCGTGATTTGGGTGGTTTGATCTTTATTGATTTACGCGACCGCGAAGGAATCATGCAATTGGTGATCAATCCAGAAACAGTTAGTGCAGAAGTGATGGCCACAGCTGAAAGCATCCGCAGTGAATATGTTGTAGAAGTGA
>NZ_KV834647.1:66330-92072 GCF_001837905.1 Streptococcus sp. HMSC076C09
ATATGTTGTAGAAGTGACAGGTCTTGTGGAAGCTCGTGAACAAGCGAATCCAAACTTGCCTACAGGAGCAGTAGAACTCAAGGTAGAAACTATTACGGTTCTCAATACCGCAAAAACAACACCATTTGAAATCAAGGACGGTATTGAAGCCAATGATGATACTCGTCTTCGTTACCGCTACTTAGACCTTCGTCGTCCTGAGATGTTGGAAAACCTCAAACTTCGTGCAAAAGTAACCCATTCAATCCGCAATTACTTGGATGAATTAGAATTTATTGATGTGGAAACACCGTTTCTTTCTAAGTCAACTCCAGAAGGAGCGCGTGACTATTTGGTTCCTTCCCGTGTCAATAAGGGGCATTTCTATGCCCTTCCACAAAGTCCTCAGATTACAAAACAATTGTTGATGAATGCTGGATTTGACCGCTATTATCAAATCGTGAAGTGTTTCCGTGATGAGGATTTACGGGGAGACCGTCAACCTGAGTTTACACAAGTCGACTTGGAAACTTCTTTCTTGAGTGATCAAGAAATCCAGGATATCACAGAAGGCTTGATTGCACGTGTCATGAAAGAAACCAAGGGAATTGAAGTAACACTCCCATTCCCACGGATGAATTATGATGACGCTATGGCCTTGTATGGTTCAGATAAACCAGATACACGTTTTGAAATGTTGCTCCAAGACTTGACAGAGCTTGTCAAGGGTGTAGACTTCAAAGTCTTCTCAGAAGCTCCAGCAGTTAAGGCGATTGTTGTCAAAGGTGCAGCGGATCATTACTCTCGTAAAGACATCGATAAATTGACAGAAGTTGCGAAGCAATACGGTGCAAAAGGTCTTGCTTGGGTGAAATATGCTGAGGGTACTTTGAACGGTCCTGTTGCGAAGTTCTTGACAGACTTGACAAGTGACTTGACAGCTGCTTTACAGTTAGAAGACAAAGATCTAGTTCTCTTTGTAGCAGATACTCTTGAAGTAGCCAATGCAACGCTTGGTGCTTTGCGTGTTCGTCTTGCGAAAGAGCTTGACTTGATTGACAACAATCAATACAACTTCCTTTGGGTAGTGGATTGGCCAATGTTTGAATGGTCTGAAGAAGAAGGCCGTTATATGTCTGCTCACCATCCATTTACACTTCCACAAGCTGAAACAGAGCATGAATTGGAAGGAGATCTTTCAAAAGTTCGAGCAATTGCCTATGATATCGTCTTAAATGGCTATGAATTAGGTGGAGGAAGCCTACGGATTAATCATAAAGATTTACAAGAACGGATGTTTAAGGCACTTGGATTTACAAAAGAAGCTGCCAATGAACAATTTGGTTTCTTGTTGGAAGCAATGGATTATGGTTTCCCACCACATGGAGGATTGGCGATTGGTTTGGACCGCTTCGTGATGCTTCTTGCAGGTGAAGATAATATTCGGGAAGTCATTGCCTTTCCGAAGAATAACAAGGCGACAGATCCAATGACACAAGCTCCTTCTGTCGTTTCTGAAAAGCAATTGGATGAGTTAAATCTTCAAGTAGAACTAGCAGAGCAAGAATAGGACAAGAGAGAAAAGGGAAAGTCTAGGAATCAGTTGCTCTAAGATCTTCCTTTTCTTCTAATCGATGGATTGAAAATGAAAAAAATTCGCTTTCATAAGCTATTTCGCTATCATGTGCGGCGACTAGCTTATAACATTAAATTATTGCGCGTGCTGAAGAGCATCTCCCGTGAGAAATACGATGAAAAAGTGTCAGCTTCCTTGCTGTATGGTTTTCTATCAGCGATTGCCGTCAACTTCTTCTTTCAACCAGGACATGTATACTCCAGCGGTGCAACAGGGCTAGCTCAGATTTTATCTGTTCTGAGCCAACGCTTTATTGGCTTTACGATTCCCGTTTCCTTGACCTTTTATGCCATCAATATCCCTTTGATGATTGTGGCTTGGTATCAAATTGGCCATAAATTTACCATCTTTACCTTTATTACGGTTTCGATGAGTTCCCTCTTTATTCAGTTCGTGCCAGTGATTACGTTGACCAACGATCCGATCATGAATGCCCTATTTGGTGGGGTTGTCATGGGAACAGGGATTGGTTTTGCTCTTCGGAACAACATTTCCAGTGGAGGAACGGATATTGTCAGTTTGACGATTCGAAAACGGACAGGAAAGAATGTCGGCAGTATCTCCTTTTTGGTCAATGGGACCATTATGTTGATCGCTGGTCTGACCTTTGGTTGGAAGTATGCTCTTTACTCTATGATTACCATCTTCGTATCGAGTCGAGTAACGGATGCTGTCTTTACCAAGCAAAAACGGATGCAGGCAATGATCGTAACGAGCCAGCCAGATGCCATTATTGAAAAGATCCATAAAAAATTGCATCGTGGAGCAACCATTATCCACAATGCAGAAGGAACCTATAACCATCAGGAAAAAGCGGTTCTGCTGACAGTTATTACGCGTGCAGAGTTTAATGAATTCAAATATATTATGAAAAAAGCTGATCCTCAGGCTTTTATCACCATTTCAGAAAACGTTCATATCATTGGACGCTTTGTGGAAACAGAAGAATAAAAATAAAGGTCACCACATTGTGGTGACCTTTATTTTGTTGATTCAGTTTCGTGGAGAAGGAGCCAACTATGGGCAGGAATAGAAAGTTCCTTTCCTTTAGGAATAGGCGCTTGGAGGTTGGCATGAGGATAGGCAAATAACAGCTGGCTATCGCTCGGATGTTGATAGGTCTTTTCTTGATCACCGATATTGACGAGAATCGTTATTTTTTCACGATCTTTCTCAATCGTGTAGATCAAATGATGATCAGACAACCATTTGACATCACAGTAGTCGCGAATCTCTTGCCCTTTTTTCAAACGAAGGAGTGGCTGTGATTTCCGATAAGCAATCAATTCTTCAAGAAAAGCAATTTCTTCTTGGCATTTTGAAAGGGATGTCCAGTCCAATTGGTTGAGATGATCTGGCATGTTATAGGTGTTGTCTTCGAGCTCTTTTGTGCGGTAAAATTCTTGACCAGCATGGATAAAAGGTACACCTTGGGATAATAATACCAAATGAAGAGCGAGGCGTGAGAGAGCTTTTCGCTCCTCTAGACGAATCTCTTCTTTTTCAAGTTGGAAATAATCAAAAACAGTTGCATTGTCATGGCATTCGACGTACTGAATGGCTTGTTGAGGTTGGATGAAATGAGCAGGTCCTACTTTCCCGACATTTGCTGTTAGGATATTAGAAAAATCATTGGCTGGATGTTGACTATCACGACGGTGATCGGCTAAGAGTGTTCTCTTGACCGTATCCCGGAAATTATCACTGAAAAAGCCAAAATCTGGTAATCGTTTTGAGTTGTACTGGTGAGCGAGCTGGTCTTCAGAGAGGCCTGTATCCATCTTCCACCCTTCGCCATAGAGATAGACTTTAGGATAGATTTCACGGAGCTCCTCTGCAATCTCTGTCATGGTTTGAATGTCTAAGATTCCCATCAAGTCAAAGCGAAAACCATCAAAGCCGTAGAGGGAAACCCATTGCTTGAGGGATTGCTTGATATAGTGTCTTACCATGGAACGTTCACTTGCGACATCATTCCCACAGAAGGTTCCATTGGTCCGCTCTCCTTCTGCATTATAGCGGTAGAAATAACCGGGTACGATTTGTTCAAATGCATACTCATCGGCCTGGTAGACGTGATTGTAGACCACATCCATGATAACACTAAGATTAGATTGGTGATAGGTTGCAATAGCATCTTGGAGTTCCCAAATCCGTGCATAAGGATCGTTGGGGTCACTGGCATAACTACCTTCTGGAACATTGTATTGGACAGGATCATAACCCCAGTTATAGGCTTTCCATTGATTCTCTTCATCAACACTACCGAAATCATAGACAGGAAGTAACTGTACATGGGTAATGCCAAGTTTTTGAAGGTAATCAAATCCAAGGATCTGACCATTGAGTTGAGGCGATTCTGTCAACCCTTTAAACTTACCAGGGTGTTTAAAGCCGGCCTCTTTTTGGACAGAGAAGTCCCGAACGCTCATCTCGTAGATGATAGCTTCTGTCGGGTCTAATTGACGAGCAGCACGTGTGATAGGACGTGTAATCTTCTTCCGGTCGATGACCAAGCTGTCTCCAGAGTTGGCCAAAGAGGATAGAGCATAGGGATCGTGAATCCGACGTTCTAGGCCATTGACACGAAATTCATAGTGGTAGGCAGCTCCTTCCCAATCCCCTTTGAGCAAGAGTTTCCAGACACCGTTTTCTGTACGTGTCATCGGATAGATCTGATCTTCGATATGGAGACTCACATCTTGCGAAATCGGTGCCCAGAATTTAAATTGCGTCTGATTTGGTGTGTAAAAACTTCCTAAATCTTCTCCACTATAGGTGAAGGTTTGATCGAAAATGGGTTTGCGAACGATGTTTCGATAGTGGAGTATAGAAGAATTTCCAGTAGCATCGTAGATGGTGTACTCTTCTCCGAGTTCAAGTGGAATAGGGCTTAAGAAATAGTCTCCTGTGTCAGTCGCTGCACTTGACGTTTTGACAGGGATTAAGGCAAGATGACCTTGGTTCGTTTTCAAATAAAAAGGAAGGATATGCTCCTCTCCCTTTTGGATACGAATGAGGTCTTGGTCATCTAAATAAGCAGTAAATGTAGACATAAAGACTCCTAGAGTTTCGTAATGGTATGGTCAATCAATTGACGGTAGCAAACGGTTTTTCCTTCTTTGTGATCCTTGATAATTTGTAGAATTGTCCGAACAGACTCACGTCCGAGTTCCACTGCATTGATGTCAATATAGGCTTCAATATCGAGTCGTGGCTTAATCGAATCAAAGGAAATAATCGGGATTGTCAGCTGGTGTTCTAATAGGTATTGGCGCACCCCTTCAGCAACGAGAATATCGGTTGTCATGATGGCATCTAACTCTGCTAGGGGAAGGCTCTCCATCATTTGATAAGAATTGTCTTCCAACATAAAACCAAATGAGAAATGAACCAGTTTTTCATCGAGAGGAATCCCTGCTTTTTGGAGGGCTTCTTTATAACCTTCGTAGCGGTCTTGAGATACGAACAGTTCTTTGTTTCCCCCGATAAAAGCAATTTTTCGGTAGTTTTGTTGAATGAAATAATCCGTCGCATCAAATGCAGCCTTGATATTATCATTATCCACTAGCGATACAAAAGGTGAAGCTGCCTTTCCGAGAATGAGGAAGGGGAACTTGTCTTTGATCGCAAATTCAACGAGGGGATCATTCGGGTTGGAATAAAGGAAAATCAAACCATCTACACGATTTCCGTAGATGAGTTGTTTGAGGTTGTCGAGCCGCCGTTCTTCATTTTGCCCCGTACAGATTTGGATGGCATAATCATTGTCTGACGCGATCTGGGTAATCCCTCTTAAAACAGTTGGGAAGAAAGGATTCTGGTAGAAGACGTCACTGTCGATTGGTAGGACCAAAGCAATGACTTGACTAGATTGGCTGACAAGGCTGCGAGCATTAAGATTGGGATGGTAGTCCAATTCGACCATGGCCTCACGGACACGTTTTTTTGTTTCATCACTAATCGTGGATTTGTTTTGGATGACGCGCGTGACAGTTGAAGGCGCGACGCCAGCGAGTTTCGCCACATCTTTGATGGTAACACGCATGAGAAAACCTCCTAGCGGTGATAGTCTGGATCACGGAAGTGGGTCTTATAAAATACCATAGCAAGATAGAGTACAAATAAGACATTTTGGATCATGATCGTCGTAGTAAATACTTGATGGAATAGTAAACTGATGAAGACACTCAGTAAAATAGGGAGTCCCAAGCAATTCAGAATACAATTGAAACATTCCTTGAAAGTTTGTAGTGAAAAGAGTCGAGATTTTCGTGTCAAGTAGAGGAAGAAAGATGCCCCTACGATGAGAATCAAATAATTGACTGTCGATAAGAAGCCAGAGAAAATCACGAGAAAGAGACTGACAGGGAGTCGATTGTCGCGAAACCAATCGCTAGAGATAGCTTGAGTGAAGCTTTTTTTATCCCGAAGGCTCTCTTGATTAATAGCCTGGTATGAGACTGTAGCGAGTTCTTTATTCTCTTTTGAGATAATCAATTGTTTGCGATCAAAATGGAGTGTTAACTCCTTGCCTTCACTAGCCTTTGCCTCTTGGCCTAAGATAACCTGTCCTTTTGAAGTCTTGTGTACAGGGTTAGTCCCTGTATAGGTGAGCTCTTGGTCTTTGATCACGACGTGTTCTTGGATATCTTTCATAACGTCTGTTGATAAAGGATCAAACACATCGCTGACAAAGGTTGTCAAAGGATAGGTTTTGAGTTGAGCATTTTGCAGAGCCACAGGTAATAGTGTGATAGAGATTAGAAAGAAAGAAGTAAAAATCATTTGGAACCAGCTCAGTTTTTTGCGGTTTGCAAAAGAAGAGCGGAAATTGAAGATACTTGCGAAATAATTAAAAGGATAGGGCATAAGATGACCTTTCTAAATATAAGAGTATCAGAAATGCAAAGAGAAATCTCTTTGCATTGATTTTATTCTTAACGAAGGGTAGTAAAGCATCCACCATACTACCCTCAACTTAAAAATAAAATGTGCTTGAAATAAGATTCTATTTTATCCTTTATCTCCACCAGCTGTCAAGCCTGAAACAAAGTTCTTTTGTAGGAAGAAGAATAAGATACAGATTGGAACCGCGATCAAAATAGCACCGGCTGCAAAGAAGGCGATTTTTTGATTTTTTTGGTCACTGATAAAGGTTTGAAGACCAACGGCTACCGTATAGTTCACTTCGTCACGAAGCAAGAATTTAGACAAGATATAGTCTCCGAAAGGCCCCATGAAAGCCCAAAGTGCTTGAACGGCAATCATTGGACGAACAAGAGGAAGGACGATTTGCCAGAAGCGACGGAAGTGTCCAGCTCCATCCAATTTCGCAGATTCATCGAGGGAAATTGGAACAGTATCAAAGTATCCCTTCATCAACCAGGCATTCATTGGAATACCACCACCAACATAAAGGAAGATCAAGAACCAAGGTTGGTTCAAGGCATTCAGCATCAAAGCCATAACGAAGAAGGCTGTGAGGGCTGCCATGGTTGGGACCATTTGAATAATCAAGAAGAAGACCAAACTTTGTTTACGCGCCAAGAAATTGTAACGGCTGTATGCGTAACCTGCGAAGGTAACGATACTTGTTTGTACAATCATGGTGATAATGGCGATAACCAAGGTGTTCATATACCAAGTGCCATAATGGGTTTCAGAGAAAAGTTTTGAGAAGTTATCAAAACTAAGATTGCCACTAAAATCAAGTGTAAAGGCACTGACATTCCCTGATTTGAAGGCTGATAGAACCGTAATCAACAATGGATAAATGATAACGATTGAAAGAACCACCATGTACAGGTAAGTCAAGAAATGATTGAGGCGGCGTTTAAATTGAACTGAATTTTTCATTTTATACATCCTCCATATCAAATGCATGTAGTTTCTTGAAGGCAACCATAGAGATTGAGATCACAATCACAGAGATAATCAAGGTTACCGCTGCAGCCATTGAATATTGAGGAGAAGAATTGGTTGTCAACTTGTAGATCCATGAGATCAAGATATCTGTAGATCCGGCGTTTCCTCCGACAGAACCAGGTCCCCCATCGTTAAACAAGTAAATGATGGAGAAGTTATTAAAGTTGAAGGTATATTGACTGATCAAAGTTGGAGCTGCAACAGCCATAATCATTGGGAAAGTGATGCTGCGGAATTTTTGCCAACCGTTGGCACCATCAATATAAGCAGCTTCGTAAAGATCGTTTGGAATCGATTGAAGAATCCCTAAAGTCAAGACGTAGATGTAAGGGAAGCCGAGCCAACCTTGCATCATAATCAAAGCAATTTTTGTCCAGGTAGGATCTGTTTTCCAAGGAATCAAAACGCCATCTAAGAATGGGAAGATCTTCGCAAACAATGGGATAACTTGTGCATTGATAGCACCGACACTATCGTTAAACATATTTGAGAAAGTTAGGATAGTGATGAAGGCTGGAACAGCCCAAGGAAGCAAGAAGATAACCCCAAAGATTCGTTTTCCTTTTACGAATGGTTGGTTTGCAACAATAGCGGTCAAGATACCGAGTACGATTTGAAGAGTAGAAGCTGCGAGGGCCCAAATCAAGGTCCAGCCAAGAACCGATGTAAAGGCTGAGCGGAAGGTACTCAAGGTCCACATATTAGTGAAGTTTTGGAACCCGATCCAATCAAGCAAGGTTGTTGGAGCGGTATGTTTGAAGTCGTAGTTGGTAAAGGCGATCATCAAAGTTACTAAAACTGGGAAGATAATCGCAAATGTCATAGCAATGTATGAAGGAATAATCAATAAATATGGGAAGCCATTTTCATAGATGGCTTGAACCATTTCTTTCAAGGTTTTTGGAACGGCAATCCCGTTGTTGATGCGTTTAGCAACTGTTCCAGCATCCTTAATATTTAAGGCATAAAATAGGAAGTAAACAACAGTGATGATCAAGTGGAAGGCGCCACGAATCAAGATAAAGAGAGAATTATCTTGTCCACGGACGGTTCCAAGTGTAACCAATTTCGCTAATTCTCCAGCTCCAATTCCTAGGAAATAGGCGAGAAAGAGAATGGTTACGGCAAGAAAAATATAGCCTTTGGTTTTTTGTTTGTTATAAATTTGCCCAAGACCCGGGATCAAAGAGAGCCACATAGCCTTTTTAGGGTTTTGTTCTGTAGTCATTCAAATCTCCTTATAATGTCCTTGCTAGAGAGCAAGAAGACAAGTCAGACAGTAAGTTGTGCTTGAAAATTGAACATAAGAGGTTGGGACTTTGTCTCCAACCTCTTACTCACACCTAAAAACTGTCTTATTTGCTACCGAATTTTTGTTCGATGGTTTCTTTAATCAATTTCACTGCATCGTCAGCAGATGCTTTTGCAGATTTTTTACCACTTACAGCATCGAAAAGCATAGTAGCAGCTGGATCCCAAACAGCACTCATTTCTGAGATATTTGGCATTGGTTGAGCATTCTTGAATTGATCAACAACGGCAGTTGTCAATTCATCGTTTTTGCTAACCGCATATTTACGAGCTTCTGTGTTGGCAGGAACTTCATTGGTCTTGTCAAACAAAGCTTTTTGTTGGTCAGTACTTGTCAAGAAGTCAATGAATTTTTGAGCGCCATCAAGGTTTTTCGCACCTGCAGGGATAACCCAAGCTTTACCACCACCAAAGGCAGAGTATTGTTTTCCGTTTGGAAGAGTTGGAATCGTTGCGACACCGTAGTTTACTTTAGCTTCTTTCAATGAAGCAGCTTTCCAAGGACCATCGATGATAGCAGCTGTTTTACCTTCTTGGAATTGTGTTTGGATGAAGTTAGCAGCAGCTTTTGTATCTTGCAAACCTTTTGGCCATTTAGCATACCAAGTTTTTGCATATTCGATACCATCGATAGAACCTTGGTTGTTCAATCCAATATCTTTAGGATCTGTACCGTCTTTACCAAACACATAACCGCCGTTACCTGAAAGTAAACCGTAAGTGTAGTAGAAGTTTGTCCAGTCAGCTAAGAAGGCAGTTGTTTTACCAGGTTCGCTAGCGAAGTCGTACTTGCTATCTTTTGCAAGATTTTCAAGATCACCAAATGTTTTTGGAGCTTCGCTTACAAGATCTTTGTTATAGTAGAGAACCAATGTTTCGATGACAGCAGGTGCACCGTAAACTTTACCACCGTTTGTTACAAGAGCTTCAGTTGTTTTATCTGTATGGCTATCTTTGTTTAATGTCACTTCAGCCAATTGACCATCGCTACCAAGACCACCTACACGGTCGTATGGTGCCATCATAACGTCTGGAGCTTTTTTAGATTGGTTATCAAGAGAAAGGTTATCCAATCCACCAAGAGCATCACCAGTCTTGATGTTAATTTTTACGCCATTTTCTTTTTCAAAAGCTTTTGCAGCTTCTTCAACATAAGATTTGTAGCCTTTGTCTACATAGACGTTGATTTCTTTACTTGCCTCAGAAGAACCTGATGAGTTATTGCTACAAGCAGCAAGTAAGAAGCCGGCAAAACCAACTGTACCAAGTACAGCAGCACTACGTAAAATTGTACGTTTCATGATTTATTCCTCCTAAAGAATAAAAAAAGATAATAATTAGAAACCGTTTTAGACAAACGTTTTCCTAAAACGTCTTAAGTATATCACAAGGCGAAAACGTTTGCAAGTAGTTTTAAACAATTTTTTTAAAAATATTTTAATTCCGAACTTTCTTCTATAAAATGCATCAAATTTGTTGACATTAGCCAAAGGAAAGAATACACTAAGGGGGTGAGGACATTCTGAAAAAAGTTAAAAAAGTTTTTAAGAAATCCCTTGCAGAAAATAGGGAAAAAGTTTATAATAACATGGTACGCAAACGTTTTCGCAAAAATTGCGTAAACTGAGTTGCGCCTGTTCGATTTTTAACAAAGAGTAGAGCCGCTTGAGAGCTGGATACGACTCTGCAACGATACCCATACCGTGCACCGAATCGCAGGCTTCAAAGAAATAAAAAAAGGTGGTAACCCATGAAAAAACGTCAAAGTGGTGTTTTGATGCACATTTCTTCCCTTCCTGGACAATACGGGATCGGATCATTCGGTCAATCAGCATATGATTTTGTTGATTTCCTCGTTCGGACCAAGCAACGTTACTGGCAAATCTTGCCGCTTGGTACAACTAGTTATGGAGATTCTCCATACCAATCTTTCTCAGCTTTTGCTGGGAACACTCATTTTATTGATTTCGATCTTTTGATCGAGCAAGGTTTGTTGACAGAAGCAGACCTTAAAGGAGTGGACTTTGGTCAAAATCCTACTCAAGTGGATTATGCAAAGGTTTTCGAACAACGTCGTCCCTTGCTTGAAAAAGCAGTTGCCAATTTCTTAAAATCAGGTGATCAAAAAGAATTCCAAGAATTTTGTGAAGCCAATGCTTCTTGGTTGGAGCTCTTCGCAGAATACATGGCTATTAAAGAATACTTTGATTTGAAAGCTTGGACAGAGTGGCCAGATGCAGCTATTCGTGCGCGTGAGCCAAAAGCTTTGGCTAAATACCGTGAAGAATTGGCTGATAAATTGACTTACCATCGTGTAACTCAATTCTTCTTCTTCCAACAATGGTTGGCCTTGAAAGCTTATGCCAACGACCACCACATTGAAATTGTGGGAGATATGCCAATCTATGTAGCGGAAGATTCAAGCGACATGTGGGCTAATCCTCATCTCTTCAAAACAGATGAAAACGGGAAAGCGACTTGCATCGCAGGATGCCCGCCAGATGAGTTCTCAGCAACTGGTCAACTTTGGGGGAACCCAATCTATGACTGGGAAGCAATGGACAAAGATGGCTACCAATGGTGGATTGAACGCTTGCGTGAAAGCTTCAAGATCTATGACATCGTTCGGATCGACCACTTCCGTGGTTTCGAATCATACTGGGAAATCCCTGCTGGTTCTGAAACTGCAGCACCAGGTAAATGGGTCAAAGGTCCTGGCTACAAACTCTTTGCAGCCGTGAAGGAAGAGCTCGGTGATTTGAACATCATCGCTGAGGACCTTGGCTTCATGACAGACGGAGTCATCGAACTTCGTGAACGCACTGGCTTCCCAGGAATGAAGATTCTTCAATTCGCCTTCAATCCTGACGATGAAAGTATCGATAGCCCTCACTTGGCACCAAACAACTCTGTGATGTACACTGGAACACATGATAACAACACAGTTCTTGGATGGTACCGCAATGAAATCGACGATCCAACTCGTGAGTATCTTGCTCGTTATACCAACCGGAAAGAGTACGAATCTGTACCGCATGCTATGCTTCGCACCGTCTTTGCTTCCGTCAGCTTCATGGCGATTGCTACGATGCAAGACTTGCTTGAGTTAGATGGCTCAGCTCGGATGAACTTCCCATCTACTCTCGGTGGTAACTGGTCATGGCGAATGACAGCGGATCAATTGACTCCAGCTGTCGAGCAAGAATTGCTTGATTTCACTACGATCTATCGTCGTGAAAACAAAGACTTGAAAAAAGAAGTTACGAAAGCAGAAAAATAATCTTTCCCCCTATTAAAAAATTGTTGAAACAAAGGAGACTCCTAACATGGAATCATTACAAAAATATGTGATTGATCATCATCAAAAAACAATTGCTGAATGTTCAAATGAAGAATTGTACCTTGCCTTGCTTAATTACACGAAGCAAGCAAGTGCCCAAAAGAAATTAAATACTGGTAAGAAAAAAGTTTACTATATCTCAGCTGAGTTCTTGATCGGTAAACTCTTGTCTAATAACTTGATCAACTTGGGTCTTTACGACGATGTCAAAAAAGAATTGTCAGATGCTGGTAAAGACTTGATCGAAGTCGAAGAAGTGGAATTGGAACCATCACTTGGTAACGGTGGTTTGGGACGTTTGGCAGCCTGCTTTATCGACTCTATTTCAAGCCTTGGTTTGACAGGGGATGGGGTTGGTTTGAACTACCACTTTGGTTTGTTCCAACAAGTATTTAAAAACAACCAACAAGAAACGATTCCAAACGCATGGTTGACTGATCAAAGCTGGCTCGTTCGTTCAAGTCGTAGCTACAAAGTGCCATTTGCACACTTCACATTGACTTCTACCCTTTATGATATCGACGTACCTGGTTACAAGATCGATACCAAGAACCGTTTGCGTTTGTTCGACTTGGATTCAGTTGATTCATCTATTATTGAAGATGGTATTAACTTTGATAAGACAGATATCGCTCGCAACTTGACCCTCTTCTTGTACCCAGATGATAGTAACCGTCAAGGGGAATTGCTCCGTATCTTCCAACAATACTTCATGGTATCAAACGGTGCACAATTGATCATCGACGAAGCCATCGAAAAAGGAAGCAACTTGCATGACCTTGCTGACTATGCTGTTGTCCAAATCAACGATACTCACCCATCAATGGTCATCCCTGAATTGATCCGTCTTTTGACAGAACGTGGTATTGGAATGGATGAAGCCATCTCTATCGTTCGTAGCATGACGGCTTACACTAACCACACAATCCTTGCAGAAGCCCTTGAAAAATGGCCACTTGAATTCTTGCAAGAAGTGGTTCCTCACTTGGTTCCAATCATTGAAGAATTGGACCGCCGTGTTCGCGCTGAATACAAAGATCCAGCTGTTCAAATCATCGATGAGAATGATCGCGTACACATGGCGCACATGGATATCCACTATGGATTTAGCGTAAACGGGGTAGCAGCACTTCACACAGAAATCTTGAAGAATTCTGAGTTGAAAGCCTTCTACGACATTTACCCTGAAAAATTCAACAACAAAACAAACGGTATCACATTCCGTCGTTGGCTCATGCATGCCAACCCAACCTTGTCACACTACTTGGATGATATCCTCGGACGTGACTGGCACCATGACGCATCTAAATTGGAAGACCTTCTTTCTTATGAAGATAAAGATGCAGTCAAAGCAAAATTGGAAAACATCAAGTCTCACAACAAACGGAAATTGGCTCGTTTCTTGAAAGACCATCAAGGTGTGGAAATCAATCCTAACTCTATCTTTGATACCCAAATCAAACGTCTCCACGAATACAAACGTCAACAAATGAACGCTTTGTATGTGATCCACAAATACTTGGACATCAAAGCTGGAAATATCCCTGCTCGCCCAATCACTGTTCTCTTTGGTGGTAAAGCAGCTCCTGCCTACACCATTGCACAAGATATTATCCACTTGATCCTTTGCTTGTCTGAAGTGATTGCAAACGATCCAGCAGTAGCTCCACACTTGCAAGTTGTTATGGTAGAAAACTACAACGTAACTGCTGCAAGCTACTTGATCCCAGCTAGCGATATTTCTGAGCAAATCTCTCTTGCTTCGAAAGAAGCTTCAGGTACTGGTAACATGAAATTCATGTTGAATGGTGCATTGACACTTGGTACGATGGATGGAGCCAACGTGGAAATCGCTGAATTGGTTGGACGTGACAACATCTACATCTTCGGTGAAGATTCAGAAACTGTTATCGATCTTTATGCCAAATCAGCATACAAATCAGCAGATTTCTATGAACGTGAAGCCATCAAACCATTGGTAGACTTCATCGTCAGCGATGCCGTTCTTGCAGTTGGGAACAAGGAACGCTTGACTCGTCTTCACAAGGAATTGATTAACAAAGACTGGTTCATGACTCTTCTTGACTTGGAAGACTACATTGTAACCAAAGAACGCATGTTGGCTGATTACGAAGACCGTGATGCATGGTTGGATCAAGTTATCGTAAACATTGCTAAAGCAGGATTCTTCTCATCTGACCGTACGATCGCTCAGTACAATGAAGATATCTGGCACTTAAACTAATCATTAGTTGTTAGACCAAGGTCCATAAGACCTTGGTCTTTTTCATTACTTCTCATTTGGGAGAAGAAATGGAGCTAGTTTAGGGAATGGACACTCTGCAAAAAGTGTTGTTTTTTTGAATTTTGCAACCCCTAAAGGGAAAAAATTACATAATTTTTATTTCAGTCTTCAAATCTAATTTATTGGTATAAAAAAATACTTCCCTTTAAAAAGCCTTTCGGTGAAATTTATAAAAAGAGAAAGTGTCTTAAAAACCCTTGAAAATAAAGGATTTTTTCACAGGCATTTGCATATATTTTCAACTAAAGATGGGGAAGGCAAGGAAAGTTTGGGGATTCAAGTTGTTATATATTTAAAGTAAAATAAAAAATTAAATTGACAAATATATAAAAATGGTTGATTGTGATACAATGAAGTTAACTGGAAGTAGCATATTTTTGCCTCTACAGTGAGATTTTTTTAAACAAAAAAGGAGAGTTTTGAAAATGAAAAGCTATCGTGAACATGTTTCGAAGCAGGAAAAATTTTCAATTCGTAAGTTATCAGTCGGTGTTGTTTCATTGGCCATCGCTGGATTGGCTACTGTTAATACCTACGGAGCAGAAGTGAAAGCAGATGAGGCAACAGCGCCTGCAACTGAAGCGACTACTACGGATACAGCAACAAGTGATGCAGCTGTTGCAACAAGTTCTAAGTTGACATCTACAACTGTGATAGAAGGAAATAAAACAGTTACGACTACTTATGTAGAATCACCAGAACTTGAAAAAGCAAAAGCTGATGCAGCTACAGAAGGTGTGACCGTTACAGAAGAAGCTGAAAAAGTCCAACCATCTATCGTAGCAGCAGAAGCAGATAACAAAGCCCAAACAGCTGAAATCAACACAGTCGTTGAAAACTACAAAAAGGCCAAAGCTGAGTATGAAGCAAAATTAGCTGAACAAAAGCAAGTAGAAGCTGAAAATGCTAAAGCAAAGGCTGACTACGATCAAGCTAATACTGAATACCAGAATGATTTATTGGCATATCAGGCTCAAAAAGCTGAATATGAAAAAGCAAAAGCTTCTTACGCAGAATCCCAAAAAGCATATGAAGAAGCTTTAGCAGCATATAAAGCAGCTACTACTTCAACTGCAAGTAAAGACTCTGATGCCTATAAACTAGTTAAGGAGCAATACGAAGCTGCAAAAGCAACTTATGAAACTAGTAAAGCTAAATATGAAACAGATGCAGCAAAATATGCTGATAATAAGTTGAGTTTTGCGGATGCAACAGCGTCGTACAATACTGCAAAAACTTCTTATGACGCAGCACTTGCCCAGTATAATGAAGCTAAAGTTCAATATGATAAGGAATTAGAATCATACGAATCTAAAAAAGCAGAGTTTGAAAAAAATAAACTTGCTCAAGCAGCTGCTGAGAAAAAATTCGATCAACAAACTAAAGAATATACTGTAGCTGAAAAACAATACCAACAAGATCTAGCAGCATATAATGAAGCTAAGACAGCATACGAAACTGCTCTAGAGGCTTATAACGCTGCGACATCTACTGGTGGGACAGATTCGGCGGAATATGCTGCGCTGAAAGCTAAATATGAAGCAGATAAATCAGCATATGAAACTGCAAAATCAAAATATGATGTAGATGCTGAAAATTATAATGATAAGAAAACATCATATGAAACAGCCAAGACTAGTTATGATTCAACTAAAACAGCATACGATGTAGCAAAATCAAGTTATGATATTGCAAAAACACAGTATGATTCAGAAATGGCGAAATATAATAAAGCTACAGAAGAATATAATAAAGCTGTCTCAGATTATCAAACAGCACAAGAACAATATGCAAAAGATAAATTAGCATATGATTCAGCTGCAACTTCTTATGCTAAAGCAAATAATGAATACGATACAGTAGTAAACAAATTTAAAAAAGTCAAAGAAGAAATTAAAGCAATCTACAAAGATGCAGAAGTTAAAATTGTAAAAAGTGATACGATTGTAGAAGATGAAGAAAAAGAAGTAGAAAAAGACAAAGACGGAAAACCTACTGAGGAACTTACAAAAAAAGCAAAAGATTTAACAGCTGCAAAAAATTTATATAAAAATAATAAATCTCAGTATGAGGAAGATAAGAAAGCATTTGAGGAAGCAAAAGCTAAGTACGCTGCAAACGAAATTGAGTTTGTGGCTGTAAAAGCAGCTTATGATAAAGCAAAATCAAGTTATGATGCTGTGAATGAACAATATGCAAAACTTTATCAAGCGAAACTTGCAAGTATTGAAACCGCTTTGGCTCAATACAAAAATGCTAAAGAAGCGTATGAAAAATATATGACTGACAATGGTTTCAAAGAGCTGAAAGATGTTGAAACTGTTCAAGATTTGACCTTCCAACGTGAAGGTGGTGCTATTCATACCATTGACGGCATCAGTACTTACCTCACTCGTGAAGCTCAAGAACGCTTGAATAAAAGCAATGTGCATCAGTATGATTCCAATGAATTGAAAGCTTCAGATATTGTAGCGACTAGTCCTTGGACCAATAATGAAACTGAGTACATTCAAGTGAAAGAAGGCGATAAATTTGTCGTTACTTATGATAACTTGAATCAGTCCAGCATGCGTGAAAATACGGATATGCATCCAATCAAGCGCGTGATTTACCGCTATGAGATTTTGAGTCTTCCATCAAATGACGGTAAAGGAATTGCAGCTGTTAGCTCAGATCCAACTGTAACACTAACAGTCGGTGCTTCAACAGACCAAAATAAACCAGTTAAAGTTGCTGTCGATGTTGAATTCTATGATGGCGATGGCAATAAGTTTGATTTGACCCAACATAATGCGATTGTCGCTTTGAACTCTCTCAACCACTGGACAGGTGCTTCTTATGTAGATAGTGGAGATAAACCTCGTGCTATCACAGTAGAAGCCAAGGATGTAAATGGAAACACTGTACGTGGCACTTGGGATCCGTATGCAGATGGTTCATCCATGAGCATTGAAAACAATGAAGTGAAGGTTAAAACAGGAAAAGCAGACTTCGGTACTGCAACTGTTTCCATTTCAGCAGATAATCCCCTCAAAATTGTAACACAGAAATATGGTTATGTAGAAGTCGAGACAGGTAAATGGGCTCCTGGTACTACCCCTGAGAAGGAAGAAGTAACGGATGCGTTAACTGTGAATGCTTCGGGTTCAGGAAGTGTTCATTCTATTGGTACAGAAGAATTTACTTTTGAAGGTAAGGATGATGTTCTTGGTTCATACAAAGTAGATGCAACTACAGGTCAAATTACTTTTACCCCTAAGAAGAAATTTGAAAATGTGGAGCACCAAGAGTTTGTAAATATTGGAAATAATAAATACATTCAAATTCCAAACTCAAGTGTTTCTTATGATGCGGCTACTAAAGAAGTAACTTCCCCTACAGATAACCAATATATTGAACATGGTGCTGTCTTTAATGGGGAATCATCAGCGACTCTTCGTGGTTGGGATGATCCATCTTCTCCATATCTCTATTATGGTGGTGCGGGATTAAAGATGTCTGATGGTCACCTAGTCTTTACGGCTAATGGAGCTAATGCGGCTGGTCAACCAACGGTTTATTGGTTTGCAATCAACTCAAATGTTGGTCTTCCAAAAAATCCAGGTTCATTTGTCATTCCGCCAGCTCCAGTTTCTCCAGTTGCCCCAGTAGAGCCAAAATTAAATGAAGTAAAACCAACATTGCCTACTCCGTTGAGTCCGGTTTCTCCAGTGGCACCAGTTAAACCGGTGAAGGAGGAAATTGAAAAAATTAAAGAACCGACTCCACCAACCCCAGTCGCACCGGTTTCTACAGTTTCTCCAATTGAACCAAAAGCCCCTGAGCAACCAAAATACAAAACAATTCCGAAAACTGAGGGACCTCAATCAGCTGAGGTGAAATGGCATAAGAATAAAGTGGTAACGGAAACAGATATTCCAACCCCACCAACACCGGTTCCTCCAACTCCACCAACTCCATACAACCCACCAACACCAATTGTTCCACCTACACCAATCGTTCCACCAACTCCAGAGGTTCCAACCGAACCAACTCCTGAAGTTCCGGAACAGCCTGTACAACCTGCGCAACCACAAACACCTGCGCTTCCAAATACAGGTACAGAAAGCTCAACTGCAGCTGTTCTTGCAGGTGCGATGGCTGGATTGCTTGGATTGGGTCTTGCACGCAAGAAAAAAGAAGATTAATTCTTGTTTCTTTCGTTCATTCATCTAAATAAAGAAAGTCAGAAGGCAAGTCCTTCTGGCTTTTTTGATGGAGTGATGACCAAATAGTTGAGAAATAGAACAGAATAGTTTTTGGATAAGGAGAGGAAATGGCTTTTATAGACCAAATCGTGTCGAAATGAAGCAGAATAGAAATGGATGACACAAGAAGAAGAGAATGAGGTATACTGGTGGTGTTCGAATGAAAGTTTATAGGACTCCGTTATATCTCTAATCATTCCAATGATACAGTTGCGATGGCTTTTCATCTTTTGCACACATTACTTTTCCAAATGAATTTCATTTGAACGTATCAGTGATCAGGCAAGTGCCTCCAGGGTTTTGAGGCGCTTGCCTTTCTATCTGTATCGCGATATAATAGGGTGTAAGAAATGAAAAGGAGTTTGTATGAAAAAGAAACCTATCTATCTTTATATCCTGTTATTTTTCTCTACGGTTGGAACCCTGACTTCAGCTGTCTCAACCTTTGGAGCTTCAAAGAGTTTTGAGCTGACAGATGATTTTGCGAAACAACTTGGTTTAACAACGGCTCAAGACAAGGCTGACTATGTGACATATTATGAGAAATCAGCCCAACTCAATCAGTCTCCACTAACCTTTTTATTTGTTTCCTTGATTCTGATTGCCTTACTGGCAACTTTCTATTTCCTCTTTATGAAGCAGGATCTGTTAACAGCTCATTATACTTATATGGGACAGATTTTGTTAAGTCAAGCCTTCTCTTGCTATAATTATTTTGCAGGGCGTCCACTATTAGCTAGTTTTTCAAACTCAGCGCTTCGCCAACGATATCTGGCATCTTCGTCCATTGCTTTGTTACTCTTGACTGCTTTATCCCTTCTCTTCCTTGGAATTGTTTTGTATAAAACCTTGCGTTTGAGAAAAGCTCAAGCTAGGGCATAATAGATAAGTTTAAAGGGAGCTCTCTTAGAGGATAAGAGAGCTTCTTGATTGGAGAAAAAAGATGAAAGTATCCTTTGTTTATATTAGTCTGAGTGGAAATACAGAGAGTTTTGTCCGTCGCTTAAGTGACTATTTGCTGGAAGCTCATCCCGGACTTGAAATCGAGAAAGTGCATGTGAAAGACCTGGTCAAAGAGGGCCAGCCCTTCTTTGAAATGACCAACCCTTTTATCACTTTTTTGCCAACCTATTTGGAGGGTGGAAATGGTGTTGACAATGGCGATGTGGAAATTTTGACGACAGATGTCGCGGATTTTATTGCTTATGGAGACAATGCCAGTAAGTGCTTAGGAGTGGTTGGATCAGGCAATCGGAATTTTAACAATCAATATTGTTTAACCGCTAAGCAATACAGCCAACGCTTTGGTTTCCCTATGTTAGCCGATTTTGAAATGCGGGGGATGTTGGGAGATATTAAAAAAGTAGCCGCTATTGTAGAAGATTTGTATCATCTTTAAAATAAAGAGAGGCTGGGACAAAAGTCCTAGCCTCTTAATTGTTTTTGGATTGTCGAGCAAGACGCAGTGGTTGAGTGGGCTCTACTACGCTGATTTCATCAGCTTTTACAGCCCTACTCAACTGTGCGGAGGTGGGACGACGAAATCGAATTCTAACGAATTACAGATTTCTGTCCCACTCTCTCTTTTACGCTTTATTTTAATTTTTCAGTGATTTCTTTAGCAAGTAGGAGCCCCAATCGATAGTCCTTGTTGATTGCATGGATGACATCGTTGATATTGTCGGTCTCTTGGATTTTTTCCTTGATGCTATCTTTGAAAGCTTGATCTTTCAAGAGTTGCTCTTGTAAGAGCCGTTGTAGTTTTTCTCTTTCGTACTTGTTAAATAAAAAGAGGACCACTAAACTGATGAGGATTAAGATGTAAACGGTTTGATTCATAGATTTCTCCTGTATATAAAGGATCTGAAAATGTAGAGAATGAAGGGCATTGGACATGAGAAAAGGAGTGAGAAAGAACTAAATTAAATCGCATTTAGTTTCTCCTCTCACTCCCATAAGAGATGTTCTACTTATCCATCATAGATAAGAAATTACATTTTCTCAGGTGCATCGACACCAAGTAAGCGAAGGGCTTCTTTTAAGACTACTGCTGTTGAGTAGCTAAGAGCAAGACGGCTTTCGCGTTCGGGGCTTTCATCCAAGATACGAGTGTGTGCATAGTATTTGTTGAAGGCTTGAGCCAAGTTGATGGCATATTTTGCGATCAAGGATGGATCATAGTTTTCAGCAGCACGTTTGACAACACGAGAGAAGTCTTGGAGAAGCTTGATGATTTCCCAGCTTTCAGGATCGCTCAAGCTGTATGTCGCATCTGTAGATGGTGTGAAGTTGGCTTTGCGAAGGATGGATTGGATACGAGCGTAAGCATATTGAACGTAAGGGCCAGTTTCTCCTTCGAAGGATACCATGGCTTCGAGGTCGAAGTCATAACCGTTGCGGCGGTCTGTCTTCAAGTCGTAGAATTTAACCGCACCAACACCGACTGCATGTGCCACTTCTTCCTTGTTTTCAAGTTCAGGATTCTTTTCTTCGATCTGAGCTTTGGCACGAGAGATGGCTTCTTGAAGAGTTGGTTCGAGCAGGATGATATTTCCTTTACGAGTTGACAATTTTTGGCGGTTTTTTGTCACCAAACCAAAGTCAACGTGAACCATATCATCGCTCCAGTCAAATCCCATTTTCTTCAAAACAGCTTTCAATTGACGGAAGTGGTTGGATTGTTCTTGACCTACAGCATAGATGTTTTTCACAAAGTTGTAAGTCCGTGCACGGTAGATAGCGGTTGCGATATCACGAGTGATATAAAGAGTGGCACCGTCTGATTTCTTAATCATAGCCGGTGGAAGGTTGACATCATCGAGCTCAACGATGCTAGCTCCCTTAGACTCTTTCAACAAGCCTTTGTCTTCAAGAATTTGGACAGCTTCATCCATCTTGTCATTGTAGAAAGCTTCTCCGTTTAAGCTGTCAAATTCAACACCGAGGAGTTTGTAGATACGGTTGAATTCTACCAAGCTTTCGTCACGGAACCATTGCCACAACTCAGTCGCTTCTGGATCTCCATCTTCCAGTTTCTTGAACCAGAGACGTCCTTCATCATCAAGCTCAGGATCGTTTTCGATTTCAGCGTTGATCCGAACGTAAAGTTTTAGCAATTCATCGATTGGGTTGGCTTCGACAGCTTCCTTACTACCCCATTTTTTGTAGGCTACCATCAAGAGACCGAACTGTTTACCCCAGTCTCCCAAGTGGTTGATTTTAATCGTGTTGTAGCCCATTTTGCGGAAGATGTTTGAAAGAGCATCCCCGATAACGGTTGAGCGCAAGTGACCAACTGAGAATGGTTTTGCGATATTTGGACTTGAAAGGTCGATGGTAATGTTTTGGCCATGACCTTCGTCTTGTTTACCGTAGTCTGCCCCTGCTTCGATGACGGATTTGATCACCTGATCAGAGATCTTAGATTTGTCTAAGAAGAAGTTCACGTAAGGTCCAGTTGCAACAACTTTTTCGAAGGCGCTTTGGTTGATCTTTTCAGCAATATCTGCAGCGATTGCTTGAGGAGCCTTGCGTTCCACTTTTGCAAGTGAGAAGGCTGGAAAAGCAATGTCACCAAGATCAGATGATTTTGGTTGTTCAAGCAAATTTAAAATAGCATCTTGGTCAAGAGAGTCAATCACTTTGGCCAATTCACTAGCAATGAGTTCTTTATTGTTCATATTAGCTCCTTAGTCCTTTTAACTATTATTTTAACACAATTCTGAGCGAATTTTCAATTTTTTTGGTATAATTTAAAGTATATTTATTCAAAAGTGGAGGTCCAATGAAAAAGACAGAACGTCACCTTTTGATTCAACAAATGATTCGAAATGAAAAATTGTCGACTCAAAAAGAGATTCAGGATCGATTAGAAGCAAAAGGAATTGCTGTAACGCAAACAACTCTGTCACGAGATTTGCGCGATCTGGGTCTAGTCAAGGTGAAACGAAAAGACCAGTTGTATTATATTTTGCCAAATGAGCCTGAGGTGGCAGAGATTTATATTATGTTGTCCAGCCATGCCAAGTCTGTCTCACGAGCAGAATTCACCTTGGTCTTGCGGACAGAGCTAGGGGAAGCAGCTCTCTTGGCCAATGGTGTAGATGAAATGTCAGATGAGCGTATTTTGGGAACAGTAGCAGGGGCCAATACCCTCTTGATTGTCTGCCGTGACCAAGATGCGGCCATTGAAATTCAAAATGAAATTTTAGGGATGATGCAGTAATCACGCCCCTTGAAAAGAAAAAAATACCCCATTAAGATGTTAAAAGGAGGAAGATAGTGAGCTATCTACTCCTGTTTTCATCTATGGAGCTTGTGTCAGGAAACGACGCAACAGTAAGGAATAAAGAAGTATGACAGTAGAAAAAATATCCCCTGGAATGCAGCAGTATCTAGATATCAAAAAAGACTATCCGGATGCCTTTTTGCTGTTTCGAATGGGAGATTTTTACGAATTATTTTATGAAGATGCAGTGAATGCGGCTCAAATTTTAGAGATTTCCTTAACCTCACGGAATAAAAATGCAGAGAATCCGATCCCTATGGCGGGTGTTCCCTACCACTCGGCCCAGCAGTATATTGATGTTCTCATTGAACAGGGCTATAAGGTCGCGATTGCAGAACAAATGGAAGACCCCAAAGAAGCCAAGGGGGTCGTTAAGCGTGAAGTCGTACAGGTGATTACACCGGGTACAGTGGTGGATTCGACCAAGCCAGATAGTGAGAATAACTTCCTAGTTGCTTTGGATCGTTCAGGAACTGATTATGGGCTAGCCTATATGGATCTGGTGACAGGGGAGTTTCAGGTGACGACCCTCAATGACTTTAGCATGGTTTGTGGAGAAATCCGCAATTTACGTGCGCGTGAGGTGGTCCTGGGTTATGAGTTGCCAGAACAGGAAGAGCGTGTGTTTATTAGCCAGATGAATCTCTTGTTGTCACATGTAGAGACGGCGCTCGACGATGTTCAACTCTTAGGGGATCAGTTGAGTGAGCTCGAAAAGAAAACGGCTGGAAAACTTCTCCAGTATGTCCACCAGACACAAATGAGGGAATTGAGCCACCTCAAAAAAGCCCATCATTATGAGATTTGCGATTTCTTGCAGATGGGCTTTGCGACCAAGGCTAGTCTTGATTTGACAGAGAATGCGCGGACTGGGAAGAAACATGGTAGCTTGTATTGGTATTTGGATGAAACCAAGACGGCCATGGGCGGTCGTTTGTTGCGGTCCTGGATTCAGAAACCCTTAGTCGATTTGAAACGGATTCGAGAGCGCCAGGACATCATTCAGGTCTTTATGGATCATTTCTTTGAACGGAGCGATTTGACCGACAGTCTCAAAGGGGTCTATGACATTGAACGCTTAGCGAGTCGGGTTTCCTTTGGTAAGATCAACCCTAAGGATCTCTTGCAGCTAGGAGATACTCTGGGGCATGTGCCGACGATCAAGTCGATTCTACTGGGGATTGGTGATCCAGTCTTAGATGTCTTGATTGCACGCTTGGATGAGCTTCCTGAGTTGCACCGCTTGATTACCTCAGCTATTGCTCCGGAAGCGTCTGCTGTTATTACGGAGGGAAATATCATCCGAACTGGGTTTGACGAGCAATTGGACCAGTACCGTGTCGTTCTTCGGGATGGTACTGGTTGGATTGCTGAGATTGAGGCCAAGGAGCGCGAAGCCAGTGGCATTACAGGTCTAAAAATCGATTATAACAAGAAGGATGGCTACTATTTCCATGTCACCAATTCTCAATTGAGCCATGTGCCTGCTCACTTTTTCCGCAAGGCGACCTTGAAAAATTCAGAACGCTTTGGTACGGAGGAATTGGCACGCATCGAAGGAGATATGCTAGAGGCGCGTGAGAAGTCTGCTAATCTGGAATATACGATTTTTATGCGGATTCGGGAAGAAGTTGGCAAGTATATCCAACGTCTGCAACAGTTGGCTCAGGCGATTGCGACGGTTGATGTTTTACAAGGTTTGGCCAGTGTTGCTGAGTCGCAACAGTTGAATCGCCCCCTTTTTCATGAAGAGCGACGAATTGAAATCGACAAAGGTCGCCATCCAGTTGTCGAGAAAGTCATGGGAGCCCAGTCCTATATTCCTAATAACATCTTTATGGATGAAGAACGGGATATTCAGTTGATTACAGGGCCAAACATGAGCGGGAAGTCTACCTATATGCGCCAATTGGCGATCATTGTGATTCTTGCGCAAATTGGCTCCTATGTTCCAGCGCAAAAGGCTGAGTTGCCAATCTTTGATGCGATTTATACCCGGATCGGAGCTGCTGATGACCTGGTATCGGGTCAGTCTACCTTTATGGTAGAAATGATGGAGGCCAATCACGCTATTCGCAAGGCAACGCCCCAGTCTTTGATTTTATTTGATGAGTTGGGACGGGGAACTGCGACCTATGATGGAATGGCTCTTGCTCAGTCCATCATCGAATACATCCACGATCGTACCGGTGCTAAGACCTTGTTTGCGACCCATTACCATGAGTTGACAGCTCTCTCAGAGACCCTGTCCCGTTTGGAAAATGTCCATGTCGCGACCTTGGAGCGAGATGGACAGGTTACCTTCTTGCACAAGATTGAACCCGGCCCAGCGGATAAGTCCTATGGGATTCACGTAGCAAAGATCGCTGGTTTGCCAGAAGAGTTGTTGAAGCGGGCGGATGCGATTTTGACCAAGCTCGAAGGACAAGCTCAGCAAGTACCGTTTGTGGATGAAACTCCTAAAAAGGAAGCACCTTCACAGGTTGCTGAACAAATGTCCCTCTTTGAGGAGGAGGCAGAAAATACAGTGATCACAGAATTGAAGAATCTGGATCTCTACAATATGACTCCGATGGAAGTCATGATGGCAGTCGCCGAATTGAAAAAGAAATTGTAAAAAAAGATCCTCGTAGCATTGAGGATCTCAGATTGAAGACAAAGACATCTTAGAAATTTTCCTTAGGTGAGTCCGGACGTCAGCGAACTTC
>NZ_KV834647.1:92172-130989 GCF_001837905.1 Streptococcus sp. HMSC076C09
TCACAGCGGAAAGTTTCAGTAGATGATTGAATAACTATAACGAGTATAATTTTTATAGAATTTATTAGATTTGTATAAAAGAACAGCTTATCTCCACTTTCAGATCCTCGTGACGGCGAGGATCTTTTCTTTTAGTGGTTAGTAATGCTTTGATTGATTTCTTGGACTTGTTTTTTGTAAAAATGATAAGAGACCAACCAGATGATCACATAAACGAGGGTGAATTCGACAATGAGCGAGAGGTAAAATCCTAGTCGTGCTGGGAACCAGCCGGCCAAGGTAGCTAGGGGAATAAAGCCAAGTAACATGAGTAGGTAATGGCTCAAAGTAGCCCGCAAGAGGCTCCAGTCTTTTTGAAAGAGGAGACTTCCCAAGCTAAAGAGGACCCCAATCGCACCCCAAACGAGGACGCAATAGAGCATGACCAGTGAGCCGTGAACATGATGCAAGAACATCCAGCGGCCGACTGCAGAGTTGGGACTTAAGGGAAGGTACAACTCTGCTGAGAAGTGGTAGGAAAAGAAGATGGATAGGATGAGCCCGATGAGAATCCCTTTTAGGGCGTCAGAAAATGATTGTTTTAGCATGATAATTTCTCCTTAATGGCTTTTAAATAACGACGGGAGGAGTAGGTCAGGCTCCCATTTTTAAGATGGATTTGAACCGATCCTCCACTAGTGAAGTGCAGGTGATCGATTTCTTTTGTGTTGATAATTTCAGATTGGGAAATTTTGAGAAAGAAGGTCGGTAAGTCTTCAGATAGTTGATAGAGTGGTCCAGTCAGGATAAATTGATCTGTCATGGTCTCACCAATCACTTGCCGATTTTCAATGTAAAAACGTTGGAATAGCTGGCTTTCGATCAGGTAAGCCTCCCCATCCTTTTTGGCACGTAAGCGCCCTTTTTGATCCAATTCTTCCACAAAGTCACGGATTCTCTCTACACGCGTAGATAGTGTAGGTGCTGTAATCGTCACCGCTTCTTCTTGGAAGTGGGAATCAATGTGTACTTCTACTTTCATAAGATATTTTCTCCCTCCTTAGGTAAAGTCGGTTAGCCTGCTAGCCCGGCTCCTTCTTTACACTACTATTAAACACTTTTTCCAAAGGGAAGACAAGGGGATTTGTTTATGTGGTCATTTTCTTTGCCTATGCGGTTTTTAGGGAAGAAGATGGGGCTAGCCTCCATTTTTTAAGAAAGGGAGTCCTGTGGATCTGTGGTATAATAGAGCTACATGTATCGGTGAAAAAAGGTAAAGGAGCAGCTATGTCACAGATTATTGAATTGCCAGAAGTCCTAGCCAACCAGATTGCGGCAGGTGAAGTAATTGAACGACCTGCTAGTGTGGTAAAGGAATTGGTTGAAAACTCGATCGATGCTGGAGCTAGCCAGATCGTCGTTGAAATCGAAGAAGCAGGATTGAAGTCGATTCGGATCACAGACAATGGGGAAGGAATTGCGCATGATGAGGTCGCTCTGGCCCTTCGTCGACATGCGACCAGTAAGATCAAGAATCAAGCGGATCTTTTTCGCATTCGAACCCTTGGTTTTCGTGGCGAGGCCATGCCTTCCATTGCTTCTGTTAGTATTCTAACCCTTCTAACGGCTCAAGAAGGAGCTGCCCACGGGACCAAATTGGTCGCAAAGGGTGGTGAAATTGAGGAATTGGAGCCAGCGACAAGCCCTGTCGGGACCAAGATTACAGTAGAAGATCTCTTTTTTAATACCCCTGCTCGTCTCAAGTATTTAAAGAGCCAGCAGGCAGAGCTGTCCCATATCGTAGATATTCTCAACCGCTTGAGTTTGGCCCATCCTGAGATTGCCTTTACCTTGATCAATGATGGAAAAGAAATGACCAAAACAGCGGGGACTGGCAATCTCCGGCAAGCGATTGCGGGTGTCTATGGCCTTGCGTCTGCTAAGAAGATGGTGGCCATTGAAAATCGTGACCTAGATTTTGAAGTGACGGGCTTTGTGTCTTTGCCTGAATTGACTCGTGCCAATCGCAATTACATCAGTCTCTTTATCAACGGCCGTTACATCAAGAATTTCTTGCTCAATCGAGCTATTTTAGACGGCTACGGCAGTAAACTCATGGTGGGGCGCTTTCCGCTCGCGATCATTAATATCCAGATAGACCCTTACTTAGCGGATGTCAATGTTCACCCGACCAAGCAAGAGGTTCGTATCTCCAAAGAACGAGAACTGATGGCCTTGATTTCCCAAGCGATTGCGAATGCTTTGAAAGAGCAGGACCTGATTCCGGATGCTCTAGAAAATCTAGCCAAGTCGACCATTCGCCGAACAGAAAAGCCAGTACAGACGACCCTGCCTTTAAAGGAAAACCGCCTCTATTATGATCGAGAAAGTCAAGATTTCAAACTTCGACCAGAAGTGGCAGATCCTCAACTGCCTCTAGCAGATGAGACTGCTACTGAAGCTAGAATCCAAGAAAACCCAGTAGAAAAACCGACAAGTGCGATCAAGTTTGCGGAAAGAAAGACTGTGGTTTATGATGAACTGGATCACCCAGAGTTGGATCTGGCTAGTCTAGACAAGGCCTATGATAAGTTGGATGGGGAAGAACATTCGACCTTCCCAGAGTTAGAATATTTTGGTCAGATGCATGGAACCTATCTCTTTGCCCAAGGAAATGGGGGCCTTTATATCATTGACCAGCACGCGGCTCAAGAGCGGGTCAAATACGAAGAATACCGGGAGAGTATCGGGGATGTGGACGGCAGTCAACAACAACTGCTAGTGCCTTATATCTTTGAATTCCCTACAGACGATCTGATCCGCCTGCAACAGCGCAAGCACCTCTTAGAAGAAGTGGGCGTCTATTTAGAAGAATACGGAGCCAACCAGTTGATCTTACGGGAGCATCCGATCTGGATGAAGGAAGAAGAGATCGAGTCGGGCATCTATGAAATGTGTGATATGCTCCTTTTGACCAAGGAAGTGTCCATCAAGAAATACCGGGCTGAGTTGGCCATCATGATGTCTTGCAAACGCTCCATCAAGGCCAACCACACACTGGACGATTACTCGGCACGGGATCTGATCTACCAATTGTCCCAATGTGACAACCCTTATAACTGCCCTCACGGTCGTCCGGTCTTGGTTAACTTTACCAAGTCAGATATGGAAAAGATGTTCCGACGCATTCAGGAAAATCACACCAGTTTACGGGAATTGGGCAAATATTAATCAAACAATAAAGGAAGATTATGTACGAATACATTAAAGGAATCTTAACAAAAATCACCGCCAAATACATCGTGGTAGAAACAGCTGGAATAGGCTATCTCTTGCATGTGGCCAATCCCTATGCCTACTCTGGCAAAATGAATCAAGAGGTACAAGTCTACCTGCACCAAGTGGTCCGTGAAGATGCCCACCTTCTTTATGGTTTTGCAACCGAAGAAGAGAAACAGCTCTTTTTAAACTTGATCTCAGTCTCTGGGATTGGACCTGTCTCAGCTTTGGCTATCATTGCTGCAGATGACAATGCAGGCCTTGTCCAAGCCATCGAAAGCAAGAACATCACCTACTTGACCAAGTTTCCGAAGATCGGTAAGAAAACAGCCCAACAGATGGTTTTGGACCTAGAAGGTAAGATCAATCTTGATCTAGAAGATGCACCGGCTCAGTCCAAAGCCAAAGTTGCAGAAGAAAACCAAGCCCTTGAAGAAGCCATGGAAGCCATGTTGGCATTGGGCTACAAGGCAACGGAACTCAAGAAAATCAAGAAATTCTTTGAAGGAACTTCTGATACTGCTGAAAACTACATCAAGTCTGCCCTGAAGATGTTGGTCAAATAGGAGGTTCCTATGCCAAAACGTTGTGGCTGGGTCAAAATGACCAATCCGCTCTATGTAGCCTACCACGATGAAGAATGGGGTCGGCCCCTCCATGATGACCAGGCCCTTTTTGAGTTGCTCTGTATGGAGACTTATCAGGCCGGTCTATCTTGGGAAACGGTGCTCAATAAACGTCAAGCTTTCCGTGAGGCTTTTCATAGCTACCACCTTCAAGGTGTTGCAGACATGACGGACGAGGAGCTGGAAGCTTTGTTAGACAATCCAGCCATTATTCGAAATCGAGCGAAGATCTTTGCGACACGGGCCAACGCCCAGGCCTTTTTACAAGTCCAGGCGAAATTCGGCTCTTTTGATGCCTATCTCTGGTCTTTTGTTGAGGGGAAAACCATCAACAATGATGTCCCGGATTACAGTCAAGCACCAGCGAAGACAGCTCTTTCTGAGAAGCTAGCCAAGGACCTCAAAAAGCGTGGTTTTAAGTTCACCGGACCAGTCGCAGTTTTATCCTACCTACAAGCAGCAGGATTGGTTGATGACCATGAGAATGATTGTGAATGGAAAAGTGGAAATAAGTAACTTTAGATGACTAGAACATCAGAGAATATAGAAAAAGAGAGTGGGACAGAAATCGGTAATTCGTTAGAATTCGATTTCGTCGTCCCACCTCCGCACAGTTGAGTAGGGCTGTAAAAGCTGATGAAATCAGCGTAGTAGAGCCCACTCAACCACTGCGTCTTGCTCGACAATCCAAAGATAAATAAGAGGCTAGGACTTTTGTCCCAGCCTCTTATTTGTTATAGTCAAAGCGAATGACTTGCTCCGTTGCATCTACATGGGCGTGGACTCCGAAGGGGACAATTGCTCTTGGAGTTGCATGTCCGACATTCAGATTATAGACAATCGGGATATTGCTATCAATGATATCCAATAGTGCTTCTTTATAGTCGTCATAGAAAGTTTCATCCATAGGTTTTCCGACCAAGAGTCCACTGATGACCGCGAATATGCCCGTGGCCTTTAAAGTCTGCAACATCTTTTTGAAGTCGTCAGGATTAGTCTTTTCTTCGCTAGTTTCTAGCAAGAGGATCTTTCCTTCCCAGTCTGACAAGTCAGGGAAAAGTTTGTATTTTTGGCAGAGGTCCGTGCTGTCTGCGTGTAAAGAGTTGTCAAAAATATCATAGAGAGACTCAAGACAACCACCGAGGATTTCTCCCTCAAACTGAGCATTGCCTTGTAACAAGTCAAAACCTGTATTTGCGTGGCTGACACGAGGTGTTCCCAAGGCTTTGGGACTAAAATCAGTCCGTTCCTCATACCAAACGTTACTAGGGCGAATTTCTGAGATTTTTCCAGTCTCAATCAATTCTTTAAAGTAGTGGCGGCTATATGGCAACATTTCTTTGTCTAACTCACAAATGTCTGCTAAAAAGGATTGCCCGTAAAAAGTCTTGATTCCTAGTTTATGCAACATGAGATGGTTCATAGTCGTATCCGAGAAGCCAAGAAAAATCTTTTGTTTGATGACCTTTTGTAGTTGGTCATTTTCAAAAAGATAAGGTAGCAAGCGATAGGTATCGTTTCCACCGATGGCACATAGGATCATGTCGATACCATCATCAGAAAATGCCTGAATCAAATCCTCTGCACGAGCTTCGGGATGTTCTTTGATAAAGTCTAAGCCTTTTAGTGAATGAGGTAAAAAGATAGGATTGAGTCCGAGGTCTTTGAGTCGTTGGACTCCCAAGTCCACTTCGTGCTTGACAAAGTCCTCTCCGATAATCCCACTAGATAAACTTATAATACCAATAGTAGAAACCATATCTCATCCTCCTAGAAATAAATTGATGCTATTGTATCACAAAAAATGAGGGGAAACAACAAGAATTAGAGCCAGAAGAAGGCTTTTAGATCAAGAAAGAAGTAAAAAAGCAACCGCTCGATATGGTTGCTTCAGAATATAGATAAGCTCTATCAACAATAGAAAATAGCCCTTTAGAAGTTGATTGCCACATAGTTAAAACTCTTGGGAATGTTGATGTAATAGTGTTTCTAAGAATTTTTCACTTTATACTCTAAAAGAAAAAGATTGAAGAAAGTTGTCCAAAATGGACTTTATCTTCAATCTGTTTTTTAAATAATTTAGGAAATTGTGTTAAAATGAAATGAAAATTACGAATAGTATAAGTGGAGGCGTTATGAAAGCAGAGATCATTGCAGTGGGAACCGAAATTCTCACAGGACAGATTGTCAATACCAATGCGCAATTCTTGTCTGAAAAATTAGCTAGTTTAGGGATTGATGTCTATTATCATGTGGCGGTAGGAGACAATGAAGGTCGTCTCTTCTCGACCATTGAGACAGCTTCAAAACGCAGTGATTTGGTGATTTTATGTGGTGGACTTGGGCCAACAGAGGATGATTTGACCAAGCAAACCCTTGCTAAGTTTTTAGGGAAAGAACTGGTTTTTGATCCGACAGCGCTTGCCAAACTCGACACCTTCTTTGCAAGTCGCCCTGATTATGTCCGGACGCCCAATAATGAGCGACAAGCACAATTGATTGCCGGTTCAATCCCCCTTCAAAACCGTACAGGTCTCGCGGTTGGAGGTTTGATTGAAGTCAATGGTGTGACCTATGTCGTTCTACCTGGTCCACCAAGTGAGTTAAAACCCATGGTCAATGAACAATTGGTGCCTCATTTGACAACAGGGGAAGAGCTTTTTTCAAGAGTCTTGCGCTTCTTTGGGATTGGGGAAAGCCAGCTAGTTACGATCCTAGCAGATATCATTGAAAAGCAGAGTGATCCGACGGTTGCCCCTTATGCCAAGACGGGAGAAGTAACCTTGCGTCTATCTACAAAGGCGAAGGATCAAGCCTCAGCGGATGCTAAGCTCGATGTCTTAGAAAAGGAAATCTTATCCCGTCATACTCTGGATCATCAACCCTTGCAAGAGTTGTTTTACGGTTATGGAGATGACAATTCGATGGCCAAGGTTGCCTTTGATCTCTTGAAAGGGACTGGTAAGACCATTACAGCTGCAGAAAGCCTGACGGCTGGCCTGTTCCAAGCGACTTTGGCAGATTTTTCAGGGGCGTCCAGCATCTTCGCGGGTGGTTTTGTCACCTATAGTTTGGAAGAAAAAAGCAAGATGTTGTCTATTCCAGCTCAAGAGTTAGAGCAACATGGAGTGGTGTCTCATTTTACAGCTCAAGCCATGGCTTCACAGGCCCGTAAGTTAACAGGATCCGATTATGGTGTTAGCCTGACCGGAGTTGCGGGGCCAGATAGTCTAGAAGGGCACCCAGCAGGGACCGTCTTTATCGGACTTGCGACTCCAAATGGAGTGGATAGTGTCCAAGTCAATATCGCCGGACGTAGCCGAGCTGATGTCCGCGAAATTGCAGTCCTTCATGCCTTTAATTTGGTGCGCTTGGCTGTATTAAATGGTGAAAATTTGGTATAATGAAGCTTGTGCCAAATGAAGAATAATTCTAAAGATGGATAGGAAATGTGCCTTTCAAAGGACGGAAAACGTCAGTGAGTTGCATGTATTTCCTGTATAGCAAAAACATAGGAGAAAAGAATGGCGAAAAAACAGAAAAAATTAGATGATATCTCTAAGAAATTTGGAGACGAGCGTGAAAAAGCGCTCAACGATGCCCTGAAGTTAATCGAAAAAGACTTTGGTAAAGGATCCATCATGCGTTTGGGTGAACGCGCAGAGCAAAAAGTTCAAGTCATGAGCTCTGGTTCCTTGGCGCTTGATATTGCCTTGGGTGCTGGTGGTTATCCAAAAGGTCGGATCATCGAAATCTATGGTCCAGAATCATCTGGTAAAACAACCGTTGCCCTCCATGCAGTAGCGCAAGCACAGAAAGAAGGAGGCATTGCTGCCTTTATCGATGCCGAGCATGCCTTGGACCCATCTTATGCTGCAGCTCTTGGGGTTAATATTGATGAACTCCTCTTGTCTCAACCAGACTCAGGAGAACAAGGACTTGAAATTGCTGGTAAATTGATTGACTCTGGTGCCGTTGATTTGGTCGTTATCGACTCTGTTGCGGCCTTGGTCCCACGCGCAGAAATCGATGGCGATATCGGGGATAGCCACGTTGGTTTGCAAGCGCGGATGATGAGCCAAGCGATGCGTAAGCTTGGAGCTTCTATTAACAAGACCAAGACCATTGCTATCTTTATCAACCAATTGCGTGAAAAAGTTGGGGTCATGTTTGGGAACCCTGAAACCACACCTGGTGGTCGTGCCCTGAAATTCTACGCTTCTGTCCGTCTAGATGTTCGTGGAAATACTCAAATCAAGGGGACTGGGGACCAAAAAGATACCAACGTTGGTAAGGAAACCAAGATCAAGGTTGTGAAGAACAAGGTAGCTCCACCATTCAAAGAAGCCATGGTTGAAATCATGTACGGGGAAGGAATTTCACGTACAGGTGAATTGGTGAAGATTGCAACAGATTTGGATATCATCCAAAAAGCGGGTGCGTGGTACTCCTATAATGGCGAAAAAATTGGTCAAGGATCTGAAAATGCTAAGAAATTCTTGGCTGACCACCCAGAAATTTTTGACGAAATCGACCACAAGGTTCGGGTTCATTTTGGTTTGATCGAAGAAGACGAAGCAGTGAAAACCCTTGATAAAACTGAAGAAGCAGCTCCTGTCGTAGAAGAAGTAACTCTAGATTTAGATGACGCGATTGAAATTGAAGATTAATTTTTTTCAAAATAGGTCGCTAGACTGATGGTTTTTGTGTTATAATTTAATACGATAGTATTATCGTGTAGCGAAAGGAGTGCATGCATGATTAAAATTTATACAGTGTCAAGTTGCACCAGCTGTAAAAAAGCAAAGACTTGGCTCAACGCTCATCAGCTAACCTATAAAGAACAAAACCTCGGTAAGGAAGGGATCACCAAAGAAGAATTATTGGATATCCTTACAAAGACTGAAAATGGAGTGGCAAGTATTGTCTCTTCAAAAAATCGATACGCTAAAAATCTAGGAGTGGACATTGAAGACTTGAGTGTCAATGAAGTCATTGACATCATCATGGAAACACCTCGTATTCTTAAAAGTCCGATCTTGGTAGATGACAAACGTCTCCAAGTGGGCTACAAAGAAGACGATATTCGTGCCTTCTTGCCACGATCAGTTCGAAATGTAGAAAATGCAGAAGCGCGGATGCGTGCAGCTCTTTAAAGTGATTGAAAATCAGAAACAATTTGTTTCTGATTTTTTCTTGTTAAAAATCGGAATGAAAAGCAGTTTACTGCACCATTTTACGAAATCTATGATACAATATTTTAGAAAACAATAACTAGTAAGGAATGGAAAATGAAAAGGAAAATCTTCTTATTGGGTGCACTTGCCTTGTGTTTGACAGGATGTGGTCAAAAAAAGCAAGTGAAAACGCCAACCTCAAGTGAGCAAAAGGCAATCCAAGCAAAAGCAGAACAGCTACAAAAGGATAATAAGAGTATCTTACAAAAAGCTGAAGAAAATAAGGTCATCACTAGAACCTTTGTTTTTCCAAAAGATGACAAGGGGACACAACAGACGCAAATCGTCACCTATGTGGGGAATACCTTTAAAAAGTTGGAGACCATCAATGTGACGGCAACCGATGAGGAGTTGAAAAAAGGGATCCAACAGGTTGGAGTCGAGGAAGCACAAAAGCAATTGAGAGAATCCTTTAACAAGGACGATGCCTTTAAGGAAGCTTTGACAGTGCCAGGTTTCACAGCTGATTTGACCTTGGAAAACGAGAATGAATACAAGGTAACCATCACCTATGATTTTGAAGCAATGGATGTGAAGAAGGCTGAAGGCATGACCTACTTCAAAAACAATCACTTACCAGAGTTGTTGAAGCTGACACCGAGTCAATTTGCGGACAATCTCATCAATGCTGGAGCAAGTGAGCAAAAATAAAAAAACAGTTTAACTGAAATAGCTCAAAAATGCTTGAAAAAGCTGTAAAATCAAGGGCTTGACCGTTGTGGAAAACTCTTGATTATGGTATAATAGTAATATTCTAAGGAAAGAGGGTGTTCTTGTGGGATTTACAGATGAAACAGTACGTTTTAATCTTGATGATTCAAATCGTAAGGAAATTAGCGAGACCTTGAAAGATGTTTACTTGTCACTGGATGAAAAAGGCTACAATCCAATTAATCAAATCGTAGGATACGTACTCAGTGGTGATCCTGCCTATGTACCTCGTTATAATAATGCACGGAACCAAATTCGTAAATATGAACGAGACGAGATCGTGGAAGAATTGGTACGTTATTATTTGAAAGGGCAAGGAATAGACCTCTAATGAGAATTATGGGATTGGATGTTGGCTCAAAGACTGTCGGGGTTGCTGTGAGTGATCCTCTCGGTTTTACAGCTCAGGGTCTTGAAATCATCCAAATCGATGAAGACAAAAAAGAATTCGGTTTGGAGCGCTTAGCCGAATTAGTAGCTCAATACAAGGTGGACCGTTTTGTTGTGGGCTTGCCGAAAAACATGAACAATACCAGCGGACCACGTGTGGAAGCCAGTCAGGCTTACGGCACGATGATTGCTGATAAGTTTGGGTTGCCAGTCGACTACCAAGACGAACGGTTGACGACAGTTGCTGCAGAGCGGATGTTGATCGAGCAAGCAGATATTAGCCGTAGCAAACGCAAAAAAGTTATTGATAAGCTAGCGGCACAGCTCATTTTACAAAATTATTTAGATCGTAATTTTTAGAAAGAAAACGAGGAAGAATAGTATGGCACATGATCATAACCACGACCATGAAGAACGTGAATTAATCACATTGGTGGATGAACAAGGAAATGAAACCTTGTTTGAAATTCTTTTGACCATCGATGGCAAAGAAGAGTTTGGAAAGAACTATGTCCTTTTGATCCCTGCAAATGCAGAAGAAGATGAAAACGGCGAAGTTGAAATCCAAGCTTATTCATTTACAGAAAACGAAGACGGAACAGAAGGCGACCTTCAACCAATCCCAGAAGACTCAGATGCAGAATGGGATATGATCGAAGAAGTCTTCAACAGCTTTATGGAGGAGTGATACAGTCTGGGAGACTGTATCACCTCAACTCCTAGAAACTAGAAAGAGTTGAAACATCCAGTGGATGTTTTTAGCCTTGCGCTAGAAATGAAGACCGCAAGTAAGTCCGGTGGATGTTTTTAGCCCTGCTTTAAGAAGCAAGAAAAAGCAGGAAGTCCGATGGACTTGCTGTAAAAATGAGAACGAAATAACTACAAAGGAAAGGAGCGCAAACGTCAGAAGAGGTTTTGTCGCTTTTTTCTTTTAGGAGGAAGATGTGAATAAGATTGAGCAATGGATGAATAGTCGGATCGGTCTGAATTTTCGATCGGGACTGGATCGTATGGAGAAGGCAGTGAGCCTTTTAGGAAGGCCGGATAAGGCTTATCCGATCCTTCATGTGACAGGAACCAATGGGAAGGGATCCACAATCGCCTTTCTGCGTCAATTGTTGATGGCTCATGGGAAGAAGGTTGGGACCTTTACTTCTCCTCATATGATCAGTATCCATGATCGGATTTGTATTGGGGATCAGCCGATTTCAGATGAAGATTTTACTCGGATTGGCCAAGAAGTCCAACAAATGGAGCAGACCTTGCTTCAAACCCAGGACCAACTCTCTTATTTTGAGATTATCTGCCTCATGGCCCTCTTGTATTTTAAGGAACAAGCTGTGGACGTGGTCTTATTGGAAGTTGGTATCGGTGGGCTTCTAGATACCACCAACGTAGTGACGGGAGAGATCGCAGTGATCACTTCGGTTGGCCTGGATCACCAGGAAACACTGGGAGGGACGATTGCAGAAATCGCCCAGCAAAAGGCAGGAATCTTTAAGAAGGGCAAGAAGGCTGTTGTGGGCCCTTTGCCTGCTGAGGCTACAGCTGTTTGTCAAGACAGAGCCGAGCAATTGGATGTGGATCTCTACGCCTTCCAGAACGATTTTGGCTTAGAGCAGGATCGTTTTTGGAATGAAAACGTGGAACTTGTCTTGCCGTCTCTGGGTTTGAAGGGTGATTACCAACGGGAAAATGCTGCAGTAGCTTTGGAGGCCTTTTTCCTCTATATGGAGGGCCTAGATGAAGAAGTGGATATGGAGCAGGTCAAGCACGCCTTGCAAGAGACGCGGTGGCCGGGCCGTCTAGAGTTGTTTGGTGACCAGGTGTATCTGGATGGCGCTCATAATCCTCATGCTATGTTGCGCTTGATCGAGTTTGCCAATAGCTTAGCAG
The DNA here is from genome assembly GCF_001837905.1 of Streptococcus sp. HMSC076C09. Taxonomy (NCBI): domain Bacteria; kingdom Bacillati; phylum Bacillota; class Bacilli; order Lactobacillales; family Streptococcaceae; genus Streptococcus; species Streptococcus sp. HMSC076C09. The sequence goes on from NZ_KV834647.1 coordinate 104,291, forward strand.
GAAAGCGCGTGAAGATTTTATTTGGAGCCCTCAAGCGAAAAGATTATAGCGGGATGCTCCAAACGCTTCAAGCGGGATTGCCAGAAGCTGAATTGATTTTGACAACCTTCCATTACGGGGAAGTGGTGGCACAAGGTGACCGACAAGACTTGCCCTATGTAGCTGACTACAAGGCCTATATCAAAGAGTTTATGGATCAGAGTCCTTCAGATGAGGTTTTATTTGTGACAGGTTCCTTGTATTTTATTGCAGAAGTAAGGGCATTTTTATTAGAGGGGTAAACAATTGACCTAAAGACTTTCTTGGCGTATACTGGTGGTAGATAGTATACGGTTATGGCGAAAGGAGCCGATCTTAATGAAAAAAATCATGTCTATACTGACCTTGGCAGTAGCCCTTTTCCTGACTGCTTGTAGCCAGCAAGAACAAACGCCAAAAGCCTCAAGTAGCGCTAGCTCACATTCATCTGAGACAGTGGCTTCGACCAGTGAAAAGTCAGAGCAAGGGGTGTCCATAGATGGCAGTTATCGTGGACAGGACGAGGAAAATACGATCCTCTTGGTGGTGACGGGTCGAAAAGGCACGTTTACGGTGCAAGATGCTGATGGAGAAGAAGAGACCAAAGAGGTCAGTATTGATCCGGTCAATCAATCCATGCGTATCGGGGATGAACCCTATCGCTATCGGATCGAAGGGAATCAGTTGTCGCTAGAAGATCTGGAGCAAGCAGAGGATGATCAAGGGATTATCGTTTTAACCAAGCAATAAGGGACGAAACAAGAGAGAGTGGGACAGAAATCGGTAATTCGTTAGAATTCGATTTCGTCGTCCCACCTCCGCACAGTTGAGTAGGGCTGTAAAAGCTGATGAAATCAGCGTAGTAGAGCCCACTCAACCACTGCGTCTTGCTCGACAATCCAAAGAAAATTGAGAGGCTAGGATTTTTGTCCCACTCTCTTTTTGTTTGTCTAGAAGGGGCTTGGTTGGTCGTTGCAACGGGTAAAAAGAATTGGTATACTAGTAGAAAGAAAAAAAGGAGGATGCTGTGACCTTTCGAAAATTACGTCTATTAATGTCCAAATATGGATTTAGTATTTTGTTTATGGGCTTTGAACTATGGGCATCCTTTGCGGCCTTCTTCTGGCTTAATAGATGGTTCCCTCATTGGCTATCTGTTGCAGTCATTGGGCTCTTATATGTGTCGACAATCTTAGCTATTGTTAATCGAAATACCCCGCCTGAAAATAAGGTGACCTGGCTCTTGATTGCCGTCATTCCTGTCTTTGGATCGCTTTTATACCTCATGTTTGGAGAGCGGCGTTTGTCCAAAAAGGAAATGATCCAGCTGAAAAATATGGAGTCCATGAAGTTTCGAGAGGACAATAGTCATCAGTTGGGTAAGGAGCTCAAGCAAGAAAGCAAGGCAGTTTATGGCTTGGTCAAGTCGATTTTGTCCATGGACCACAATGCGGATCTCTACAATGGGACGGCGTCAACCTTTTATCCTCTAGGAGAGGACATGTATGCGCAACTACTAGAGGATCTGAGAGCGGCGAAAAAATTTATCTTCATCGAGTTTTACATCATTGATGAGGGCTTGATGTGGAACAGTATCCTAGAGATTTTAGAGCAGAAAGTGAAAGATGGGGTCGAAGTCAAACTCCTTTATGACGATATCGGCTGTATGGCGACCTTGGCAGGGAACTATACCAAACGGTTGCGAAAGATGGGAATTGATGCCCATAAATTTAACAAGGTGATCCCCCGTCTAACAGTGGCATATAACAACCGAGACCACCGCAAGATTCTGGTCATTGATGGGCAGATCGGCTATACGGGTGGTGTCAATTTGGCAGACGAGTACATCAACCACATTGAGCGGTTTGGTCACTGGAAGGACAGTGCCATCCGTTTAGATGGACGAGCTGTTAAGGCCTTAACGCGACTCTTCCTCATGAACTGGTACATCAACCGTGGGGAAATCGAGGATTTTGACCGCTACCATATTGAAAATAAGGCGGTCGAAGGAGAAGGGCTCTACATTCCCTATGGGAGTGGACCAAAGCCGATTTACAAGTCGCAGGTCGGAAAGACGGTTTATCAAAATATGATCAACCAAGCGACGGATTACGTCTATATCACGACTCCTTACTTGATCATCGATTATGATTTGACAGAAGATATCCGCAATGCGGCCCTTCGTGGGGTGGATGTTCGCATCGTGACCCCGCATATTCCGGATAAAAAATTGATCCAAATTGTTACGCGTGGGGCTTACTTGGATCTGATGGATGCTGGTGTGAAAATCTATGAGTACACGCCTGGTTTTGTCCACAGTAAGCAAGTTCTTGCCGATGATGAAATGGCGGTTGTAGGGTCGATTAACTTTGATTACCGCAGTCTGGTCCATCACTATGAAAATGCGGTTTGGATGTATCGGACGCCTGCTCTGAAAGAGATTCGGGCGGATTTTGACCACATCTTTGAAGTATCCCAAGAAATCACGGAAGATACCTTCCGCTTTACATGGCACCAAAGCTTAATCAAGGAAATTATGCAATTGTTCGCACCGATGTTGTAATAGGTGTGGGAATACAGAAGAAAGAGTCAGAAGCTGAGAGATCTGACTCTTTTTCCATAGGACTATGTGGCAAGAGGCTGACATGGTCGGCAGAATTTGGTATACTAGAGAAGATAATGAGCTTTTTTCTAAAAGGAAAAGCAGAGGAATAGTGAAGAAAAGGAAAAAGAATGAGCGAAAAAGAGCAAGAAATGACTTCGAAAAAATTAGGGATTCATGTGGGAGATAGTTTCCAGGATACACGTGAAATTCGCGAAGTGCTGGATAAATCGATTTTTCGTGAAGAAGAACCGACTCATAGCCAGCAGGCAGAAGTCTTGGAGGAGCCGGTTGCAATGGAGGTATCAGAGTCCATTAGTGATACCAAGCCAGAAGCAGTAGCAGAACCTACACAAGAATCGGAACAGGAAGCGGAGCAAACGCTCAGTCGGATGAGTCGTCGTTCCCGTAAGGCGGGAGTTGAAGCGACAAAAGCGGAAGCATCTAAGGTAGAAGAGGATACGGAAGAGCTAGAAGCAGATGTGGCAGTTGAGCAGATCCGTCGTCAATCCAAGCGTCCAGTGCCCCTAGCGATTCCTTTTGTATTGAGTCTCTTGATTAGTTTGCTGCATGTCGGGGTCCCATTTTTGACCCGTTTTGCAACCGATCAGCAATCTCAAAACTTGTATGCTGGCTGGGCAATGACCAAAGGTCAAGTCCCGTTTGGTGATTTTTACGGAACCAATGGTCTTCTCTATTATGCGATCAACTGGTTGGGAAGTTTAGCTGGTGGACATTGGATCTTGATGATCCTCCAAGCGATTGCCCTCTTCTTTGCGGGTACTTATCTCTATCGGGTTGTGCGCCTGTTGGTGTCTGATAAAGATACAGCGAAGAATGTCCAGCTACTCTTTTATTTCTTGGTGCTAGGCCTTGGTTTTGGAGGGACTTATGTGACCTTGTTTAGCCTTCCAATCCTATTTGCCAGCATGAATTTCATTTTGGCTTATCTGATTGGGCATCGTAAGGACGAAGGCTTTATCCTTTACGGTGCGATTGCGGCCGTGGCTTTCTTGATTGATCCGATGACCAGTGCCCTGTTTTATTTATTGGCCTTCCTTGGTTTAACAGCCTTTAATATCAAGCAGAAGAGATGGGCGCGTGGTTTTTATCAACTGTTGGCAGCTCTCCTTGGTTTTTCACTCGTCTTTTATCCAATTGGCTATATCACCGTTTTGAATCAGACTTTTGGTTATGCCATTAACCAAGTGACCTATGTCTTTAATGCCTTGAATTTTAGCAATGGACAGACCTTCAGTAATGCCATTTATTATGGACTGTTGGCGCTCGCCTTTGGTCTGGTCTCTGCCTTTTTGATGTCCTTTACGAAGCAAAATAGCAGTGCTCGCCGGATCTTCCGCTTTATGGGATGGGCAGGTAGCTTGGTGGTCCTCATCGTGTCGATTGGTCTTCCTGAACAGGGAGCTTACCAATTGTTACCGATGTTGCCATTTGTTCTTCCTTTGTTTGCGATCTGGTTCTCACGAGATGGGGAAGAAAACGATGGGATCGAACGTCGTGGTCGGAAGAAGAAAAACAAGGAAGTTTGGGCCGCTTACTTTACGAGCCAAGTTTTCTTACCGCTAGTAGCCCTTGTCTATCTGTTGGCGAATCCGGTGGTTCAAGATGTTGTGCTTCAGTCTGGTCAATCGAGTGAACGGAGCGCTATTGCTAGCTACATTCATAACCATAGTAAGGCCAAAGATACCATCTATGCTTGGGATACGACAGCTATTCTCTATCAAGAAAGTGATCGTTTGGCAGCTTCTGCCTTATTGACCCCGACTTCTTATCTGGGGATTAATGAAAACCGGACAAATGTAACCCAACAAATCGATCGGTCTGAACCCAAGTATATTGTGGTCAATAATCAGGTAGAATTGACCTCCAAAATGAAGGACTTGCTCAAAGAAAATTATCGTCTCGTTGAGAAGAAATACCGTCATTTCAAACTCTATCAACGCTCTTAAGAAAATCAATATCTTGTGCTTTAGAAAGTTTTTTATAAAATTTTCCACAAGATATTGATTTTTATTTTTGGAGTGGTATAATACAACTTGTATGTAAATAAATGAAGAGAGGCATGTTTGGTATGATCACCTTGAGAGAAGAAAAACTGAGAATGGCCCCGGATATTTTTGTTGAAAAACGAGATGGCCGCCGTGTTCAATTCGATGTTGAAAAAATTTATAAAGCCTTGTTGAAGGCGACAGAAGAAGTGACTTCTCTCACTCCTGTGCTGGAAGCCAAGCTAGAAACCATTGTCGATCGCGTGATTGCAGAGATCTTGGAACGTTTTCCAAATGGTGTGAAGATCTATGAGATCCAAAATGTCGTCGAACATGAATTGCTTCAAGCCAATGAATATGCCATCGCAGAGAGCTATATTACTTATCGGACGCAGCGGGATTTTGAGCGCTCAAAAGCAACGGATATCAACTTTACGATTGGAAAACTCCTTAATAAGGACCAAGCGGTTGTCAATGAAAATGCCAATAAGGACAGCGATGTCTTTAATACGCAACGGGATTTGACGGCGGGGATTGTTGGTAAGTCTATTGGTCTCAAAATGTTGCCCAAACACGTAGCCAATGCCCATCAAAAAGGGGACATCCACTACCATGATTTGGACTATAGCCCTTATACACCGATGACCAATTGCTGTTTGATCGATTTTGAAGGCATGCTCAGAAATGGCTTTAAGATCGGGAATGCAGAAGTCGAAAGTCCTAAGTCTATCCAAACTGCAACGGCACAAATCTCGCAGATTATTGCCAATGTGGCCTCTAGTCAGTATGGTGGCTGTTCAGCAGACCGGATCGATGAAGTCTTGGCCCCTTATGCAGAAAAGAACTACCAAAAACACTTAGCGGATGCCAAAGAGTGGGTACTTCCTGAAAAGCAAGAGGACTATGCTTGGAGTAAGACTCAAAAAGACATCTATGATGCCATGCAATCGCTAGAATATGAGATCAATACCCTCTTTACTTCAAACGGGCAAACTCCTTTCACTTCGCTTGGTTTTGGTCTTGGAACCAATCGCTTCGAGCGGGAAATCCAAAAGGCGATCTTGGAAATTAGAATCAAGGGACTTGGATCGGAACATCGGACAGCTATCTTTCCAAAACTGATCTTTACCCTCAAGCGGGGGCTCAACCTAGAACCTGGAACCCCTAACTATGATATCAAGCAATTGGCTTTGGAATGTGCTACGAAACGCATGTATCCAGATGTCCTCTCTTATGACAAGATTGTCGAATTGACAGGCTCCTTCAAGGTGCCCATGGGGTGTCGCTCTTTCCTTCAAGGTTGGAAGGACGAGAATGGTGTGGAAGTCAATTCTGGCCGGATGAACCTAGGGGTTGTGACGGTCAATTTACCTCGGATTGCCTTGGAATCGGGCGGAGACAAGGAGAAATTCTGGCAAATCTTTAATGAACGGATGAACATCGCTGAAGATGCCTTGGTTTACCGGGTGGAACGCACCAAAGAAGCGACACCAGCCAATGCACCGATTCTCTACCAGTATGGCGCTTTCGGAAAACGCTTGGGCAAATATGACCAGGTAGATCAGCTCTTCCGTCATCGCAGAGCAACCGTATCTCTTGGCTATATCGGACTCTATGAAGTTGCAACCGTCTTTTATGGTCCAAATTGGGAACACAATCCAGAAGCCAAACAATTCACGATCGATATCATCAAGGATATGAAAGCGCGCGTGGAAGAATGGTCTGACCAGTATGATTACCACTTCTCTATTTATTCAACACCGTCAGAAAGCTTGACAGACCGCTTCTGTCGCTTGGATACGGAGAAATTTGGGAAGGTCCCGGATATCACAGACAAGGAATACTACACCAATAGTTTCCACTACGATGTTCGTAAGAACCCAACGCCATTTGAGAAGTTGGATTTTGAAAAAGTTTATCCTGAAGCGGGAGCTTCTGGTGGCTTTATCCACTATTGTGAATACCCTGTGCTCCAACAAAATCCAAAAGCCCTTGAAGCGGTTTGGGATTATGCCTATGACCGGGTCGGTTATCTCGGAACTAATACGCCGATTGACCGTTGTTACAAGTGTGATTTTGAGGGAGACTTCACGCCGACTGAGCGCGGATTTGCTTGTCCAAACTGTGGCAATAGCGATCCGAAAACGGTTGATGTGGTCAAACGGACCTGTGGTTATCTAGGAAACCCGCAAGCTCGTCCGATGGTCAATGGCCGTCATAAGGAAATCGCTGCGCGTGTCAAACACATGAATGGATCCACTATCAAATCAGCTGGACACCAAGTGACAGATTAGAAAAGGACATTATGGGAAAATACCAATTAGATGATAAGGGTAAGGCTCAGGTTCAACGATTCCATGAGAAGCATTCAAAGGGTGGAATCAATAAAAAAGACCGAGTAGCTAGCCTGAGAGAACAATTTTTAAATAAGAATAAGAAAAAATAAAGGTGAGAATTTTCGCTTCATATTGAAGATGGAATTCTCTTTTGAGACTTTCCTTGGGTGGGTACGGACGTCAGCGAACTTCTACGAAGTTCCATGACTAATTATTGAGCCTAAGGTCTCAATAATTCCGGATGCCTGAAACTTGTTGGTTTCAGGCATTTTTCCCACGGCGGAAAGTCTCAGTAGATTCTTGAAAAAGTTTAATAAATAAGCGTCACCTTATTGTTTCAGTATTTATTAACTCATTTTATTAAAAATATTTGTTTATATTGTGAAGTGAGAGTTCGCTCTCGCTTTTCTCGTATGGGGAGGGGAATATGGAACTACGCAGACCAAGATTAGCAGATAAAGAAACAGTTTTAGAGATGATGGCAGAGTTTGAAGAGACCCAGTCGGCCCACGACGGCGGCTTTTGGGATGCTGAGAACTTTGATTATGAGGAGTGGCTAGAAACTAACCTTAATAAAGAAATGGGAATAAACTTGCCTGAAAATCGCGTTCCATCAATTCAGTTCGTATTGTTTGATAAATCAGGTCATGCTTTAGGTTTTTTGAATCTACGGCTGAGACTAAATGAGGGATTGCTGAATTATGCTGGTCATATTGGCTACTCCATCCGTCCCTCGGAAAGAGGCAAGGGTTATGCCAAGGAGGCTCTCCGTCAAGGTTTGCAAGTAGCTAAAGAAAAGAACATCCATCGTGCTCTGGTGACTTGTAGCACGGAAAATCCTGCCAGCCGAGCGGTTATCTTAGCTAATGGCGGTCAATTTGAAGATGTTCGAAATGGAACGGAGCGTTATTGGATAGAAGTGGAGTAGAAGGATGACATGGAATACACCTAAACCAGGTGAATGGAAGAGTGAAGAACTGAGTCAAGGGCGCATCATCGACTACAAGGCTTTTAACTTTGTCGATGGCGAAGGAGTCCGCAACTCCCTTTATGTGGCCGGCTGCATGTTTCACTGTGAGGGCTGTTACAATGTAGCGACCTGGTCTTTCAATGCAGGCATTCCTTATACACCAGAGTTGGAAGAACAGATTATGGCAGATCTTGCCCAGCCTTATGTTCAGGGATTGACCCTGCTTGGGGGGGAACCCTTTCTCAACACCGGCATCCTTCTGCCCTTGGTCAAGCGCGTGAGAAAAGAGTTGCCCGACAAAGATATTTGGTCTTGGACTGGCTACACTTGGGAAGAAATGATGCTGGAGACACCAGACAAACTAGAGCTTCTCTCACTGATTGATATTCTGGTTGATGGCCGCTATGATAAGAGCAAACGCAACCTTATGTTGCAGTTCCGAGGGTCTTCTAATCAGCGGATCATTGATGTTCAAAAATCCCTCAAAGAAGGAAAAGTCGTCATCTGGGACAAGCTCAATGACGGCAAAGAAAGTTTTGAGCAGGTCAAACGAGATGATCTTTTGTAGGATCTTCAAAAAGACCGGGTGTTTCACCCGGTTCAGATTGAAGACAGAGTCATCTTAGAAACTTTCCTTAGGTGAGTACGGACGTCAGCGAACATCGAAGAAGTTCCATGACTTAGTTTTGAACCTAAAGTTTCAAAACTCCCGAGTGCTAGAAACAATAGTGTTTCTAGCACTTTTCTCACGGCGGAAAGTTTCAGTAGATGATTGAATAAGCCTAAAAAGCATCTCATTTTAATTTGTTAGGCATTCATTAACTTGTTTGATGTAAAAAACAGTTTGTCTACATTCTCAAACCGGGTTTTTCGCCCGGTTTTTTAGATTCTCTGCATAAGTATACAAGGGATTTTTGCTTGTTTTAGAAAGCGCTTACTTTCCGAATGTCCATAACGGACAAAAAAGTGATAATTAATGCATTTTTTGCTAAAAATATGTTACAATAAATATGATTAGGACTAATTGGAGGTATTTATGTCACAAAGGAGACGGAGTCGTCGTTCAGAGCATAAGTGGGGGCAATTGCGAATCATTAATTCCGTATTGCTTATTTTTTTGCTTATGACTGCAAGTTGGGCGACCTATACCATGTTGGCCAATAACATCTTGGCTTTTCGTTATGTCAATGTTCTCGTGATTGCACTACTAGCTCTTCTCTTGCTCTTGTCAGCTTGGTTTGTGATCAAAAATCAGGCCAAAAAGACAACTTTGGTCCTGCTTCTTGTCGGTTTATTGGCTAGTTCAGGAGTTTTGTTTGCTAGTCAACAGCTGCTGAATCTGACCAGTAATGTCAATGGCCACTCTAACTATACAGAATTTGAGATGGCTGTCTATGTCAAGAAAGACAGTGACATCAAAGATATCAAAGAAATCAAGGAAGTGGTGGCACCAAAGGGCAATAATAACGAAGCCAATCTCACTGCCCTCTTGGACAACATCAAAAAGACCAAGGGTCAGGAAATTTCTGTAGTGGATGCCCCGACTTATCTAGATGCTTATAAGAGCCTGCAAGAAGGGAATGCTTCTGCTATGGTCCTCAACAGTACCTTTGAGGATACCATTGCCGCAGAAGATGCGGACTATGCGAAGAAGTTGAAGAAAATCTATTCCTACAAGGTCCGAAAAGAAGTGGCAGCGACGAGCAAGGTGTCTGCCAATGCGGATGTCTTTAACATCTATGTCAGCGGGATCGATACCTATGGTCCGGTAACCTCGGTTTCTCGTTCAGATGTCAATATCATCATGACGGTTAATCGGAAGACCAAGCAAGTCCTATTGACAACGACTCCACGGGATGCCTATGTACCGATTGCAGATGGTGGTAACAACCAGAACGATAAGTTGACCCACGCGGGGATCTACGGAGTGGATGCTTCGATCCATACCCTTGAGAATCTCTATGATATCAAGCTTAACTATTATGTTCGTCTCAATTTCACCTCCTTCCTCAAGTTGATTGACCTTCTAGGGGGGATCGATGTGGAAAATGACCAAGAATTCACGAGCCTGCATGGCAAGTTCCATTTCCCGGTTGGAAAGGTTCATTTGAATTCAGAGCAAGCCCTCGGTTTTGTTCGCGAACGCTACTCACTCCAAGGTGGCGACAATGACCGTGGGAAAAACCAAGAAAAAGTCATTGCGGCCATTATCAAAAAGTTGACCTCAACTAAGGTCTTAAGCAACTACAACGAGATTATCGGAAACCTCCAAGATTCTGTCCAAACCAATATGCAGTTGCCGACTATGATGAACTTGATCAATACCCAGTTAGAAACGGGTGGTTCTTATGAGGTGACATCTCAAGCGATTACTGGTCAAGGACGAAATGACTTGCCGTCTTATGCTATGCCTGGATCCAACCTCTATGTCATGGAGTTGGATCAAGCCAGCTTGACCAAGGCTAAGGAAACCATTCAAAAAGTAATGGAAGGAAAAGAAAAATGATTGATATCCACTCGCACATCGTCTTTGATGTGGATGATGGACCAAAGACAAGAGAAGATACACGTGCCTTATTGGAAGAAAGCTATCGCCAAGGGGTACGGACCATTATCTCCACTTCTCATCGTCGCAAGGGGATGTTTGAAACTCCAGAAGAAAAGATTTCTGAAAATTTTCAAGAAGTGAAAAAAATTGCGGCAGAAGTCGCGCCAGATTTAACGATTCATTACGGGGCAGAGATCTACTTTACCAATGATGTCTTGAAAAAACTGGAAGAAAAGATCATTCCACGTTTAGCTGAGACGCGCTTTGCGCTGATTGAATTCAGCATGGGAACACCTTACAAGGAGATCCATACGGCCTTGGACCGTTTGCTCCATCTAGGTGTGACACCGGTGGTGGCCCATATCGAGCGCTACAAGTGCTTGGAGAAAAATGAGGAGCGCGTGCAAGAGATGATTGACATGGGCTGCTACATGCAGATCAATAGTTCCAGTGTTCTCAAGCCTCGCCTCTTTGGGGATGAACAAAAACAACTCAAAAAACGAGCTCGGTACTTCTTAGAAAAAGACTTGGTGCACTTTGTGGCCAGTGATATGCACAATGTGGATAAACGACCGCCTTATATGGCAGAAGCCTATCGCTTGATCAAGGAAGAATACGGAGAACAACGAGCACAAGCTCTCTTTGTCAGCAATCAAGAACTCTTGTTAGCGGATGAATTAATCTAACCAGAAAACAGGTGGAGAGATCCACATGAAGGAGTAATTAGGAAATGAACAATCAAGAAAATCAAGCAGTGGAAATTGATGTTTTCGCTATGCTGAAGACCCTATGGAAACGCAAGTTTTCGATCGTTTTGGTCGCTCTTGTCTTTGCCATTGCAGCATTTGGCTACAGTGCCTTTTTAGCCAAGAAAGAATACCAAAGTACTAGCCGGATCTATGTGGTCAGTCGTCAAAACCAAGACAACAATGCCTTGACAAACTCTGATTTGCAGGCTGGTTCTTACTTGGTTAAGGACTACCGTGAGATCATTCTTTCTCAAAATGTCTTGAGCCAAGCCATCGAAGAATTGAAACTCGATATGACACCAGCTGAGTTGTCGAAAAAGATCAGTGTATCCGTTCCGACAGATACTCGTATCCTTTCGATCACGGCTAAGGATGGAAATCCAAAAGAAGCGGCTCGCATTGCCAATGGCCTTCGGAATGTAGCGGCTGAAAAGATCATTTCTGTGACCAAGGTGTCAGATGTTACAACCTTGGATGAAGCAGAAGTGCCTCAATCACCTTCTTCACCAAATATCCGACGCAATGTCCTTCTTGGCTTTATTGCTGGAGCAGGCCTCATGGTGGTGCTCATGGTCGTAGTAGAAGTCTTGGACGATCGTGTTAAGAGACCAGAAGATATCGAAGAGTTGATGGGCTTAACCTTGCTTGGTATTGTGCCAGATATTAAGAAACTGTAGACTGGGGATCGCATGAATACGTTAGAAATTTCAAAAAATAAATTGCAAGAAGTTCGGAAGGCAGAAGAGTACTTCAATGCCCTTGCGACGAATATCCAATTGAGTGGGGTAGACTTAAAAGTCATCGCCATCTCATCTGTTCAAGAAAATGAAGGGAAATCAACCACTTCAACCAACTTGGCCGTTGCCTTTGCGCGTGCGGGCTACAAGACCCTCTTGGTAGACTGTGATATCCGGAACTCTGTCATGACAGGGATTTTCCGTAGCCGTACTAAGATCCAAGGCTTGACCGACTTCTTATCTGGCCGTAGTCAATTGGACCAAATCTTGTATGCGACTGATTTTCCAAACTTGGATATCATCGAGTCTGGACAAGTAGCGCCAAACCCAACAGGTCTCTTGCAAAGCAAGAACTATACTGTGATGATGGATGCCCTGCGTGAGCATTTTGACTACATCATTGTCGATACGCCTCCAATCGGGGTCGTGATCGATGCGGCCATTATCGCCCAACGCTGTGATGGAACTGTCTTGATCACAGAATCTGGTGCCAACGGACGCAAGGCTGTCCAAAAGGCCAAGGATCAATTAGAACAAACAGGCACACCTTTCTTGGGAGTAGTGCTCAATAAATTTAACATTAAAGCTGCTGAGTATGGTTCATACGGTGGATATGGATCTTACGGAGAGTACGGGAAAAAGTAAAGAATAGGATTGAGGAAAATGGGAGAAGAAAGAATCGAACTGGAAAAACTAAATATTGTTCTCTTTCAAAGTTTGGCTGTCCTATTTTCAGCTTACATTGTGAGTCTTTTTAAGGATGCAGAATACACGTCGCAGACAATTGCCATTCTCTATCTCTTGCATTTTGTAGCCTTCTACATTAGCAATATTGCCTATCGTTTTTACAGCAGAGGCTATCTAGATGAGCTCTTTCAGGTCTTGAAATACAATGTATTTTTCGCTGTTGGAATCACCTTTACCTCTTTTATGCTCGACGGGGTCTTTTCCATTTCTCGTCGGGGGATGATCTACTTCTTTCTTTTCAATACGTTTTCCGTCTACATCATGGATCTCTTGCTCAAGAGATACCGGAAGTCTGTTTCACCACGGCGGAAAAGTTCGCGAAAGATTTTCCTGATTACAGCGACTAGTCGGATGGAAAAGGTATTTGATATTCTGCATTCGCCCAGCCTCTATCATGGGGAATTGATCGGTGTCACCGTCATGGACGATACGGATTTTACCCATTCGGGTGTACGGGTGGTGCAGCCGGATCAAATGATGAACTTTGTGACCAAGGAAGTGGTGGATGAAGTGTTTATCAATCTGCCAAGTGAGGACTACAATATTAGTGACTTCGTCTCGGAGTTTGAGAGTATGGGGATCGATGTATCGGTCAATCTCAATGCCTTTAACTTCGCTTCTTTGGGCAATAAACGGGTTCGAGAAGTCGGGGGACTAAGTGTCGTCACTTTCTCAACCAATTTCTACAAACCGAGCCACGTATTTGCCAAACGTCTCTTGGATATTGCGGGAGCCCTCTTTGGTCTCTTGATTTGTGGACTAGTGAGTATCGTTTTGGTCCCTCTAATCCGTAAAGATGGCGGCCCTGCCTTCTTTGTACAAAAACGGGTCGGAAAGAACGGACGGTATTTCAATTTCTATAAATTCCGCTCCATGCGCGTGGATGCCGAAGAGATTAAAAAAGATCTGATGGCGCAAAACACCATGACGGGTGGGATGTTTAAGATGGAAAACGATCCACGGGTCACACCAATCGGACGCTTTATCCGTAAGACCAGTCTGGATGAATTACCACAATTTTACAATGTGTTGATCGGTGATATGAGTCTAGTCGGAACTCGTCCTCCAACGGTAGACGAATACCAAGACTATACGCCAGCCCAAAAACGCCGACTCAGTTTCAAGCCAGGGATTACAGGCCTTTGGCAAGTGAGCGGACGCAGTGAGATTACTGATTTTGACGAAGTGGTCAAACTCGACGTTGCGTATATGGATGGTTGGACGATCTGGAGAGACATTCAGATCCTGCTCAAGACCGTGAAGGTTGTACTTAGAAAAGAAGGAGCGAAGTAGGAAAATGCCTACTTCGTCCTTTCCATGTTAGGAGAAAAATGACACAATCAATTTATATCGTTGGTTCCAAAGGGATTCCAGCAAAATATGGTGGTTTTGAGACCTTTGTTGAGAAGTTGACGGAATTCCAACAAGATAAAAATATCCAGTATTATGTAGCTTGTATGCGGGAGAACTCAGCCAAATCAGGGATTACTGCAGATACTTTCGAGCATAACGGTGCAATCTGTTACAACATTGATGTCCCTAATATCGGTCCTGCGCGTGCCATTGCTTATGATATTGCAGCCCTCAACAAGGCCATTGAAATCGCAAAAGAAAACAAAGACCAGGCTCCGATCTTCTATGTCTTAGCTTGCCGGATTGGTCCTTTTATCTCAAAAATTAAAAAGAAAATCAAGGCTATCGGAGGGACTCTGATGGTCAATCCGGATGGTCATGAGTGGCTTCGGGCCAAGTGGAGTCTTCCAGTTCGCAAATACTGGAAATTTTCTGAACAACTCATGGTCAAACATGCCGACCTTTTGATCTGTGACAGCAAGAATATCGAAGCCTATATTCAGAAGGATTACGCTAAGTATCAACCACAGACGACCTATATTGCTTATGGAACCGATACAAGCAAGTCTATCCTGAGTAAAGAAGACGAGAAAGTACGGACTTGGTTTGCAGATAAGCAAGTTACTGAAGGGGATTACTACCTTGTTGTGGGACGTTTTGTACCGGAAAACAACTATGAGGCCATGATTCGTGGCTTTATGCAGTCAAACTCCCAAAAAGATTTTGTTCTGATTACCAATGTAGAACAAAACAAGTTCTATGAACAGTTGCGTAAAGATACTGGATTTGATCAAGATCCCCGAGTGAAGTTTGTAGGGACTGTTTATGACCAAGAATTGCTCAAATACATTCGTGAGAATGCCTTTGCCTATTTCCATGGTCATGAGGTAGGCGGGACCAACCCCTCTCTTCTTGAAGCTTTGGAATCAACCAAGCTCAACTTGTTGTTAGATGTTGGTTTCAACCGCGAAGTAGGTGAAGATGGTGCTCTCTATTGGAAGAAAAATCAATTAGCAAGTGTCATTGATCAAGCTGAGCAATTGGCTGTACAAGCTATCGAAGACCTTAATCAAAAATCAAGTAAACGTATCTCTGAAGCCTTTACTTGGGAAAAGATTGTCACAGACTACGAGAAAGTATTTAAAGGTTAGAAATGCAGAAAATTTTATATCTCCATGCTGGTGCAGAAATGTATGGTGCTGACAAGGTTTTGTTGGAGCTTATTAAAGGATTGGATAAAGATGCTTTTGAAGCACACGTTATTTTACCCAACGACGGTGTCTTAGTGGGTGCTCTAGAAGATGTCGGTGCTAAGGTTAAAGTCATTGATTACCCAATCTTGCGCCGGAAATATTTTAATCCAAAAGGGATTCTTGAGTACTTTGGCTCTTATAACCGTTACTCCAAACAGATTGCTCAATATGCTAAAGAAAATGGGATTACCCTTGTTCACAACAACACCACAGCGGTTCTTGAAGGAATTTACCTCAAGTGGAAGTTAAAACTTCCTTTGATTTGGCATGTGCACGAAATTATTGTCAAACCAAAAGCCATTTCAGATTTTATCAACTTTTTGATGGGGCGCTATGCGAATAAGATTGTGACAGTTTCAAATGCTGTAGCTAATCATGTCAAGCAGTCTCGTTTTGTCAAAAATGACCAAGTTCAAGTCATCTATAATGGTGTTGACAATGCTGTTTATCAAGAGATGGATGCTAGCGCGGTCCGTGACCAGTTTGGTATCGCACAGGATGCCTTGGTTATTGGAATGGTTGGTCGAGTAAATGCCTGGAAAGGGCAAGGAGACTTCCTAGAAGCTGTGAGGCCAATCTTAAAGTCTAATCCAAAAGCAGTAGCCTTTTTAGCAGGTAGTGCATTTGAAGGGGAAGAGTGGCGCGTGGATGAGTTGGAAAAGGCTATATCAGACTCACCAGTAGCTAGCCAAATCAAGCGGATTGAGTATTATAGCAAGACGACAGAACTCTATAATATGTTTGATATCTTTGTCTTGCCAAGTATCAATCCAGATCCATTACCAACAGTCGTGCTAGAAGCCATGGCTTGTGGTAAACCTGTAGTGGGTTACCGTCATGGCGGTGTCTGTGAAATGGTGAAGGAAGGCGAAAACGGTCTTCTTGCTACACCGAATCAGCCTAGAGAATTGTCTAAGGCTATTCAAGAATTAGCTAACAATACCGATAAGAGAGAGCAATTTGGTAAGGCATCGGTCAAACGTCAAAAAGAACTCTTCTCATTACAAAGTTATATTCTGAATTTTTCGGAGCTGTATAAGAAATATTAAGATGAATACTGAAACAATTAAGAACAAATTAAAACCAATCGTTTATCCAATTATTAACTTTATTCCTCGGCGAAGACTCAAGAATAAGAATTTCACGATTATTTGTGATAATTGTTGGGCAGGAAAAGTTTATCAAGAATTGGGTTTACCTTACCAAACGCCATTTGTAGGGATGTTTATCTTTTCACCTGATTACATTAAGATGCTTAAGAATTTAAAACATTATTTGAGCGGAAACATCCCTTTGAAATTTGTTAAGGAATCAAAATATATCAAAGACTTTGATAATGCCTATCCTCTAGCATTCCTTGATGATATTGAACTTCATTTCCTGCATTATGCAGATGAGGAAGAAGCAATTCAAAAATGGAACCGTCGTTTAGAAAGAATTCATTGGGATCATTTATATTTCAAGTTCAATGACAATGATGCTTGTACTTATGAATTGATGAAAGAGTTCGAAGAGCTTCCATACAAGAGTAAGGTTATTTTCTCTTCAAAGAATTATAGTGATTTACCTTCCTTAGTTCATTTCAAATCAGCTGAAAAGCAAGGACACGTTGGCATCGACTTGAAAACATATCATCGCTATTTTAATGTTGTAACTTGGCTGAATAAAGGTGGAGAGGATCTAACTAAATGAAAAAGATAAGACTAATTATTCCATATTTTGGAAAACTTCCAACCTTTTTTCCTTATTTTTTGTTGACTGCTAAACGTAATCAAAAAATTGATTTCTTAATTTATACGGATCAAAAGGTTGACCAATTTGAAATTTTAAATGCTAAAAATATAGAATTTGTAACTCTTTCTTTTGATGATTTAAGAGAAAAAATCCAGTCTAAGTTTGATTTTAAAATTTCTCTCAAAACACCTTACAAATTATGTGACTATAGGGTTGCTTACGGGCTTATTTTTGAAGAAGAATTAAAAGAGTATGATTACTGGGGATTTTGTGATACAGATGTCTTACTTGGTGATATTTATCAATTTCTGGAAAAGCATAGCTTTTTTGAGAATGATTATGCTCGATATGGCCTTTTTGGTCACCTCCAAATATTTAAAAATTCACAAGAAGTTAATCGTATATTTATGTCTGGTAAAGGTTTAAACTATCGATTGGATTATCAAAATGTCTTCACTAATGAGCAAAGTTTTATTTTTGATGAGGCAAACGGTATCCAAAAGATTTTTGAAAAAAGTAATTTCAAACAACTGCAAGATAAGTTTTTTGATGATATCGATATTAGTCATTTCTCATTTCGAGAATATGGTGAAAATGAACCTAAACGCTATTATTTTTGGTCAGAGGAAAATGGTTTGGAATCAATAAATTTAATCGATGGTAATATAGAGATTAATCGTCCTCTATATGCACATTTTCAAAAGAGAGTGATTAAGTGTCCTGAGTTTAGACTAGTAGATTCATTTTATGTTATACCAAATCAATTAGTTATTGGAGAGAAGATTTCTAAGGAAGAGTTTTTAGAAGTAACAAGAAATAAATTCTATTGGGCATATGTTAAATCAACAATTTTAAAGAAGTTTAAAAAAGAGAAATGGACACTAGAGTTTATTCGTCATAAATTAAGGATGAAGGGTTAATGGATAATATAGATTTGAGCATTATTGTTCCCGTATTTAATGTTGAAGGTTATTTAAAAAGAGCCCTAGATTCAATACTTTTGCAACCGTCATCAATCACATATGAAATTCTGCTAATTGATGATGGTTCAAATGATAAAAGTGGTGCGATTTGTGATGAGTACCAAAGTAATTTTTCGAATATTTTTGTTAGTCACATTGAAAATAACGGAGTGGCAGAAGCGAGGAATTTAGGTATTTCTCTCTCGGGGGGGAATTATTTATACTTTATGGACCCAGACGACTTCGTATCTGAGGATTTCTTTGAAAAAATATTTCCTAACCTCAATGATAAATGGGATGTTCTTTGTTTTGGCTACAATGAAATTAAAGAAAATAAGGACACTATTTTGTCTTGTCGCCCTCATTTTTATACGCATTGTGGTCTTCTTGGAAAGAATGAATTTAGAAATAAATTTATAGAGCTTTTCAAAACTGATATGATGTATAATGTTTGGTCGAGAATCTATAACAAAGAATTCATTCTAAAAAATAATATTAAGTTTCCTAGTAAACCAATAGGAGAAGATACTTTATTTAATTTCCAAGTTTATCAACAATTAGATAACATTCTTTTTATTGATTCGACTCTTTATAATTATATTGCAGGTAGAAGTGGTTCTGCACTGACGAGTTTTCATCCTAGAAGAATTGAAATTCAATTAGATGAACTTCAAATATTGCAAAAATTACTTAAAAAGTTCCAACTAGAAGATGCTACGTTAATTCAAGAAATTAAGACAAAAATCATTGTAAGTGCAACCTTTCAAATTTCTAATTTAAATGCGAGAAGGAAAGAAAAGATAAAATTACTGCGATCTATTATCGATAATAAAGCTTTTTACGATATCTTTTCAGGAAACAGGAATCAAATTATTGGGTCTTATAAGACGTTATTGAGACAGCGAAATATTTCTTCTTTTCTTAGAAGATTGAGTATTGATCTTCTCACCAAAAGAAAATTTCGGACAGTCATCTTTATTGAAAAAATGAAAATGAATCCAATTTTACGTAAAATTGCTTTTAAATAGGTGTAGCTATTTTATTAAGAGAAAAAGGGATTATGTTAAAAATTAAGTTTGAGAACCTTTTGGTTATTCTAGTATTGACTCTCATTGTTGGGTACGATACTCTTATGACAACAATGTTAAACAGAATAATCCCAAACCTTCCGGTTGTTTTATTAATCTGTTTTTCATTATTATTATGTTTTAGATTTTTGTATATAAAAAAATTCACGTTCTTTTATATCTTAACTGCTATTTTATTACTACTAACAAGTTTTGTCGTATTCATGCATACGGGCGGGACTAATTTCCTACTTTATTCATTATTGATTTTGTTATTATATGATGCAGATATTGATGTTATCTTAAAAACATACGTTATTGTGTCAGGAACGATAGTGTTCGGAGTGTTCTTACTTTCAATTCTGGGAGTTATTCCTAATTTACAATTTGCTCAGGTCCGTTCGTCTGGCCTTGTGATTAGAAATTCCTTTGGTTTCATTTATCCAACTGACTTTGCGTCTCACTGTTTTTATTTATTTATTGCTTGGGGATATGTACTACGGAAAAGGTTCATCATACTACGAACCTTGGTAGGTATTAGTTTAGCATTTTTTATCATCAAATTTTGTGATGCTAGGTTAAATGCCCTTTCTGTACTTGTAGCAACTGTCATTTTTATTGTTATGTATGTTACTAAAGAAAGAAAATTTAAAATTTATGGGATCCTACCTTATTTTGCAGCTATATTTTCTTTCTTAATGTTTTACTTATCGTATTTCTTTACCTGGTCTTCTTCATTATTTGTGAGTTTGAACAACTTATTCAGTATGAGGTTATTTTTAGGGAAAAATGCAATAGAGACCTATGGATTACATTTGTTTGGAGCAACCGGGGTTAAGTTTATAGGATATGGTGGCACAACAGAATCAGTATACAGTTATAACTATGTAGATTCCTCTTATATTCAAATGTTATTTTACTACGGAGTTGTTCCTGTAGTATTACTGGTATTGATTTATGTACTTGCATCAAAGAGAATTTATAAACAGGGTATGTTCCTATTCTTAGCTTTATTATCGCTTATTACAATTAATTGTATGATAGAAGCTTTTTGGATAAGACCAGGATATAATATTTTTATTTTTACACTTTTTGCTAGCCTTGTGCCAGTTCAATACAAAATAAAAGATAGAATTGAATGATCATGAAAGTTCTTAAAAATTACGCCTATAATCTCTCCTACCAGTTACTGGTGATTATCTTGCCGATTATCACCACCCCTTATGTGACGCGGGTCTTTAGTTCAAATGACTTGGGGACCTATGGCTATTTCAACTCCATTGTTACTTATTTTCTCCTTTTGGCGACGCTAGGAGTGGCCAATTATGGAACTAAGGAGATTTCAGGACACCGGAAAGATATTCAAAAGAATTTCTGGGGGATTTATACCCTTCAGTTGGGGGCTACGATTTTATCCCTTACCCTCTATGTTCTTTTATGTCTAACCCTTCCTTCTATGCAAAACCCTGTGGCCTATATCTTAGGACTCAGTTTGGTTTCAAAGGGACTCGATATTTCCTGGCTTTTTCAGGGATTAGAAGATTTTCGCAAGATTACGGTTCGGAATATCACGGTCAAACTGGTTGGAGTCATCTCCATCTTCTTGTTTGTCAAATCTGCCAATGATCTGTATCTCTACGTATTCTTGCTCACCATCTTTGAGCTCTTAGGTCAGCTCAGCATGTGGCTACCCGCTCGGGAGTTCATTGGGAAAGCCCATTTTGATATGGCTTATGCACGGGTACATTTAAAGCCGGTCATTCTGCTCTTTCTACCGCAGATCGCCATTTCCCTCTATGTCACCTTGGATCGGACCATGCTTGGGGCTCTCGCCTCTACAAAGGATGTGGGGATTTACGACCAAGCCTTAAAACTCGTCAATATTTTGTTGACCTTGGTGACCTCACTGGGCAGCGTCATGTTGCCTCGGGTATCGAGCCTCTTATCCTCAGGGGACCAAAAGGCTGTTAACAAGATGCACCAAATGTCCTTTTTGATTTATAATTTGGTCATTTTCCCGATTATTGCCGGTATGCTAATCGTCAATGATGATTTTGTTCAATTCTTCCTAGGGAAGGACTTCCAGGATGCGCGTTATGCCATTGCCATCATGATTTTTAGAATGTTCTTTATCGGATGGACCAATATCATGGGGATTCAAATTCTAATCCCTCACAATAAAAATAAAGAATTTATGATTTCGACTACTGTACCTGCCATTGTCAGTGTCGGATTGAATCTCATCTTCCTACCAAAACTGGGCTTTATTGGAGCTGCGATTGTGTCAGTGTTGACAGAAGCTTTGGTATGGGGGATTCAACTCTACTTCACACGAACTTATCTTAAAGAAGTGCCGATTATGGGCTCAATGATGAAGATTGTGTTCGCTTCAGGCCTCATGTATGGTCTTTTGCTACTAGTCAAGTTCATCGTCCACCTTTCGCCGACGCTGAATGTCGTTCTATATGCTGGCCTAGGTGGGATCATCTATGGAACCTTGATTTTACTCTTCAAGGTAGTGAATGTGAAAGAGTTGAAACAGCAATTAATAAAAAAATAGGGAGACAACTATGTACGATTATCTGATTGTTGGTGCTGGTCTATCGGGGGCAATTTTTGCTCATGAGGCAACCAAGCGTGGCAAAAAAGTAAAAGTGATTGATAAACGGGACCACATTGGTGGTAATATCTATTGTGAAGAAGTTGAAGGAATCAATGTTCATAAGTACGGTGCCCACATTTTCCATACCTCAAACAAAAAGGTTTGGGATTATGTCAACCAATTTGCTGAATTTAACAACTATATCAATTCACCGGTAGCTAATTACAAGGGCAGACTCTACAATCTTCCCTTCAACATGAATACCTTCTATGCCATGTGGGGGACAAAGACTCCTCAAGAAGTCAAAAACAAGATTGCGGAGCAAACGGCGGATATGAAAGATGTTGAGCCTAAGAACTTGGAAGAACAAGCGATCAAGTTGATTGGTCTGGACATCTATGAAAAGTTGATCAAGGGCTATACGGAGAAGCAATGGGGACGTTCTGCAACAGACCTGCCTCCTTTCATCATTAAGCGCCTCCCAGTGCGTTTGACCTTTGATAATAACTACTTTAACGACCGTTACCAAGGGATTCCAATTGGTGGTTATAATGTCATCATTGAAAACATGCTGGGTGATGTAGAAGTAGAGCTTGGCGTTGATTTCTTTGCTAATCGTGAAGAACTGGAAGCTTCAGCTGAAAAAATTGTCTTCACAGGGATGATCGACCAGTACTTTGACTACAAGCATGGAGAGTTGGAATATCGTAGCCTTCGATTCGAACACGAAGTTTTGGATGAGGAAAATCATCAAGGTAATGCTGTGGTCAACTACACCGAGCGTGAAATTCCATACACTCGGATCATCGAGCACAAGCACTTTGAGTATGGGACTCAACCGAAGACGGTGATTACCCGTGAATACCCAGCTGATTGGAAACGAGGCGATGAGCCCTACTATCCAATCAATGATGAAAAGAATAATGCGATGTTTGCCAAGTACCAAGAAGAAGCATCCAAAAATGACAAGGTCATCTTCTGTGGACGCCTAGCAGACTATAAATACTACGATATGCATGTGGTTATTGAGCGTGCTCTAGAAGTCGTTGAGAAAGAATTTATTAAATGACACAAGAAAAAATTGATATCGTGGTTCTTTGGGTCGACGGAAGTGATACTGAGTTTATCCGCGAGAAACAAGCCGTGACAGGTCAAATGTCAAAAATAGACCAAGAAATCGACGGAGAGCAACGTTATCGTGATTACGGTATTTTTAATTACTGGTTTCGAATGATTGAAAAGCATGCTCCTTGGGTGAATAATGTTTATCTAATTACCAACGGGCAAAAGCCTGACTGGTTAAATTTGGAGCATCCAAAACTTAAATTGGTCACTCATAAGGAATTTATGCCTAATGAATATCTACCTACCTATAATTCAGCGGCTATTGAGCTTAATCTTCATCGGATTGAAGGATTGTCGGAGAACTATTTGTATTTCAATGATGATATGTACTTGATTAGAGATAGTCAACCTTCAGATTTTTATAAAAATGGTCAACCCAAGCTTTTAGCAGTATACGATGCTTTAGTTCCATGGTCACCATTTACGAACACTTATCACAATAACGTTGAATTAATCTATCGGCATTTTCCTAATAAGAAGGCTTTGAAATCTTCGCCTTGGAAATTCTTTAATTTCCGTTATGGTTCCTTGGTTTTGAAAAACTTGTTACTCTTGCCTTGGGGTCCGACAGGATACGTGAACCAACATTTACCTGTTCCAATGAAGAAGAGTACTTTGGCACATTTGTGGGAAATTGAGGGAGCAACATTAGATAAAACGTCACGAAATAAAATTAGAGACTATGGAGTAGACGTCAATCAATACGTTTGTTCTAATTGGCAAATTGAAAGTAATCAGTTTTATCCTATGTCTAAAAATTTCGGAGAAACAATTGGTTTAAATCAAGTGGATAAGCTGGAATCTATCTTTACAGATAGACGTAAAAAACTGCTTTGTGTCAATGATGATGGGGACTTTAGGGAAGAAAACATCATTCATTTCAAGCAAATTTTAAATGAATATTATCCTAAAAAATCAACGTATGAAAAATGAGAAGTAAAAGATGAAATACTATTTAAAAGAAGAATTTTTACACGACAATAATGCTAAAAATGCGGGAAATAAAGCACGTAATGACGTTGAAGCCATTTTAAATAAATTAGGTTATTCTCCTTTGAAAGTTTTGGTGGATGACTGGTATCAAATGAATGTTCTTAGGGCACAAATTCATAAATATAGAGCTCTCTTTAGAGCTTTCAAAGACCTAAAGAAAAATGATGAGATCATAATTCAATTTCCTTTGTTACATCATTCTTTGTTTCTTAACCATTTACTAAAAAAACTTAAAAACAGGGGTACGGACGTCTATTTTTTAGTTCATGATTTGGAAACACTGCGTTTTGTGAATGATAAAACCTTACCATTTAGGATGAAGTTACGGATGAAACTAACTGAAAGTGATACGTTCCGTAGTGTTACAGGAATTATTGCTCACAACCCGGTTATGAAATCTGTCTTAGTGGATAAAGGGGTTGTAGAAGACAAGATTGTCAGCCTTGGTATTTTTGACTATTTGATTCCAGATTTTCAAGAAAAGAGTGGCCAAACAAAAGACCAGCCGATAATTGTGGCAGGTAATTTGGCCAAGGAAAAAGCTGGTTATCTTTATACTCTTCCAGAAGCACCGTCTTATAACCTTTATGGTGTTGGCTTTGATGAGAGTAGAGCGCTTGCAAATGAAACCTACTTTGGTTCCTTCCTACCGGATGAACTTCCTGCAGCCCTTGAGGGCGGTTTTGGTCTGGTCTGGGATGGAGATAGCGTTGAGACCTGTAGTGGCTTTTTTGGAGAATACCTCCGTTACAACAACTCCCACAAGGCGTCGCTTTATCTAGCATCGGGCTTCCCGCTTGTCGTGTGGAAACAGTCAGCCTTGTCTCATTTTGTGCTTGAGAAGGGCTGCGGGATTGCAGTAGAGTCTCTCCATGATTTGAAGGAGACAATCGACAATCTTTCAGATGCTGATTACCAAGACTTGGTGGACAATGCCAAGCGTGTTGGTCAGGAAATCCGAGATGGTCACTACTTAAAGACGGCGTTAAATCATTTAGCATAAGATCAAAAGAAGTCAGACGGACTTCTTTTTTAGTTTTTCAAAAAAATATCACTAATTTTAAAAATTCGCCGTATAAAACTTTTCATCGCTGAAACCGTGTGGTAAAATGATTAACGTATAAAATTTGTATAAAGGGAAGTTTATATGAAAAAGAAAGATCTTATTTTTTATGCCGGAGCGGCAGTCTTGATGGCTGTATCTGCTCAGGGAGTCAGTGCAGATGAGCTGGTTTCAAAAGAAGTCGCTACTACTGAAGGCAATCAAGTCCAAGCTGAAACAGCGCCAGAAGTAGCAACTACTGAAAAGTCAGTCGCACCAGTCGCAAGCAACTACACAGCACCAGCAAATGTGACCGAACCAGCTGTGGTACCTGTAAGCAAGACCACTGCTTCAGAAAGTGTGACCCCATCTGTAGAGAAGACTACGGAAGCATCGACTACTGAGAAAGAAGAAACTCCTCTTCCGTCTGATACAGGAAGGACGACCTTCTTTAACACAGGTGCTCACGCTCCTGCTGGTCGCTCGACGGATGTGGCCGTTCAACCAAAATCATTCGTTGATGTGAGTAGCCACAACGGAGATATTAGTATTGGCGACTACCGTACCCTAGCTAATAAGGGCGTGGGTGGTGTCGTTGTCAAATTGACAGAAGATACTTGGTACAAGAACCCGAATGCGGAGAACCAAATTCGCAATGCGCAAGCAGCTGGTCTGCAAGTATCGACCTACCACTTCTCTCGCTATACTTCTGAAGAAGCAGCGCGTGCAGAAGCACGGTTCTATATCGCAGCGGCGCAACGCTTGAATCTTCCAAAGAACACCCTCATGGTCAATGACTTTGAGGATGCCAAGATGCAGTCAAACATCAACCGCACCACCCAAGCTTGGGCTGACGAAATGCGTAAAAATGGCTACACCAACTTGATGTTCTACACCAGTGCCAGCTGGTTGGATGAAAACAATCTTCGCAAGAAAGGTCCAGTCAACACCGCTCAATTTGGCCTTCAGAATTTCTGGGTTGCGCAATATCCTTCTCCAAAACTGTCTGTAAACGATGCGAAAAGCTTGCGTTACAATGGGAAAGCTGGCGCTTGGCAGTTCACTTCTCAAGCGGAATTGCTTCCAGGAAAACACCTCTTTGACCACAGTGTGGACTATACAGGTCGCTTTACAGCGAACGCAAAACCCGCAGCTGACCCGACAGAAGGCAGCTTAAGTGGGAAAATTGACATTGTCAATAACGATACCATGGCGGGACGCTTTGACGTTGTCATCTCAAATGTTAAGGCGCCAAATGGAGTTCGAACAGTTTCTGTACCAATCTGGTCAGAAACAGGTGGTCAAGATGACCTTGTTTGGTACACAGCCAACCGTCAAGCAAATGGGACCTATACCGTCAATGTAAAAGCAGCGGACCATAAAAACTCAACCGGTCTTTACAATGTCCACCTTTACTATGTTCAAAACAATGGGCAATTGACAGGTGTTGGCGGAACCTCGACTCAAGTATTCATTAGTAAGGCACCTGAGCAGTTAAAACCTAAAGCAAGTTTTACTATTGAAAATAATAATGCTAAATCAGGGACTTTCGACGCTGTGATCACTAATATCACAGCACCACTAGGTGTTAAGGAAGTTTTAGTCCCATCATGGAGTCTAGAAAATGGACAAGATGATCTTATCTGGCACAAGGCAACTAAGCAAACTGATGGTAGCTATCGCGTAACGATTAAGGCAAGTGAGCATAAGGGCGATAAAGGAAACTATCGTGCCGATGCTTACATCGTCGACAACTCTAACAATCGTCATTATATTTCTGAAAAAGTAGTTTCGGTTGATTACGTTCGACCAAGTGGAGTTCTGACGATTGAAAACAATAACCCAGTAGCAG
>NZ_KV834647.1:131089-167591 GCF_001837905.1 Streptococcus sp. HMSC076C09
TTCTGACGATTGAAAACAATAACCCAGTAGCAGGTACCTTTGATGCGGTTGTTAGTAATATTGTTGCACCGACTGGTCTAAAAGAAGTTCTAGTTCCATCATGGAGTTTGGTTGGTGGCCAAGATGACCTCATTTGGCACAAGGCAACGCGTCAAGCAGATGGTTCTTATCGTGTGACTATCAAAGCAACGGATCATAAGGATTCAACTGGTAATTACCGTGCTGATGCCTACATTGTAGATGATTCCAACAATCGTCATTATATTTCTGAAAAAGTAGTTGACGTTCGTCAATCACGCCCAACTGCTTCATTAACGATCGAAAACAATAATGTTTCAACTGGTAGTTTTGATGCGGTTATTCGTAATGTGGTGGCACCGACTGGTGTAAAGGAAATCTTAGTTCCATCATGGAGCCTTGAAAACGGACAGGATGATCTTGTATGGCACAAGGCAAATCGTCAAGCAGATGGAAGTTATCGAGTGACTATTAAAGCGAGTGATCATAAAAACTCACTAGGGAATTATCGTGCAGACCTTTATGTCGTTGATAATGATAACAACCGTCATTATGTTACTGAAACAGTTGTAACCGTTAAGCATGATAAACCAACGGGAATCATTTCGGTTGTCAACAACAACAAGGATACAGGTACCTTTGATGTCATCATCAAGGATGTCTATAGCCCTAAAGGGGTGCAGACTGTGCAAGTTCCTACTTGGTCTGATAAGGATGGCCAAGACGATATTCGCTGGTATGAAGCAACACGCCAAGCGAACGGAGACTACAAGGTATCTGTAAAAGCGAGCGATCACAAGAACTCTACTGGTAAGTACCATGTTCACCTTTATTACATTCAAGATGATGGTTCTCGCGTAGGTGTTGGCACCGCGACTACAGATGTGGAATTCCGAAATGCCATGACCAAGACGCAAGCTGCTATCAAGAATGTCAATGCAACGAACGGGACTTATACAGTAGCTGTAGATCAAGCCCCTCAAGGTCGTCAGATTAAGAATATTCGTGTCGCAGCTTGGTCTAAAGCTCATCAAGAAAATCTTTACTGGTATTCCGCAACGCCGACAGGTATGCACACAGAGATCACTGTCTCTGCCAATAATCACGGTAATGAAGCGGGCAACTATACCACTCACGTCTATGTGGACTACAAAGATGGGGGAGTTGAAGGTTTTAACCTCGGTCAGACAGCCTTGACTCCACGAAATCAAAAGGTGAATCCACAAACAACCTATTATTCTCAACGTGATCCTCGTTGGGCTGGGAAATATTACGGTGTGAGCAATGTCGATCAGTCAGGTTGTGTGCCAACCTCTCTTGCCATGACCTTCACAGATATTCTTGGCAGAACTGTTTTGCCAACAACAGTGGCTGATTATCTCTACAACAATACTGATTCATTTAACAAAGGTGAAGCAGGAACAGATTCTGATGGGATTGTAGCTGCCACTCGTAACTGGGGCTTGAAGAGCCAATTGATTAATGGAGCTGGAAGCATTGCAGAAGCCCTCATGGCTGGCAAGCATGTACTTGCTGCGGTAGGCAATAGCCAATTTACTAGCGATCCTTATACCCATGAGTTGGTCTTGCATGGTTATGACAATGGAAGAACCTATGTACGCGATCCATATAATAGCGGCAACAACGGCTGGTACTCTATCAATTATCTTCACTCTATTAAGAGTAAGGATCCGATGGATAACAAGCTTGGAGCACCTTTCTTCTCTATTTTTGCATAAGCTGATCAGAAGGCCAAATTGGCCTTCTGTTTTCTTTAAAAACAGGATAAAATCTTCTAATGATATTGTTTCTTGATCCGGCGGTTTGTGCTATAATACTACTATGTGGGTACAATCCGTAAAAAAATTGTAAGGGAAGATACATGAAAAAGAAAGATCTTATTTTTTATGCTGGGACAGCCGTTTTGTTGGCTTTTTCGACACAACAAGTCAAAGCCGATGAGCAACATGCGTCCGATCAAACACCAGAAAAAACATCAGCTGTCGTTGCAACAACAACTTCATCAGAAGCTCAGAATACTGTAAGCGAAGGAGTGGGAGTTGAGAAAGGTATTCAGACAGAAAATGCTGTTGGAGTAGAGACAGCACCTAATACACCGACTCTTAGCAATAACCAGTCTTCTGACAAGGATACTAGCGACAAGGTTGTATCAGAGCATCCAGTACCTGCCGTGGTAGCTAGTCGTGCTCCCTACGGCGCACGGGCACGAGTGATAGAAGCAGAAGATAATAGTATACCAACAGAAAAAGTACAGAAACCGAGTGGTACTCTCTCAATTGAAAACAATGATCAAACTACCGGTGCATTTGATGCAGTTGTCAGCAATATCATATCCCCAGAAGGTGTGAAAGAGGTTTTGGTACCATCATGGAGTCTTGAAAATGGTCAAGATGATCTTATTTGGCATAAGGCTACTAAGCAAACTGATGGTAGCTATCGCGTAACGATTAAGGCGAGTGAGCATAAAGGGAATAAAGGAGACTACCGTGCCGATGCATACGTCGTTGATAACTCTGGTAAACGCCACTATATCGCTGAACAAGTAGTTTCGGTTGATTACGTTCGACCAAGTGGTGTTCTGACGATTGAAAACAATAACCCAGTAGCAGGCACCTTTGATGCGGTTGTTAGCAAAATTGTTGCACCGACTGGTCTAAAAGAGGTTTTAGTTCCATCATGGAGTTTGGTTGGTGGTCAAGATGACCTTATCTGGCACAAGGCAACTCTCCAAGCTGATGGCTCTTATCGTGTAACTATTAAAGCGAGCGATCATAAGAACGATAGTGGGAAATACAACGTTCATGTACATTTCATTGATGCCGATAATCATCGACGTTATGTGACAGAGGCAATTACAGAAGTTCATCAGGTCAAACCAAGTGGCACAGTAACGATTGAGAATAACAATACTGAGAAAGGTACTTTTGATGCCGTTATTCGCAATGTAGTCGCTCCAACTGGTTTGAAAGAAGTTTTAGTCCCTACTTGGTCTAACAAAAATGGTCAGGACGATTTGA
This sequence comes from Streptococcus sp. HMSC076C09, assembly GCF_001837905.1. Lineage (NCBI taxonomy): Bacteria > Bacillati > Bacillota > Bacilli > Lactobacillales > Streptococcaceae > Streptococcus > Streptococcus sp. HMSC076C09. The sequence goes on from NZ_KV834647.1 coordinate 134,146, forward strand.
TTTGGCATAAGGCAGTGCGTCAAAGTGATGGCAGCTACCGTGCAACCATTAAAGCATCTGATCATAAGAATGACATAGGTGAATTTAATGTTCATATTTACTACGTAGATCAAAATAATCAAAAAGCCTACATCACAGAGACTACGACAGAAGTACGTGAAGTCAAACCAAGTGGCACTGTCACAATTGAGAACAACAATACTGTAACAGGCACCTTTGATGCCGTTATTCGTAATGTTGTAGCTCCAACTGGTTTGAAAGAAGTTCTGATCCCAACATGGTCAGATTCAAACGGGCCTGATGACCTGGTATGGCATAAAGCAGTCCTTCAAAGTGATGGCAGCTACCGTGCGACCATTAAAGCCTCAGATCATAAAAATGAGGATGGTAAGTACAATGTCCATGTTTATTACGTAGATCAAAATAATCAACGAAGCTATATTACAGAAACTACGACAGAAGTGCGTCAAGCCCGCCGTTCTGGTACGATCCTAATCCAAAACAACAACAAGGATACAGGTACCTTTGACGTCATCATTAAGGATGTCTACAATCCTAAAGGTGTGCGAACTGTGCAAGTCCCAACTTGGTCGGATAAGGACGGCCAAGACGATATCCGCTGGTATGAAGCAACTCGTCAAGCGAACGGAGACTACAAGGTATCTGTTAAAGCCAGCGATCACAAGAACTCTACTGGTAAGTACCATATCCACCTCTACTACATCCAAAATGATGGCTCTCGTGTGGGTATTGGTACCACGACGACAGAAGTCGAATTCCGAAATGCTAAGACAAAGACACAAACAGGGATCAAGAATGTTAATTCTGGTGCTGGAACCTTTACGGTAACGGTGGATCAAGCGCCTCAGGGACGTCGGATTAAGAACATCCGTGTCGCTGCGTGGTCTCAAGCTCATCAGGAAAATCTCTTCTGGTATTCAACAGCACCTTCTGGTATGCACACAGAAGTGCAGGTCTCTGCAGCAAATCACCAGTACCAATCAGGTAACTATACCACCCACGTCTATGTGGACTATGTCGATGGTGGCGTTGAAGGCTTTAACCTGGGTCAAACAGCCCTTCATCCTCGTGCGACAGTAGATCAAACTGCTTTTAATCCTCGTGTAACGAATGGGCAACGGGACCGTGTCTTACGGGCAGCAGCTAGTCTAGTGGGCGTTCGTGGCGGCACTGCAGCTCACCATCAATTGGTCAATGATTACAACAGTGTCAAACCACTTCCAGTTGGTTATGCAGTGAAGACGACCGATGACTGGTGTGATATCTTTGTCACAACAGTCTTCCAGCGGGAAGGTTTGAGCGGTTTGATTGGTCGTGAATGTGGAGTCGAACGTCACATCCAGATCTTCAAACGCTTGGGCATCTGGAATGAAGATGGTACCACTACACCAAAAGCAGGGGACATCATCACCTTTAACTGGGATCAAAATAGCCAACAAAACAATGGCTTTGCGGATCACATCGGAATTGTCGAAAGCGTCTCAAACGGAATCATTCATACCATTGAAGGAAACTCCAACAACCAAGTCCGTCGCAATACCTACCGAATCGGACATGGCAATATCCGTGGATTTGCAACTCCTCGCTATCAATAAAAAAAAGAAGCCGCAGGCTTCTTTTCTTATTTTTTCAACCCTTCTTCGAAACTCTTGGAAGGGGCCTCGACTTGGATGGTTTCAAGGGTTAATGGATTGGTGAAGGTCAAGCGGTGAGCATGGAGCATGAGTCGCTCTCCGCGTGCAGGGTTATAGAGAGGATCCCCGACAATCGGGTGGCCATGATGGGAGAGATGAACCCGGATCTGATGGGTACGCCCCGTTTTGAGCTGGCATTTGACCAGGCTGTTTCGTCCGATTTTTTTCAGTTGCGTCACCTGAGTTTCTGCATACTGTCCCTTGCGTGGATCGACCAGGCGCTTGCGCCGATCGTGGCGATCGCGTCCGATTTTATCCTTGTAGACGATAGTTTTTTGTGCTAAGCTGCCTTGGATAAAGGCCCAGTACTCGCGTTGGATGTTTTTATCTTCTAAAATGCGGTTGAGAATGGGCAGGATAAAAGGATTTTTGGCAAATAAAATCGCTCCGCTGGTTTCCTTGTCTAAGCGGTGCACGACGTAGCAGGTAGATCCAACATAGCTGGAAACATGGTTGAGAAGAGCAATTTCTGTCGGCTCATTGGCATGGGTTTTCATACCTTCGGGCTTATTGACGATGATGACATGCTCATCCTGATAGAGTTCTTCGACCAGACTCGGGTCTCCGGCTGGGAGCTCTTTTTCAGGGTAATCGTCCGCGTCAAAGATCAGCTGGATCTGGTCTCCTTTTTGAACGGGGCTCTGCCAGTTGATGGTCTCGCCATTGACCAAGACGTGCTTCTTGACTCGTAAAAAATGCCGGATCTTACGGGGGATGAGGAAGTAGTCTTCAAGGAGCTCTTCCACAGTCATCTGGGGAAAGGATTGTGGAATGGTAAATTGATAGTTCATGACCCTATTGTAGCAAAATCTAAGCTTAAAGAAAACTAAATAAGAAATAGCGAGGAGCTATCTTTTCTTGCTAGGACAAGGATAAGGTGTTACAATAACAGGTATGAATAGAATAAAAGAATTATTTGAAAACCTGATCACTTTTTTTAGAAAGGATCATCTGCCCAAAGCGGTGGCAGAAGAAGTGCCAGACACAGAACTACCGGAAGAGACAGTAGAGCCGACCTATAGTCGCTCAGGCAAGCATAGAAGCAAGCCTCTCTCTCAACACCCCTTCCGTCGTTTTTGGCGCAGATTCCATTTGACCAAGATTCTCCTGATCATTGGGCTAGGCTTTAGCCTCTTGACAGGGGGCTATCTTTTCTACCTTGCTAAGACGACCAACGTCAAGGATTTGCAGAATGCACTGAAGGCGACCACCATTATCTATGATAAGAATGGGGACCAGGCGGGAAGTTTGACCGGGCAAAAAGGAACCTATGTCGAACTCGATGCCATTAGTGAGAATCTGCAAAATGCCGTGGTCGCAACAGAAGACCGGAGCTTTTACAAGAATAGCGGGATCAACTATGGTCGCTTCTTCTTAGCGATTTTGACCCTGGGTCGCTCAGGTGGTGGGTCGACCATCACCCAGCAGCTAGCCAAGAATGCTTACCTGTCTCAGGACCAGACGGTAGAGCGCAAGGCCAAGGAATTCTTCCTAGCGCTTGAAATCAATAAGAAATACAGTAAAAAAGAGATCCTCACCATGTACCTCAACAATGCCTATTTTGGAAATGGGGTTTGGGGTATTGAGGATGCTTCCAAGAAGTATTTTGGGGTTTCAGCCAGTCAATTAAGTCTGGATCAGTCTGCGGTTCTCGCAGGTATGCTCAAGGGACCGGAAATCTATAACCCGCTCTATTCGGTAGAGAATGCGACCAATCGCCGCAATACGGTCCTCCAAAATATGGTGGCGGCTGGCTATATTGACCAGAAAACGGCTGATCAGTCGGCTGCTGTGGATATCCATGGACAGCTGGTCGATGCCTATGAAGGCAAGTCAGAGGATTACCGCTACCCATCCTATTTTGATGCGGTCATCAATGAAGCGGTCAATGAATATGGCCTGACCGAAGAAGACATTGTCAAAAATGGCTACCGGATCTACACCGAGCTGGATCAGAATTACCAAGCAAGCATGCAGGTGATCTATGACAATACGGCCCTCTTCCCAGTAGCGGAAGACGGCACGCGCGCAGAGTCTGGTAGTGTCGCCCTCGATCCTAAGACCGGAGGGGTTCGGGCTCTCGTAGGGCGTGTCGGAAGCGATCAAAATCCAGGTTTCCGTACCTACAACTACGCTACCCAGGCTGCCCGTAGTCCAGGATCAACCATCAAACCTTTGGTTGTCTATAGCCCAGCTGTTGCTGAAGGTTGGTCGACCAATAAGGAATTGGACAATAGTACCACCCAATATGGAAGCTATGAGGTTAATAACTATGCGGGAATCCAGTCTAGCCCAACGGTACCGATGTACCAGGCCTTGGCAGAATCTCTTAACCTTCCAGCCGTAGCGACGGCTAATGATTTGGGTCTCGATACGGTCTTTGAGTACGGGAAAAAATTCGGCCTCAACATGGACAAGGTGGAAAAATCGCTTGCAGTTGCCTTGGGAGCTGGTGTGACGACCAATCCGATGCAGATGGCCCAAGCTTATGGAACCTTTGCCAATGGAGGGGTCATGAATGATGCCCACCTCATTACCAAGATCGAAAATGCCAGTGGCCAAGTGGTCAAGAGCCACAGCCAGAAATCAACCCGAGTGCTTAGTGGTTCAACGACAGATAAGATGACCAATATGATGCTTGGTACCTTCAGTAATGGTACAGGGGTTAACGCTGCGCCTTATGGCTATACCATGGCAGGGAAAACCGGTACGACAGAGACCAGCTTTAACAAGGACCTCTCTGGAGACCAATGGGTGATCGGCTACACACCAGATGTGGTCATCAGTCAATGGCTTGGTTTCCCAACGACCGATGAAAATCACTACCTGACGGACAGTAGTGCTGGAACGGCGTCCGAGATCTTCCGTAATGTTGCCAATAGTGTTCTGCCTTATACAGACGGTACTCAGTTTGACTCGGTGAAGAACTCTTATGCTGAAAACGGCATTGCACCAGTTGGAGAAGAAACGACAGAAACAGACAGCAAAGAAGACAAAGGTTTCTTTGAGGATGTCAAAGAAAAAGCGTCGAATATGGTCGATAATGCGAAGAAAGCAATCGACGAGGCCGATATCCCAGGAAAAGCGAAAAACGCTTGGGATACCTTCAAAGGCTGGCTTGGTTTCTAATCAAAAAACGATTCAGAAGAATTTCTGAATCGTTTTTTGCAGATTGAAGACAAAGTCTTCTTAGAAACTTTCCTTAGGTGAGTACGGACGTCAGCGAACATCGAAGAAGTTCCATGACTTAGTTTTGGACCTAAGGTTCCAAAACTCCCGAGTGCTAGAAACAATAGTGTTTCTAGCACTTTTCTCACAGCGGAAAGTTTCTGTTGAAATGATCCTAATAGTATTAATTATTTTAATTTTTCAACGTTACTTAGATTGTTTTATGTAAAATGCAATTTGTCTATATTCTAAAAAGATCCATTCAGAAGGATTTCTGAATAGACCTTTGTTTAGAGTTCGCTATCTGACAAGCTAAAGGTATCGCCGTGTTGGAGATCCCCGTACTGGTAGCCCCGTTTGAACCAGCGCATGCGCTGTTCTGAAGTTCCGTGGGTAAAGCTATCTGGTACCGAGTAGCCGTAGGCTTGCTCTTGGAGAGTGTCATCCCCGACTGCATGGGCTGCATTCATGGCTTCTTCGATATCGCCGATATCTAGAAGGTTTCGGTCTTGAATGGAGCGGGCCCAGACACCGGCTAGATAATCAGCTTGTAGCTCAATGCGGACACTGATGGCATTTCGTTCCTTTTCAGAAAGACCTTGTTGCATCCGATGGTATTTACCAAGGATTCCCAGCTCATTTTGCACGTGGTGGCCGACTTCGTGAGCGATCACGTAGGCCATGGCGAAGTCCCCGCTAGCCTTGTATTTGGTTGTTAATTCCTTGTAGAAGCTCATATCCAAATAAATCTTTTTGTCGGTCGGACAGTAGAAGGGACCAGCCGATGCTTGCCCAACCCCACAGCCTGTCTGTGTCCGTCCGGTATAGAAGACTAGTTTGGGCTCATGGTAAGTACGTCCTTCAGCTTGAAAGACCTTGTGCCAATGATCTTCTGTTGTTCCAAGGACCTTGCTGACGAACTCGGCATCTGCATCGTCGACATGGGTCTTGTTGGTGCGCGTGACTTGGGTGGACTGGTAAGGTTGGGAAGAAGTCCCATTTCCAAAGAGACCCCCAAGGCTAGCGCCACCACCTCCTAGAAGAACCAGAAGAAGGATGAGGACGATCTTACTTTTGAAGCTCCCCGGCGATAGTAAGATCTGTAAAATGCCTCCGCCAAGATTACTATTGCCTGAAGACTGGGAGTAGCTTTGCCCTCGACGGTCTTCGATATTTCTACTTTCTTTTAGGTTATCACTTTTCATATTCGTCTCCTTTTGTTTTATTTTACCAAAAATGAGGAAAAAACCAGAGTGATAACGCTTTAGATTTGCTTTTTTCTTGACAGGAGATTTTCTGTTCTTGTCAAAACGTGGAAAACTTGCTATAATGGGATGAACGGAGGCGTTATGGCATTAAAAAAAGCAAGTCTAGCGTGTACGGTTTGTGGGTCACGCAATTACTCCATTAAGTTGAGTGGGACGCCAAAACCAACACGTCTAGAAGTCAATAAATTCTGCAAGCATTGCAGCAAGTATACCATCCATAAAGAAACACGATAGGAGAGAGTTGTGAAATTCATTAAAGATATTTTCGTCTTACTAAAAGATACAACTTGGCCAAATCGCAAGGAAAGATGGAAAAACTTTATCTCAGTGATTGAGTACACCGCTTTCTTTGTTGCATTGATTTATTTGTTTGACAAAGTCATTGCACGTGGCCTATTGCACATGATCAATTTCTTTTAAGAAAAGAAGCCAGGTGGGATCCCCAGGGTCCCACTTTTTGCGGTTTTTTCTTAAAAATAAATCAGCAAACCTCTTTGAATTCCTGCAAAATGTGGTATAATGAAGCTAGGGAAAGGAAAGCCAAGAGGCTTTTTTTAGTATGTTCACAAAAGCTCGAGCAGGCTAAACAGAAAGAAAGGATGCCCAAATGGACAGTTTTGATAAAGGCTGGTTTGTACTACAAACCTACTCAGGATATGAAAACAAGGTAAAAGAGAATCTTTTGCAACGTGCGCAAACTTACAATATGTTAGAAAACATCTTGCGCGTAGAGATTCCAACTCAAACCGTACAAGTTGAGAAAAACGGTAAAACCAAAGAAATCGAAGAAAACCGCTTCCCAGGTTATGTCTTGGTTGAAATGGTCATGACAGATGAAGCTTGGTTTGTCGTTCGGAATACACCGAACGTTACTGGTTTCGTCGGATCACACGGGAACCGTTCAAAACCAACTCCATTATTGGAAGAAGAAATCCGCAGCATCTTGCTCTCTATGGGTCAAACCGTTCAAGAGTTTGATTTGGATGTCAAGGTGGGCGATACGGTTCGTATCATCGACGGTGCCTTCACAGACTATACTGGTAAGATCACTGAAATTGATAACAACAAGGTGAAAATGGTCATTTCTATGTTCGGTAACGATACGGTTGCAGAAGTGAATTTGAACCAAATTGCTGAATTGTAAGAAAAATAGAACCCTCCAAGAAAAACTTGGAGGGTTCTTTGTATGGATCGTTATTGATTTTTATCCAGGCCAGTGATCTTTTTTTAACTGCTTGGTTTCTGCAGCAGACGTAACATTGAAGATCTTATTTCCTTGTGTAGAAAAGCTAGATTCATCTCCGTTGCTATCTTTATAGACATAGCTGGTCCCATTTTCTGAACGCATAATGGTATAGGGTTTTCCGAGACGTTCGAGGGCCGTTTTTGGTGTATCGGATTTGGAAATGCTGCTAGTAGACTGGTGGTTGGCATCGCCCCCTCTTAGTCGGAAGGTGATATCTGTTAACACATTATTGCGGAAGAAAGCCATGATATCGCCATTGTCTGTTGCCCAAACATTGACCCCATCGCCAGGATTCGCACTGTCTGTGCTACTTACGGGTTGACCAAAGGCCGCAACTACGTCATCGTAACTGCTTCTTTCTTTTGGCCCACCAACCTCTTGTCCATCTTCGGTTCTTAATACAAAACCGGTGGTAGGGTGGAGGTTCTTGAGCTTTTCGATCTCAGGAATGGATGCAGCTCCTGGCACATATTGGAGAGATGCGCCATCATCTGGATCCAAGCTGAAGCGACCTGAAAAATCATCTGAGCTAGTGCTGTCTGAAGAAGTGCTAGACGATCTACTAGATGATGCTTTGGTAGAAGATTGTTTGATCGGTTTTCTAGAGCTAGAAGCTGTTTTTGCTGGTTGCGCAGAATTGGCAGGTGAGCAAGCGGCTAGTGTCACTAGTGAAAGAAGGCCGATCGTAAAGAAACGAATGTTTTTCATAAATACCCTTTCTAATGTGCTTCGCCGATCAGGCGAGGTTTTATTATATCAATAATCAAGGAATGGAGCAAATGGCAACAAAAAAACCCCCTATTGCTAGGGGAATTTTTAAAAGATAAAAGATGATAAAAAATTTTATTATCAAGGCGGTAGACGGATTTGAACCGACGATCAAGCTTTTGCAGAGCCGTGCCTTACCACTTGGCTATACCGCCATAACATATAATATTGTAACCTAAAAATAAAGATAGGTCAAGAAAAACTTTTTACGTCAAACAACTTTAGAAAACCATTTCATCGTAGGGATTGAAAAAATCTCTCAAATAGCTTGCGAATTCTAGTGATTTCTGCTATACTTATAGAGTTGTCTAAGACAGCAAATACTCATCTCGGATCCATTGTGGCACCGTTGCCCTTGTGGTCGTGCTGCAAGTTGACGTCTGAGAGAGGAGAAAAAAACAAAAAAGGAGAAACTACTCATGGCAGTAATTTCAATGAAACAACTTCTTGAGGCTGGTGTACACTTCGGTCACCAAACTCGTCGCTGGAACCCTAAGATGGCTAAGTACATCTTCACAGAACGTAACGGAATCCACGTTATCGACTTGCAACAAACTGTAAAATATGCAGACCAAGCATACGACTTCATGCGTGATGCAGCTGCAAATGATGCAGTGATCTTGTTCGTAGGTACTAAGAAACAAGCTGCTGATGCTGTTGCAGAAGAAGCTGTTCGTGCAGGTCAATACTTCATCAACCACCGTTGGTTGGGTGGAACTCTTACTAACTGGGGAACAATCCAAAAACGTATCGCTCGTTTGAAAGAAATCAAACGCATGGAAGAAGATGGAACTTTTGAAGTTCTTCCTAAGAAAGAAGTTGCATTGTTGAACAAACAACGCGCTCGTCTTGAAAAATTCTTGGGCGGTATCGAAGACATGCCTCGTATCCCAGACGTAATGTACGTTGTGGATCCACATAAAGAACAAATCGCTGTTAAAGAAGCTAAGAAATTGGGTATCCCAGTTGTAGCGATGGTCGACACAAACACTGACCCAGATGATATCGATGTTATCATCCCAGCGAACGATGACGCTATCCGCGCTGTTAAATTGATCACTGCGAAAATGGCTGACGCTGTTATCGAAGGACGTCAAGGTGAAGACAGTGTTGCTACAGTAGAAGCTGAATTGGCAGCTACTGAAGGTCAAGCTGATTCAATCGAAGAAATCGTTGAAGTTGTAGAAGGCGACAACGCTTAATTTCATTCAATAAGTAACGAACCTAAGAGGGCAGGGCTCAGCCCGACCCTCTTATTTTATTAAAAAATATAGGAGAACAAAAATGGCAGAAATTACAGCTAAGCTTGTAAAAGAATTGCGTGAAAAATCTGGTGCCGGTGTCATGGACGCTAAAAAGGCATTGGTTGAAGTTGAAGGTGATATCGAAAAAGCGATCGAATTGCTTCGCGAAAAAGGTATGGCTAAAGCAGCTAAGAAAGCTGACCGTGTTGCCGCTGAAGGTTTGACTGGTGTTTATGTCAACGGTAATGTTGCAGCAGTTGTTGAAGTGAATGCTGAAACTGACTTCGTTGCGAAAAACGCTCAATTCGTTGAATTGGTAAACGCAACAGCGAAAGTGATCGCTGAAGGTAAACCAGCTAACAACGAAGAAGCTCTTGCTTTGACAATGCCTTCAGGTGAAACTCTTGAAGCTGCATACGTATCTGCAACAGCTACAATCGGTGAAAAAATTTCATTCCGTCGTTTTGCTTTGCTTGAAAAAACAGATGCACAACACTTCGGTGCTTACCAACACAACGGTGGACGTATCGGTGTTATCTCTGTGATCGAAGGTGGAGACGAAGCACTTGCTAAACAAATCTCAATGCACATCGCTGCAATGAAACCAACTGTTCTTTCATACAAAGAATTGGATGAACAATTCGTGAAAGATGAATTGGCACAATTGAACCACGTCATCGACCAAGATAACGAAAGCCGTGCAATGGTTGGTAAACCAGCTCTTCCACACTTGAAATTCGGTTCAAAAGCACAATTGACTGACGAAGTGGTTGCTCAAGCTGAAGAAGATATCAAAGCTGAATTGGCAGCTGAAGGTAAACCAGAAAAAATCTGGGATAAAATCATCCCAGGTAAAATGGATCGCTTCTTCTTGGACAACACAAAAGTTGACCAAGCCTACACTCTTCTTGCACAAGTCTACATCATGGATGACAGCAAGACAGTTGAAGCTTACCTTGAATCAGTAAATGCTTCAGTTATCGAATTCGTTCGTTTTGAAGTTGGTGAAGGTATTGAAAAAGCTTCAAATGACTTTGAAGCAGAAGTTGCAGCTACAATGGCAGCAGCTCTTAACAACTAAGAATAAAAAATAAGAGGTTTCGAAGGAAACCTCTTTTTTGTAAGATAAATTCATCTAAATAACTCACCTAAGGAAAGATTCAGAGAAAATATTATGTGAACTGATATCATGGGCTCATTCTTTTGCTTAATGTGCGAAGGTATCGATTCCTAGAAGCAGAGACAGGGTTCCCATGATGAGGCCGGCTAGTATCACTCCGAGCATGACTGCGAGGCTACTGCGTTTGATGTCCCAGTCAAGGATAGAAGCTGCAAGAGCTCCGGTCCAGGCACCAGTTCCTGGTAAAGGAATGCCGACGAATAGGAGTAGGGCCCAGAAAATTCCCTTGTCTCCTGCAGCTTTTTCTAATTTCTGTCCGCCTCGATGGCCTTTATTGAGACACCAGCTAAAAAAGCCTCCGATAATTGGTTTTTTTGCCCCCCAAGTAAGAATATGGCGGGCGAAGAAGAAGATCAGAGGGACGGGGAGAAGATTTCCGATCACTCCGATCAGGAGCGCTGTCCATAAGGGAATACCATTTGCAATGGCAAAAGGGATGGCTCCACGCAATTCAACAAGGGGCACCATGGAGATCAGGAAGGTAAAGATATATTTCATTAGTCAAGCCTTTCGATTAGTCTTCTTCATTCTATCGTATCTTCCTTCAATTGACAACTATTCCAGCTTTGGAATGAACTTTTTAAATCTTTTATCTTGACTTTCTGGTGGAGGAAGCATATAATAGAGACATAGTTAATTAGAATCATTATAAAAAAGGAGAAACGATATGACAACTATGAAACATGAAGCAGCTACTGATGTAGCAACTTTTGCACCTTCTAATAAAGAAACTCTTCCAGAAACAAAAGCCCTCTTGAACCAAGTCGTAGCAGATCTCTACGTCGCTCACATTGCCCTTCACCAAGTACACTGGTATATGCGTGGACGTGGCTTTATGGTTTGGCATCCAAAGATGGACGAATACATGGACAGCTTGGATGCAACCTTGGATGAAGTGAGCGAACGCTTGATCACTCTTGGTGGCGCGCCATATTCTAGCATGACTGAATTTTTGGAACACAGCAATATTGAAGAACGCCGTGGAACATTTACGAAAAATGTAGAAGAAAGCTTGACACGTGCTCTTGAAATCTTCCATTACCTTGACGGCCTTTACCAAAAAGCTTTGGATGTTACCGACGCTGAAGGCGACGATGTAACCAACGATATCTTTGTTGGGGCTAAAGCAGAACTTGAAAAGAACATTTGGATGGTGGCAGCTGAACTTGGTCAAGAACCAGGATTATAAGATCATAAAAAAAATAGAAGCCATTGGCTTCTATTTTTTTGGTGTTTTTTCTAGTGGGAAAAATTAGTAGAAATTTATTTAGGAAGGATAAATCCATTCGATGTGAGGTGCGCGTTCTTTAATTTGCTTTTGTATTGTATTAAAATCGGCTCCTTCTGCATTTGAAAAATTCACCTTGTCGAGTAGTTTGTCCTTCTTATCATAAAAATAAAGAAAGCGATCTGTATAAGTAACATCGTTAGCGGAGCTAGTCTTTATTTTGTATTCTATTTTATGGATGTCGCTATATTTCATCTGTAACTGGTTTCGATATGCATTTCCAATAGTATAGATAGCATCATCAGTGATAGTGAGGAGGGGAGGCTCAATTGCTGTCATCCCATTGTAGCAGGCGATAAGTAAGAAGGAAGCGATAGAAAATCCGGTGAATACAAGAAAAAGAAAAAGAAAATCATCATTATTTCTTGAACTTGAAAGCTGAGAGGCTTCGGTATTCCTTGCGGACGTGATTTGATTCTGGGTTGAAGAGTAGTGAAGTTCTTGCCTTGAACTAGAGAAGGTCCCTTGGGGAGTTGATTTTACTTGAGAACCTGATTGGATTGCTTGAAATAGAAAAATTAAAATCATCACGATTATAGGAACGATAGAATAGGAATAAGAAATTTTTTCTTTTTTATATTCTATTTTTTCACTCATAGGTAAACCTCATTTTTTTACATTAGTTGAACCATTTTATCATATTTTTATTACGGGTAGGTAACAAATAAAGCTTGTTTGTACTAATTAAAGGAATTCTTAATCTAACTATAGTTGGAGCGAAATTGGGGCCTATCGCTCCTCTTTTTTTGGTATAGTTAATATGTGATTTTCTGTAAGCGTTCGCAGATATAAGAAAGCGCTTACAAATTGAATAATTAATCCTAAGAGGAGGTTTTTATGGGAAAGTCTTTTTTTGAAAAGCGTCCTGTTTTTAGTATTCGTAAGCTCTCAGTTGGAGCTTGTTCTGTTGTGATTGGGCTTTCTGCCTTGGGTCTTTCAAGGGTCCATGCGGAAGAAAAGCCAGCCCTCGAAAGTGAACCGACTTCGTTGGAGACACCAAGTGTTATGACGGAAAACTCAGAAGCGGAAGTTCCTGGAGCTGTTGCAAGGGTTTCAGAAGCTCCAGCTGTCATCACCCCTACCGGAGCTGAGGAAAAGCCGGCGCCTCAAGGCGAAGGCCAGCCCATTTCAGCTTCATCTGAGCGTGCTACAGGAACGGAAGAAACAGCAGCTCCAGATCAAAATCGTGTAGCGGAGGATATTGTGCAAGATCGAGAACGTGATTTTAATAAAGATTGGTATTTTAAATTAAATGCGGCTCCTGGTGCAGAAGGGCGTCAAGTGGATGTCAAGGATTGGAAAAAATTAGATCTTCCTCATGACTGGTCTATTTTCTTTGATTTCGATCACAACTCTCCTGCTCAAAATGAGGGGGGACAATTAAACGGAGGGGATGCTTGGTATCGTAAGACCTTCCGTTTGGACGACAAAGATCTAGATAAGAAGGTTCGCTTGGAATTTGGCGGGGTTTATATGGATTCCAAAGTCTATGTAAACGGACAATTCGTCGGTCATTATCCAAATGGCTACAATGCCTTTTCTTATGATATTACTCCTTATTTGAATGCGGATGGAAGCGAGAATACCATCGCCGTTCATGTGGTCAATCAACAACCAAGTAGCCGTTGGTATTCTGGTAGTGGGATTTACCGGGATGTGAAGCTGAGTGTAACGGACAAGGTTCATTTAGCGCAGTATGGGACTACGATTACGACCCCTCAGTTGGAAAAACAGCAAAATGGGGCAGTAGATACAGTGGTGAAGAGCCACATTGTCAACCAAGATGATCAAGCTCATAGTATTTATGCGGAATATGAAATTGTCGATCAAAATGGCCAAGTGGTGAGCGAAAAAACACGCAGTGAAGCACAAGCTGTTTTAGCAGGTCAAGAGATCAACCTATCTCAAACCTTGCATGTTGAAAAACCAACCCTCTGGGATGTGAAAACGGATCATCCAGCTCTCTATACCTTGTATACGCGGGTTTATCGGGATTCGCAGTTGGTCGATGTGCAAAAGGAACGCTTTGGTTATCGCTATCTGAACTGGACGCCAGAAGGTGGCTTCTTCCTCAATGGGGTGGCGACGAAATTCCACGGGGTATCCCTTCACCATGATCACGGGGCTCTTGGAGCTGAGGAAAATTACAAGGCTGAATACCGTCGTCTCAAACAGATGAAAGACATGGGAGTCAATGCCATCCGGACGACCCACAACCCAGCCAGTGAACAAACCTTGAAAATTGCGGCTGAGTTGGGCTTGATGGTCCAAGAAGAAGCTTTTGATACCTGGTATGGTGGCAAGAAGCAATACGATTACGGTCGTTTCTTTGAAAAAGATGCCACTCACCCAGAAGCTCGTAAGGGGGATACTTGGTCAGATTACGATCTACGGACCATGGTAGAGCGGGACAAGAACAATCCAGCCATTGTCATGTGGTCAATCGGTAACGAAGTCGGTGAAGCAGATGGTTCAGACAAATCTGTCGCAACCGTTCGTCGCTTGGTCAAGACCATCAAGGACGTGGATGCAACCCGCTATGTCACTATGGGAGCTGATAAATTCCGCTTTGGCGATGGATCAGGAGGCCATGAAAAGGTAGCAGCAGAGCTCGATGCGGTTGGATTTAACTATTCAGAGGCCAACTATGAAAGCTTACGGGCCAAACATCCAAACTGGCTCATTTATGGTTCGGAAACCTCTTCTGCAACGCGGACACGGGGCTCATACTATCATCCTGAAAGAGAATGGGTCGGCAGCAACCAAGAAGACCGCCACTATGAACAATCAGACTACGGCAATGACCGGGTTGGTTGGGGTCGGACAGCAACCGCCTCTTGGACCTTTGACCGTGATCATGCCGGTTATGCAGGACAATTTATCTGGACCGGTACTGATTATATCGGTGAGCCAACCCCATGGCACAACCAAAATGACACACCTGTGAAAAGTTCTTATTTCGGTATCGTGGATACGGCCGGCCTTCCAAAGAATGATTTTTACCTTTACCAAAGTCAATGGGTGTCAGCTGAGAAACATCCAATGGTGCATCTCTTGCCACATTGGAACTGGGACAATCCAGAATTAGCCAATCGTGTCATGGATGAAGAAGGACGGATTCCTGTTCGGACCTTCTCCAATGCCCACAGTGTGGAATTGATTGTCAATGGGGAATCACAAGGAGTGAAGACCTTTACCAAGAAGACCACAGCTGATGGCCGGACCTACCAAGAAGGGGCAAATCCGGATGAACTTTATCTAGAGTGGTTGGTCCCTTATGTACCAGGTAAGGTGGAAGCTATTGCGCGCAACGAAGCAGGAGAAGTGATCGCGAAAGATCAAGTTGAAACAGCCGGCAAGGCTGCGGGTGTTCGTTTGTTGAAAGAAGAACACGCGATCGCAGCGGACGGTAAGGATTTGACCTATATTACCTATGAAATCGTCGATGAAGAAGGTCGTGTTGTCCCAACTGCCAATAATTTGGTGCATTTCCATTTGCATGGACAAGGCCAAATTGTCGGTGTCGATAATGGGGAACAGGCCAGCCGTGAACGCTACAAAGCGCAGGAAGATGGCACATGGCAACGCAAAGCCTTCAACGGTAAAGGAGTTGTGATTGTCAAATCAACTGAGCAGGCGGGTGCCTTTACTCTGTATGCAGACTCAGACCGCTTGCAATCAGACCAAGTCAGCCTCTTTACAGGTAAGAAGGACCAAGCAGAACGCACTGTATTAGGTGTGGAACCTGTTCGACAAAGTGCTTATCTAGGAGAAAAACCAACCTTGCCAAGTAAGGTCAATGTGGTCTATAGTGATGGCAAGGCCCAAGAAGAAGCCGTTGAATGGGATACGGCAGACTATAGCCGTGCTGGCCAAGTCCGTGTGACAGGTCATGTTCAAGGACGCACGGTCGAAGCTCTGGTCGATGTGATCGGCGTGGAACAAGTCCTTCCAGTCATCAAACAAATCCCACAGGGAGCAGATCTAGCAACCGTGGATAAGGCTGTGCAATTAGTCTTCACCGATGGGACCACTGCTCACTATGAGGTCGATCAATGGACCTTGGAAGCTGGTCAAGAAGATCAGTTGTCCACACCAGGAGCACGCTTGAAAGCTACAGGACTCTTAGGCAATGGGGAAACGGTCCAAGCGACACTAGTGGTTGCAGGAGGAGATGTAGCCAAGGCTAAGAAACCAACGGTTCAGCTAGATGGAGTAGTTCTTCCAAAATTTGGTAGTGGCAACCATACCATTTTCCGTTCCCTCGCTTATGGTCAAGAGCCAGGTCAAGTCACAGCAAGTGCAGAAAATGCTCAAGTGACGGTCCTACAAGCTAATCGCGAAAATGGTTTGAAAGCCCAAATCTTTGTGACGGCTAAGGATACGGGAGCTGTACAGACCTATGTGGTCCAATTCCAAGAAGAAAGTCCACAGATCGAGCGCCTAGAATTGCGTCTGCCAGAAGGACAGGAACTCAAGGAAGACCAAACGGTACCACTTGAAGTCATTGCCCATTACCAAGATGGTAGCCAGGCAAGTCTCAAAGCAGATCAAATCGATGTGAAAACAAGAGCTGGTAGCCAAGGAAAAGCCGTCGCAACCAATAAAGGTTTGGAATTGCGAGAAGCAGGATTGGTTCATTTAGAAGCCAACTACCAAGGACAAACGGGAGAAGTCAGCTTTACCATCACGCCAAATCTAGAAGAAAAAACGGTTGTGAAGGTGCGTCCTGTACGGATCAGCACCGATCGAAACGTTTTGCCAGCTCTTCCAGAAACCGTCTTGGTCGAGTATGATAAGGGATTCCCGAAAGAAAAACGCGTGACCTGGGATGCTGTAACCGCAGATCAAGTCAAGGATTACCATAGCTTTACAGTCACAGGTCATGTAGAGGGTGTGGAAAAAGAAGCCCAAGCTCAAGTGACGGTTGAAGGCATTATTGCTGTAGAAGAAGTCAGCACCACCACTCCAGTCGGCGAGAAACCAGCTCTTCCAGAAAGCGTGCGGACCTATCACTCTAATGGTAAGACCTATACAGCTAAGGTGGCCTGGGATGCGGTCGATCCGCAACTCTTGGCCAAAGAAGGAGAAGTTGTCCTAGCTGGTCGTGTAGAAGGAACGGATCTTCCAACACGTCTTCATATTCGTGTTTCCGCAAACACAGTCAAGGGTGCTAACGTTGCAGAGCAATGGACAGGATCTGTCTTGCCACTCGCTTTTGCAAGTGACTCTAACGATGCAGATCCAGTTGCTAAGGTCAATGATAAGGTCATCTCCTTTACCGATGCTCCAGCTAACCGTTGGACCAACTGGGGCCGTGACAATGCGGAAGATTCTGTTGGTATCTTGTTTGGGGATTCTGGTATCTTGACCAAGCGAGCAGTGGACAACCTCCATGTTGGTTTCCATGAAGACCACGGCGTTGGCGCTCCAAGTGAATATGTGATTGAGTACTATACAGGGGAACAAATCCCAACAGTTCCAAGCAATCCAAATCGTGTTAAAGACGAAACAGACCATCCATTTAACAATCCAGCTAACTGGAAAGAAGTCAGCAACCTAACCGTTGAAGAACCGGTAGCAGCTGGTAAGATGAATCATTTCAGTTTTGATAAAGTCGACACCTATGCTGTTCGTATCCGTATGAAGACGCCAGAAGGCAAGCGTGGAAGCTCTATTTCAGAGATTCAGATCTTTGCCAATAAGGTTGCGGCAGAAGAAAAGAGCCAGTTGACCATTCGCGTCAATGGCGATGTATTGCCAGGTGTCAACCCAAGTGTGACCGATTACTACATCGATGCGCGTGATCAGGCTTATCCACAAGTGGAAGCGACAGCTAGCCATCACGGTCTTGCAACGGTTGTGCCAAGCGTTCATGAAGGGGAGCCAATCCGTGTCATCCATAAAGCGGAAGATGGTACTATCTTACAAGAATACCGCCTCCATCTCACAAGTGATGCAGAAAAACTGAAACAAGCTGCCCCAGTAGCAGTGGAAGCAGGTAGCCGATTTGTGAAAGTCGGTCAAGATCTGGTTCTACCATCTACCGTAGGCGTTTATTTCCAAGGGGATACAGGCTATGAACGCAAGGAGCTTACGTTGGACTGGAAGCCTCTACCAGCTGATGCGCTTTCTCACGAAGGTAGCTTCACGCTCGAAGGAAAAGTCCTCGGCTATGATCTGACAGCTCAGCTGACCGTCCGGGTGTCAGAAAAGACAGGAGAAAACCTCTCTGTGAACCGTGACTACAATGCAGAAGATACCAGGGCATTTGCTAGTGAAACCAACGATCTCGATCCAAATCAAATCGACTATATCGATTACATCAATGATGGTGGCTACAATGAGTACTACCGTTGGACCAACTGGAAGAGAGAGCCGGATCAGACAGAAGTGTTTGCTGGTCTCATCTTCAAGAAAAATGGTCAAGTAACAGAGCGCTTGGTCAATAAAGTAGCGGTCGACTTCTTTGCAGATCAGGAAACAGGTCTGCCAACGAAAACGGTTCTTGAACGCTATATTGGTCCAGACTTTGATGTCCCAGATGATTACGGCAATTTGAAAAATCTTCCAGATCATCCATTTAACCAAGCCTCAAACTGGGAAGAAATCCCGTATAGCTTGGATTATGCCTTTGAGCCTGGTTATATCTCTAACCTCAGCTTCAACGAAACTAGAACCAAAGCCATCCGTTTAAGAATGGTCCGTGATGAAAATCTTAAAGGAATTGGAATCATTGAATTGAGCGCCTATGCTCCAACAGAAGAGGCCCAGGCAACAACTGATGTCACCATCCAAGTAAATGGCAAAGACCTAGAAGGTTTTAAACCAGATGTGACAGAGTATCATCTAGAGTATGAGGGAGAACGTCCAATCGTTTCAGCACAAGGCAAGAATGGAACAGCTGTTACGGTCATCGATGCTAAAAGTGCCAATGCCCCTGTTCTTGTCAAGGTTGTCTCAGAAGATGGCAAGCTCGAAAAAGTATATCAACTTTCTCTCTCTGCAAAAGCACCTACAGGCTCAGCCATTCCTGAAGAAGGAGTTAAGAATCTGGTTCATACCAAACCAGAGTTGGTGATTGAGCCAGAAGAGATGGACTTTGAACGCTTAGAACGTCCAAATGCGGATCTTCCAAAAGGTGAGAAACGTGTGGTTCAAGAAGGTCAAAAAGGCCGCAAATTGCGCTTGGTGGAAGTTTCTCAAGAAAATGGTGTGGAAAGCCGGAAGGAACTGGATGCCTTTGTAGAGCTAGATCCAGTGGCAGAAATTACAGAGGTGGGCACTAAAGAAGTACTTCCAGACACTCCACAACCAGAGCCACAGCCAGAACCTCAGCCACAACCAGAGCCACAACCAGAGCCACAACCGCAACCGCGGCCAGAGCCACAACCGCTTCCGAACCCAGAACATCCTCATGGCTCAGAAGGACCAGTAGCTGCCGCAACTCCTCAAGCATCTCTTGAGGTCAAAGCAGTGCGTCAGGAAGGGACAGATGCAGCAGGGAAGGAAGTCGAGAAAACAGCTCAAACACCAGCAGTTTCAGCTGCTCCAGTTTCCGAAGGGACTTTACCAAATACAGGAACGGAAGAAAGCGTCGCAAGCCTTGTGGTAGGTCTCTTAGCAGCAGGTCTTGCCGGTGCTGTGCTGGATGATCAGAAAAAAAGAGCCGATAAGGCCAAGTAAAAAGCTGGATAAGCCAGCAACTATACGGTGAAAAGTTCACAGGTAACAGAAAGAGGATGGGGAAAGTCTCCACCCTCTTTACCTGATGACATAAAGGAATGGAATATGGGAAAAAGATTAGTTGATCAGAGAAATCGATTTGGCATTCGTAAACTCTCAGTAGGCGTCTGCTCGGTAGTCGTAGCGACTTGTTTTTTGGGAGTGACTACCAGTTACGCAGAGGAACAAGCTGAGAATAGTGAACCACGTGAAGAACGGGTTGAAACGAGCAATGCAGGAGATCAAGGAAAGGAGGAGAAAACTGTGAACGAGCACCAAGAAGAATCAGAACAGTCCTCACCAGCTATTAGTGAGAAAGAAAATCGCGCAGTTAGCCAAGGGACAGAAGCAAGCCAACCAGCCACTTCTCTAAATGAGGAGCCTGAGATTGCGGATTATGGACCACTTCCAAGCAAGGCTCAGATGCAATATCACCGCGAAGAGCTAGCAGCTTTCATCCACTTTGGGATGAATACTTACTACGATCGTGAGTGGGGAGATGGGCAAGAAGACCCTTATTATTTCTATCCAGAGCATCTAGATACCGATCAGTGGATCAAAACCCTGAAAGAAGCGGGCTTCAAACGAACCATCATGGTCGTCAAGCACCACGATGGCTTCCTCTTGTACCCTTCTAAATACACTGACCATACCATTGCTAAAAGTGGTTGGAAGGAAGGAAAAGGCGATATCCTAGCCGAGGTTTCTGCTTCTGCCAGCAAGTATGACATGGATATGGGGGTCTACCTCTCGCCTTGGGATGCTCACAGCCCGCTCTACCATGTGGATACAGAGGACCAATACAACGAATACTATCTCAACCAGCTCAAAGAAATCCTTGAAGATCCAAAATATGGAAACAAGGGCAAGTTCGTAGAAGTCTGGATGGATGGAGCGCGGGGCGATGGGGCTCAAAAAGTCACCTATACCTTCGACAAGTGGTTTGATGCCATTCGTAAGGCCCAAGGGGACATTGCCATCTTCTCAGCTGAGCCCACCAATGTTCGTTGGATCGGAAATGAAAAGGGAATCGCTGGAGATCCAGTTTGGCATAAGGTCAATCCAGATAAGATCCGCAACAATCCATCCAATAGTTACCTCAATCACGGGGATCCAGAAGGGAAGCAATACTCAGTGGGAGAAGCCGATGTCTCTATTCGCTCCGGCTGGTTCTACCATGACAATCAAGAGCCTAAGTCCTTGCGCGAATTGATGGACATTTACTTCAAATCGGTCGGCCGTGGAACTCCACTCTTGCTCAATATTCCACCCAACCAAGACGGAAAATTTGCGGATGCCGATGTGGCCCGTTTGAAAGAATTCCGTCAGACCTTGGACCAACTCTACAGTGTGAACTATGCGGCAGGAGCTTTGGTAGAAGCTGACTCGACACGACGCAATCCGCTCTACAAGGCCAGCCATTTGACAGATGGTGATGAAAAGACCAGTTGGGCACCTGCAGATGATGCCAAGACCGGCTCTTTTGTTCTCGATCTTGGAAAAGAACAGCATTTTGATGTGGTAGAGCTTAAAGAAACCATCGAGAAAGGCCAACGGATTTCTGGCTTCACCATTGATGTGGCAGTGAATGGCCAATGGGTTCCATATGGTGCTGGCTCAACCGTAGGATACCGCCGATTGATCAAAGGGCAACCAGTTGATAGTCGCTATATCCGGGTGTCCATCACCGATGCCCAAGCTACTCCAATCTTGAACGGAGTCTCTGTCTATAAGACGCCAGCTAGCATTGAAGAAACCGATGGCTATCCGCTTGGTTTGACTTATCATTCTGACCGGACAGCAGAGCGGGCCAATGGCCAATGGAATGAAGAGGGAGAAGGCGTTCGAGGCACCTCTATGTGGACCAAAGAAAAGGGAGCTTCGGTGACCTATCAGTTTGAAGGCACTAAGGCCTATGTGATCGCAACTGTCGACCCTGGTCATGGGGAAATGGATGTCTATGTCGATGGCCAAAAGCTAGCGACCATCAATACCCAAAGCCCAAGCCGCAAACGTAGCCAAAAGGTCTATGAAACACCGGATTTGACAGCAGGATCTCACACCTTGACCTTGGTCAATAGCAAGGGAGATGCGATCGCAACGGAAGGGATTTATGCTCTCAATAACCAAGAAAAGGGTCTCTTTGAATTTGCTCAGCCAACCCTAGCTGTTAAGAAAGGCGACCCAGCGCAAGTCGTCGTCAAGAGAAAAGGTGGCTCTAAAGGAAGTGCCAGTCTCAAATTAATCACAGAACCAGGAACAGGGGTTCATGGCAAGGTCTACAAAGATACCAACGTCACCCTTGAGTTCGCAGATGGAGAGACGGAAAAAACAGTCCAAGTTCCAACCCTTGATTTTGCAGGAAAAGCGACCGACGTCTATGACTTTAAGGTCAAATTGCTCCATCCGGATCAAGGAAGTCTGGTCGGCTTTATTCCAGAACTGACAGTCCAAGTGATGAATGAAGACCAGTTGCCAGAAAATCGCAAAGAAGTGGATGACCAAGATCCGAAACTGCATTACAGTGAGGGTTGGCACCATGAGACGGACAACAAAGACTTTTCAAATGGCACAGAATCTTGGTCCAGCTTTAACCAAGTGACCGATGAGGAAGGCAAGAAACACATTGAAGTGACCATTACCTTTAAGGGCACGGGTGTGGAGGTTCGAGGAGTAGTCGACCCAAGTCATGGTCTTTACAGCGTCACCCTGGATGGAAAAGAAATAGCCTTCGAAGAAGGTCGTGGCTATGATTATGAAATCGAAGGCGATCATTATTTCAGTGGCTATGGAGATCAACGCAAGCTCGACCAGAGTTTGGTCAATCTGCAAGGTCTAGCAAAAGGTTATCACCAATTACGCTTGCACCTAGATCCAGCCCTCAATGACCCTCAGTCATCCAGAGCCATCCAGGTAGACCGATTTATCCTATCAGGGAAAGATAGCCAGTTGCTCAGTCAAGAAGAGCTACAACAGATCATCAGAGAAGGAGTAGAAAAGATCAAGGCTACTTCTCTCGATCGCTTGAAAGCAGATCTCAAACCGACGGTTCAAGGACAATTGACGGACTTGACTCAGTTGTTGGATCAAGAGCGGCCAGATTTGGTTGCTGCAGCTAATCAAGTCGAAGCCCTTGAAACCATCTTAGAAGATGCTCGCAATTATGAACCGCTGACGCAGACACGCCCAGACGAAGGTGTTCGGGATTTGATTCTTGAAAAACCAGAACTACTCATCGAAGCGGAGGAGATTCCATTTGAGAGTCAAACGCGTGAGAACAAGGACTTGGCCAAGGGCGAAAGCCGGATCCTTCAAGCAGGGAAGGTCGGACGCCGCTTGAAATTGATCGAGGTTCGACAAGAAGAAGGCAAAGAAATTCGGACAGAAGTCGATGCCTTTGTCGAAGTGGATGCCCAGGATCAGATTACGGAAGTCGGGACGAAGGAAGCGGAAAAAAGTCCGTTGATAGCTGATATGCCGACTCCAACCACTCCTGTCACCCCAAGTAAGATGCAACCAGAAGTTATGACTCTTTCTCAAGCTGAAGACAAAAAATAAAAAGGAAGACCTGTTCTCTTGCAACCGAAAACCCCAGAAGCAGTTTCTGTTTCGACTTCAGACCATCCGGAAAAAGAAGTGGTTAAAAGTCCTTCTCTACCATCGGAAGGAAAACTTCCTAAAACCGGTACAAAACAAAGTGGATTGTTTGCTTGGTTAGGTCTTCTTGGTCTAGGATTCTTGGGCGGAGGCGCGAAATTTGCTCGTCGCAAAGAGTAGCTCCTTCTTCGCATAAGAGGCTGGGACACAAGTCCTAGCCTCTCAATTATTTTTGGATTGTTGAGCAAGACGCAGTGGTTGAGTGGGCTCTACTACGCTGATTTCATCAGCTTTTACAGCCCTACTCAACTGTGCGGAGGTGGGACGACGAAATCGAATTCTAACGAATTACCGATTTCTGTCCCACTCTCTTTTATTTTTCTCCCTTCCTTAAGAGATTCCCATTTCCATAGAGTCTTTGCTTTATTTACAGCCGTAAAAATTGTATAATAGTCAAATAAGGTCAATGATGAGAAGGAACACTCCAAGGCCATTTTTTATGGGCCAAAGAACAGAGCATCCATCTAGAAAAAAACAAGCCAGAAAGGAGCATCATGGCAAATAAGAACACATCTGATAGCATCGAAGCTTATATTAAGGCCTTGCTGGCTCAAGCTGGCATGGCAGAGCTCAAAAGAAGTGAGTTAGCCGATGTCTTTCAGGTCGTACCTAGTCAGATTAACTATGTCATTAAGACTCGTTTTACCGAGAGCCGAGGCTATATTGTAGAGAGCAAGCGCGGTGGTGGTGGCTATATCCGCATTGGCAAGGTCCAGTTTTCAGATCACCATCAGATGCTCCAAGACTTGGCAGCCAATATTGGAGAGACCATCAGCCAGCAGGTCTTCCATGATATCCTCCAGATGCTCTATGAAGAAAAATTATTGACAAAACGTGAGGCTCAGCTCTTGCTTGCGACGACATCCGATGAGGTCCTAGGTCGAGATGCTCTCATCCTACGAGCAACGATGCTGAAAAAAATCATTCAACAAGTAGATAGAAAAGGAAATACCGACTAGATGAACTATTCAACAGCACTGTTAGAAAGTATAGAAGCGGCCCAAATACTAGCAGGCCACTATCAGGGGCATACCTTAGATACTTGGCATCTCCTGACGGCTATGGCCAATAATCCCTATAGCGTGGCAGGTTCTGTACTGAACGATTATCCTATGCAGATCGATGAGTTTCAGGATGCGGCGGAGCATATTACAGGCCAAGCTTTTCAAAGCGACAATCGGTATGAAATCTTCCCATTTTCTTATCGGATGGAAGCCATTATGAAGCACGCAAGAGAGATTGCCCAGGTCCTTCATGCCAAGACCTTGGGAACAGAGCATGTGCTCCTCTCTCTTCTAGCAGACCGTGGGACCTTGGCGAGCCAAGTCATGGAGTTTGCCGGCTTTGCCTTTACAGAGCAAGACAAGGGAGTTCCTATTGCCTCTCTTCGAAAGAATCTTGAGGACAAGGCAGGCTGGGACAAGAATGATATCAAAGCCATTCGGAGTCTCTATCGCGCCCAAAACCCTAACCGCCAAACCATGGGAAATATGATGGGCATGCCCCCAAGCACCAGTGGAGGTCTTGAAGATTATACCCGTGATTTGACAGAAATGGCGCGTGCAGGCCAGCTTGAGCCTGTGATTGGTCGGGATGCAGAGATTTCACGCATGATCCAAATCCTCAGCCGCAAGACGAAGAACAATCCTGTATTGGTGGGAGAAGCAGGGGTCGGAAAAACAGCCCTTGCCTTAGGTCTGGCCCAGCGTGTCGCTAGTGGCAATGTACCAGCTGAAATCGCGCAGATGCGTGTTCTGGAATTGGATCTCATGAATGTCGTTGCTGGGACGCGCTTCCGTGGGGACTTCGAAGAACGGATGAACAATATCATCCAGGACATCGAAGAAGACGGTCACGTGATTCTCTTTATCGATGAACTGCATACTATTATGGGGTCAGGATCCGGTATTGATTCGACCTTAGACGCAGCCAATATTCTAAAACCAGCCCTGGCACGGGGAACCTTGCGTACAGTTGGGGCAACGACCCAAGATGAGTACCAAAAGCATATTGAAAAAGATGCAGCCCTCTCTCGGCGTTTTGCGAAAGTCACCATTGAAGAGCCAAGTGTTGCAGATAGCATCCAAATTCTCCAAGGCTTGAAAGAAACCTACCAGGACCACCATCATGTGACCATTACTGATGAAGCGATCGAAACAGCTGTCAAATATGCCCATCGCTATTTGACCAGCCGTCAATTGCCAGATTCAGCCATTGATCTCTTGGATGAAGCGGCAGCTACTGTACAAAACCGCGATTCCAACGGTCACGTAAAAGAAGAGTTGACCGCCTTAGACCGGGCCTTGATGGACGGCAAGTGGAAGAAAGCAGCCCAGCTCTTAGAAGTAGAGGCCGCTCCCATTGTCTACAAAAAAGAAGTCACTGACCAAGATGTCTTGGTGACCTTGAGCCAATTATCCGGTATTCCAACTCAAAAACTGACCCAAACCGATGCCAAGAAGTACCTAAACTTAGAAGCAGAATTGCACAAGCGCGTGATTGGTCAAGACCAAGCCGTTTCGAGTATCAGTCGGGCTATTCGACGCAATCAATCGGGGATCCGTAGCAACAAGCGTCCGATCGGTTCTTTCATGTTCCTAGGACCTACCGGTGTCGGAAAAACAGAGTTAGCCAAAGCTTTGGCGGAAGTTCTGTTTGATGATGAATCGGCCCTCATCCGTTTTGATATGAGTGAGTACATGGAAAAATTCGCGGCCAGTCGCCTCAACGGAGCTCCTCCAGGCTATGTGGGCTACGAAGAAGGAGGCGAGTTGACCGAGAAAGTCCGCAACAAACCATATTCAGTTCTCTTATTTGATGAGGTGGAAAAAGCCCATCCAGATATTTTCAATGTCCTTTTGCAAGTCTTGGATGACGGAGTCTTAACCGATAGCAAAGGCCGGAAGATCGACTTCTCCAATACCATTATCATCATGACCTCAAACCTGGGAGCAACAGCCCTTCGGGATGATAAGACCGTTGGCTTTGGTGCTAAAGATATCCGCTTTGACCAAGCCAATATGGAAAAACGCATGTTTGAAGAGTTGAAGAAGACCTATCGTCCAGAGTTTATCAACCGGATTGATGAAAAGGTGGTCTTCCATAGTCTCTCCAGCGAGGATATGCAGCAGGTAGTGAAAGTCATGGTCAAACCGCTCATCGCGACCTTGGCCGAACAAGGCATGACCCTCAAATTCCAGCCTTCAGCGCTCAAGTTGCTAGCAACCAAAGGCTACGATCCAGAAATGGGAGCTCGCCCACTGCGTCGTGTCTTGCAGACCGAAGTGGAAGATCAACTAGCAGAGCTATTGCTGAAAGGGCAAGCCCAAGAAGGGCAAACCATCAAGGTTGGAACAACAGCCGGAACGATCAAGTTTGAGATTGTCTAGGAGGATGTCATGACGCTTCAGCGATTAACTCGTATTTCGCTTTTGGCGGCCCTTTGTGTCGCTCTACGTCAGGCTTTTGCCCCTTTTCCAAATGTCCAACCTATTTCTGCCATCTTTTTTCTCTTGGTGATATTTGAAGGGTATAGCTTTGCTTTTCTTGTGATGATGATCACTATGTTTGTCTCCGCCTTTTTCCTGGGGATGAGCCTGATTGTGTTCTTTCAGATTGTCGCCTTTGGCTGTTTGATGCTCATTTGGCGCATCAGTTACAAGTGGTTGCCCCATGTCCTTCAGATCCTTTTTGTGGGCCTACTGTCCTTTGCTTATGGGATCTTGATCGATAGTGTTTATGCCTTGATATACCATATTCCTTGGTGGACCTATGCTTTGGTCAATGGTTTTAGTTTTAACCTTGCCCATGCTCTGTCGACGATCATTTTCTATCCCATTATCTATCAAATCTTTAGGAGATTTTATGTTGAAAAAACCCATTTCTAGCTTGATGACCTTACTTGCAGCTCTTCTTTTAGCGAGTTGCGCTCCGTCTCATAGCACAAACAATCAAACAAGTGCTTCTAGCACAGAAGTTGCCAAGAAAAACGAAATTTCGATTACGATTAGCGTGACGCCAGAAGGTCAAAAAGCGCAATCGAAAACCTTGAAAGTAGCAGAAGAGAGCAACCTCATGAAAGTGCTCAAAGCCAACTACAAGATTGAAGAAAAAAATGGCATGATCACCTCGATTGACGGTCACAGCCAAGATGAAGCAAAAGGTCTTTACTGGATGTACAAGATCAATGGCGAAATGGCTCCAAAAGGTGCTGCTGAAACCACCGTTAAAAAAGGGGACAAGATCGAATTCTATCAAGAAGTGTATAAATAAGAAAAGCTGGACAGTATGTCCGGCTTTTTTTTGCAAAGTTTAGGAACTTACCTAAAATTTCTTTCAAATTAGAAAAATATTTGAGAAACTATTGACAGCCTCATATAACAGTGTTACAATAATGTTACAAAATATTACAAATGTTACAAAAAAGAGGTTCTGTTATGAAAAACAAAAAAATCATTTCCCTAGCAGCGCTAGCTCTTACAGCTAGTTTTTTCCTAGGAGCTTGTGGCGGGAATAAAGAAGAAAAAACTTCAGAAGCAAGCAGTTCAAAGACCAGTCTGGTTAAACAAACCAGCTCTTCTTCTAAGAAAAAAGTGATCACTAGTAAAGATCCGATTGCCTCTTCATCCTCTGATAGCAAATCAGAAGAAAGTCATACTGTTGGTAGCAAAAATAACCAAGCAGCAGCTAGTCAAACACCTGCTCCAGCTAAAGAAGCGACACCAGCAGCACCCGTAACAAAAGAAACAAAAGAAGTAGCCACTCCAGCAACACCAGCGAAAGCAAAATTGCCAAGTCTAGAAGACGGCCATGCCCAGGCTAAGAAGCAAGCTTCTGCTACGGAGAATGCCCAATACAAGGGAGTCTATTCTGTAGCAGCAGGAGATTTCTCTGCTGCAGCTGGGAATTGGTCTGACAAACGCGACACTGGAGTCACTATTGGCCAAGGTGGTCAAGTGACCATCCAACTTCCTGGGGGTCAACCCGTAGCCTATGGGATCAGCGCTTATAACTATACCTTGGATGATGGTCATTACCATGCTAATCTCTCAGCAGGCGATGGGTCTGCAGCGACTCTAGATATCGTAGTTGGAAAAGATGGTTCTGTGTCTAGTGTGACGGTTCTTAAAGACGGTGTCAGTCACTCCCTCACTCGTGAATAAAATTCGAAAGATCTGAAAGGAGAAGCATCTCTTTTCAGATCTTTTTTTGTTGATTTGAATAAAAATATATTTTTTTATAAAAAACTATTGACAGATAGAAAATATAGTTTATAATAAAAACATAAAGAAAATCTATTTATAAAAAATTATAAAAAGGAGCTTATATGAAAAAAGAAAGAATTGCCCTGGTTTTTGGAACCTTTGCGCCTCTTCATCAAGGGCATATTGACCTGATCCAGCGGGCCAAGCGTCAGTGTGATCGCGTTCGTGTCATTGTATCTGGTTATGAAGGGGACCGTGGTGAAGAAGTGGGACTGACCTTACAAAAACGCTTCCGTT
This sequence comes from Streptococcus sp. HMSC076C09, assembly GCF_001837905.1. Taxonomy (NCBI): domain Bacteria; kingdom Bacillati; phylum Bacillota; class Bacilli; order Lactobacillales; family Streptococcaceae; genus Streptococcus; species Streptococcus sp. HMSC076C09. The sequence continues at coordinate 162,906 of NZ_KV834647.1, forward strand.
ATATCCGCGAAGCCTTCTCAAATGATGAGTTGACCCAAGTCTATAAGTTAGATGAGACAGAACTTCCTCGTTATCCCTTGGGCTGGGAGCCTTGGTTACAGACAGCCCTAAACACCATCCAGTATCAAACAGAGACAGAAGAGTTGATCTTTTATGTAGGGGAGAAAGCCTACAAGGAAGAGTTGGAAGCTAGAGGGTTTGAAGTTCACTTAGAAGAGCGTCGCTTCGGGATCTCTGCTACCATGATCCGGGAAAATCCCAGCAAATACTGGAAATACATTGCCCAGCCCTTCCGTCGCCAGTTCACGAAAAAAGTCTTGATCATGGGGAGCGCCAGCAACGGGAAAACGACCCTTGCAAAGGACTTGGCTCGCTTTTACGATGCACCTGTTAGTCTTGAGTATGCCCGTGAATACCAGATCAAGAACAATGTGCGGGATGATGAACTCACGCCAAAAGATTACTATTACCTACTCTTAGGACAGTATGATCAAACCTCTAAGCTCATCGATAGTAGTGCCAATCGAGGCCTTGTCATCGCAGATACCAATTCCCTGGTGACCAAGGGTTATTACGACTACTATATGGAAGTCGAAGGCCAAGATACCAGCATGACCGATACCTTCGACAACCTCTTTGTCAGTATTCTGTCCAAAGAAAAATGGGATTTGATCCTCTTTGTACAGCCGATCGGCTCTTATGTCAATGATGGTTTCCGAGATATGACCATGGCTGACGAAGAGATCCGCACCAGCTTTTCAAATTACCTAGACCAATTGCGCCAGCAATACCTAGGAAACATTCCGACCACTTTCCTCGCATCAGACTACCTCGGCAACTACGAAGAAGCCAAGAAGGTGATCGATGCCATTTACCAAGCCGACTAAGGAGCAGCTTATGAAAAATCTATCTGAAAAATTCGCAACTTTTAGCCAAGACTTTAAAAATGTTCACCAAGAAGCGAAAAAGCAAGGCTTTGTCAATATTATGAAACTTCTATGGAAGGACCTTTTTGTAGGACGCACAGCCTTTCAATGGATCTATCTCCTTCTTCTTTCCAGCGTTCCCTTCTTCTTAGAATGGACCAATCGTACAGGTCAGCATGATTGGCTGGGACTGTTTGCCTCTTGGACGGGCATTGTCTGTGTTATCCTGGTTGCCGAAGGGCGTGCTAGTAACTACCTCTTTGGAGCAGTGAATTCCGCGATCTACCTCGTTTTAGCCCTCAATAAAAACTTCTACGGAGAAGTTCTGACAACTCTTTATTTCTTCATCATGCAACCGATCGGCCTTTATGTTTGGCTCTCTAATCGGATCAATGATCAAGGTAAGGTCGAAGAATCTCACTTTGAAGCCAAGAAATTGAACTTGATTGAGTGGATGCGCTACTTGGCCTTGTGTGCTGTGATTTGGATCGGTATGGGTTTTGCGTATCAGAGCATCCATAGCGCTCGCCCTTTCCGTGATAGTATCACCGATGCGACCAATGGGGTTGGCCAGCTCCTAATGACCCGCCTATACCGGGAGCAATGGATCTTCTGGATTGCAACCAACGTCTTTAGTATCTATCTCTGGTGGGATCAGAGTCTTCACATTCAAGGGATGTACTGGGTTTACACGCTCAATAGTTTAGTGGGCTGGTACCAATGGACCAAAGCCCTCAAGAAGGAGGTGGCTTAGATGGCAAGTCTCTCAATTCCAGCAGGAATGACGGAGAAAGAGTATTTTGAGACGGTCGCTAGTGAAGCAGACTTTCTCAAGTGGTACAAGGAGCAAGATCTGCCAACTTATGAAACTCCAAGTGTCACAGCGGACATGGTGGCTTACTGTTTTGTTGATGGACAGCTCAAGCTCTTAGCCATTCGCCGCAAGGCCCACCCTTATCAACACCGCCTCGCCTTGGTGGGGGGCTTTGTGAACAAGGATGAAGATGCGACTCATGCCTGTATCCGAGAAGTCAAAGAAGAAGTCGGGCTCGATCTGCCAGTGAATAAGGTGGAACAGCTCATGACAGTTTCCACCCCTGGGCGGGACCCCAGAGGCTGGGTCATTACCATCGCTCATCTGGTCTATCTGCCAGCAGAAGCAGTAGACTTAGCCCATGCAGGTGACGATGCCAAGGAAGTCATTTTTCTCGATGTCGATTTCAAAAAATCCCAGTGTTTGCTTGATGGAGAACCCTTAGCTGCTTCTGATTTTGCCTTTGACCACTACCAGATTATTCAAGAATCGATCAAGCGGATTCAGGGGCGTCTGGATTGGAATCCAACCTTCCTCTATCTGTTAGAGGAGCCTTTCACCGTTTATGAAGCAACCGAATTGGTCAATCTGATCAATCCTGGACGTCCCATCGTTAGCAATAACTTCCTCGTAAAATTCGGAGAATTCGTGGAAGAAGTGGGTGTCAAGCGAGTACCTAAGAAAAAACCACGCAAGACCTATCGCCTAAAACAGTAAATCGAGCAGGGTTCTTTCAGGAAATCTCTCCAGTTACTATTAGTAGCTGGAGGGATTTTTTTGTTCTAGTAAGAAATATTTAAAAATATGTCAAAAATAGTTGACATTTTATGTTCATAATACTATACTATAGTCAAATATATACGACATTCATTTAATAGGAGGAAACATGAACCATGTGAAAGAATTCCGCAAGGAATTGGGCATGTCTCAACTCGAACTTGCTAAGGATATCGGTGTCTCGAGGCAAACCATCAATATGATTGAAAACGACAAGTACAATCCGACTCTGGAACTCTGTCTCAATCTCGCTCGTAGCCTCCAAACGGACCTCAACAGTCTTTTTTGGGAAGATGATTTTTAACAAAAGGAGAAAAAAATGGAAAAAGAAACCTTTACTGAAAAACTGATTAAACGCACATATGGCATTTCTGGACCACTTGATGAACACAAACGACGCGAGGCGGATCGCATTGGAAATAAAGTCTTTATGGTCCTCTTTTACCTGATGATATTTGGCAATCTTATTCCCTTTATCCTTGCTTATAAATATCCCCAAGTTGTCGCTTTTGGTTATCCAATCATTATCTTTCTGGTTTCTATGGTTTGTGCTATCTATGTTAGCACTCAAACTAAAAAAACAGGTATTACTGCTATCGATCCTGATATGTTGAGCCAAAAAGAAAGCAAACAGCTACGCTATCCTGGCATTAAAGCTGGTCTGCTCTATGGAGTTTTGATGTTCTTTGGAATACCACTTCTCAATGTCTTAACGGATAATAGCAAAAACTTTTTCACCTCTCTTTTCAATCTAGGTCATTTTATATCAATCCTTTTCGCAGCTTTCTTCTTCGGATTGGTGATGCAAATTATCGTCTGGCTTCGCATTCGAAAAGCCAAGGAAGATCAGGACGACGATTAGGAGGAAGCTTATGAAATCATTACAAACTTTAATTTTCAGTCATATTTTAGTTAGCATCTTTGTTACCTTTTTCCTAGTCTATGGCCAAGTTACGCGTCCTTTTCTGATCATTTTCCTTTTAGTTCTTCCAGTCTTGAATAAGGGACAAAGATTTCAGAAAATCACATCAAAAAAAATACGCTTCTTGAACGCATCTCTCTGCTTTATCCTCGTATCTCTCCCACAACTGATAACGAATTCTATGGATTGGAGATATCTCCTATTTCTAACCATCTGTATTATTTTTAGTCTCATTTATATCTATACTCTCTATCAACTCTTTAAAGAAGGCAAACAATGTTTTTAAGAGGTCACTACCATGAAAAAAGAAAACAGGACAACTGAATTATTTTGAACTTTCTTTCAGGAATCACGAAGGTTATTAATATGATTCTCTTAGCACTATACAGTGATAGGGAAATTCTAATTATCTAGAATCATAGTCCTGACGTAAACCACTTGTTTGATGAGTGGTTATGATTGATTTTCAATACTCAGCTCTGGTGCAAAGTGGTATAATAAAAAATAATTGAAATCAAAAGAGACAAGACTATGGAAGAAAAAATAATTTTACCACAAAATACACGACTGATGGGGGCTCTGCTTGGTTTTATCGGAGGAGGCCTCGATGTCTTTTGCCACATGCACTACCGGAGTTTGGTCGCGACTCAAACTGGGAACCTCCTGCTTCTCATCGCTGATTGGCACGATCCCCGTGTCGAAAATACCATCATGCGTTTTTCATCTATTTTGTTTTTCTCGATCGGCTTTGTGGTTGCTCTCCATATCAAAGAGTATCGCAAGACAGCCTTTTGGCGGACCAAGATGTTGATTCCTTTGTTTGTGGTGACGCTTCTGATTCCCTTGGTGTCTGTCATACCACCTGTAGAAGTTCCCTTTATTGCTTTTGGAACAGGGATGATGATGTTGACCTTTACAGGAAGCTTGATTGAAAACCACCCTTATGTGATCTTTATGACTTCTGGTAATTACCGCAAGATGCTGACGGCCTTGTACCGAATCACTCGAGGAAAGGGAGATTTGGACGAGTATCGGCGTCAGGCTATGAATTACGGAATCGTTGTTGGAAGCTTTGTTGCAGGAGCGATTAGTGTAGCCATCCTCATGTATTTCATTCACCAATGGGCCATCTGGCTGATCACAGCCAACCTCTTTTTGATCATGACTTACTACACCGCCAGAGTCAAACAACTCGGCCTGCAAACAGATAATCTATAAAAAGAGGCTGGGACAAAAGTCCTAGCCTC